>DJVY01000220.1 GCA_002440885.1 Bacteroidales bacterium UBA6244
CCCCAACAAGCTTACCTTATAATTCTTTGATGGCAGAATTGGTATTTAGCGGAATAGATGAAGGGTTATCTCAGATAGACTGGGTAGCAGAACAGGGAGAAAGTCAATTTTATAATGAGAATGGAGATATGCTAAATACTGATTTTGAACTAGGGCTAATTATAATCTATACACGACCTAATATTACGTTCAATCCATCAGTAGTAGAAGTCTGTGAAGGAGAAATGGCATTAATAACCCCTTCTGTAAGTGGGGGTACTGGAGAGTATGATTGGCACTGGTCGGGGCCTGATAACTTCACAAGCAATTTCAACGGATTATGGTTCGGTGAGGTTACATCAAATATGGCAGGTATATATACAATTACTGTAACCGATACTATTAATTGTATTGAAACCAAAAGTATGGAGCTAATTGTTTATTTGGAACCAGCAATTGACTTTGCTCCATATGACACACTCTGGGTAGATCCGGGATATCTACTTGAAGCAGGTTTTGGTGCTGATTCATACATTTGGAATACCGGAGAAACCACAGAATCAATAATCATAGATACCATAGGCAGCTACAATGTTGAAGTTGCCTCATATGAAGGATGCAAATCAACAGACACAGTACAAATACTATGGGGAGGTACTCCCTTTTACATGCCCAATGCCTTCACACCAAATGGCGATGGGCTTAATGATGTATTTGGTGTAGTCCAGAAAAATGATTATGTAAACCAATTCCATATGAGCATTTTCAACCGATGGGGTCAGATGATATATGAAACAAGCGATATCAATAAAGGTTGGGACGGTACATACAAAGGTAGCCAATGTATATTAGGCGCATATGTTTATCGTATTGTTTATGAAGAGTTTGGACAACAGCCTGTTGAAAGCAAGACTGTGGAAGGTACTGTTATGTTGATCAGGTAATAATGTGAAGAACCGTTTTTAAATTTATTATATCTTGGACTAAAATAGTTTAATATGAAACCGTGAAATTAATTGGACATAATGGACAAGAAAACAGCAAATGCTTCGCAGTCAAACACATTGTCAATAAGTTTGCCTGCCCCGACCAAAAAAATCGCCCAGCGGCCAAAAAAAAAATATAGTTCATGCCGCAGATAGTAGTACTTAAAAAATAAATTAGTAAATTTAAAATTTAAGAAACCAATGAAAAATATTGAACAAAGTGCGGCGCGCACCCTATTCAAAACGAGTCTGAGGGCTGAAAAGAATGGCCTGTCAGAAATTTAACCGATACATTACCCGTTCGTGGTATATTTCCCCCTTTTTCAGCACAGCATTTGGAAAATTTAGGTGATTTGGGGCGTCCGGAAAATTCTGGGCTTCCAGCGCAATGCCTGAAAACTGATTGATTGGAAAGCCCCCTTTGCCTTTTTCTGAACCATTGAAGTGTGAAGCCGTGTAGACCTGTAATCCGGGCTGTGTGGTAAACACTTCCACCGATCGTCCCGACTCAGGTTCCGTTAATTTCGCCGCCATCACCAACTCTTTTGATTTTCTGTTTATTACCCAATTGTGATCGAGTCCGCCGGCCAGCTTTATCTGTGGATCATGGTCAAAAACCTTATCTCCAATGCGAACAGGGCTTCTAAAATCCATGCCTGAATTTTCCACCGGTTTGATTTCCCCTGTAGGAATCATGGTTTCATCTACAGGAGTAAAATATCCGGCATTTATTTGCAACAAGTGATCCAGCACGTGATGGCCTGCTCCCTTGAGGTTAAAATACGGATGGCTTGTGAGGTTAACGGTGGTTGTTGTATCAGTAACGGCTTTGAAATCAATCAGGAACTCATTTTTTTCGTTTAAAGCATAAACCACTTGCACTGTAAGATTACCGGGATATTTTTCGTCGCCGTCGGGGCTTGTCAGCTTCAGCAAAAAGGCTTGTGAAAATCCGTCTAGCGCCGTTTGGCTTACTTCCCAGTTTTTAACATGGAAGCCATTTATTCCGCCATGCAGGTGGTTAAAGCCATTGTTTTGGTTCAGTTGAACGTGTTTTCCGTCCAGAACCAGACTCCCTTTGTTGATTCTGTTGGCATACCTGCCACAAATTGCACCCATGTAGGCATCGCCCGCCACGCTTTCTTCCGGTGTGTCATACCCAGTAACGATGTCGATTAATTTGTTCCGGTAGGGTATCTTTATTCCCACTATACGGCCTCCCTTGCTGATAAACTCAACACGGACACCATGGTTGTTTTGTAAGGTGTAAACACGATAATTCATGATGTATGTGTCTGTAAAACAATGATGTCAATTCTCACTGATGAGCTTTGGAGTGAGTTTACCAAAAAACCACATAAAGCACTACCACGATCAATAGCATGATGTAGGCGCTGATGTTAAACATTTTATCTGTAATAAATGTTTCGCGAAACAGCGGAATGGCTTTTGGATCGTCATCTCCTTTACCCGTAGAAAGTGATACCCCTGTGATGGTTGCCATGGTGATAAGCAGGGTATATAACATTTGATCTAAGAACGGCATTTCGATGGGCAGAAATTTCAAGCCTAAAGCCACAGGGATAGAAACCAGCACACCGATTATAGCGCCTTTTACGTTGGTCTTTTTCCAGAAAAGCCCCATGAGGAAGACGGCGAGTATGCCCGGACTTACCAGCCCTGTATATTCCTGAATATATTGAAACATTTGGGGGATTGAGCCCATGGATTTGGCAATGGATGTGGCTACTACCAATGCAACCAGAACAGATATACGCCCGGTGCGCACCAGTTGTTTGTTGCCGGCTTTTTTGTTTATATAGGGTTTGTAGATGTCCATAGTAAAGATGGTTGCCGTGGAGTTAAGCATGGAAGCCAGTGACGAGACAATGGCTGCCGAAAGTGCTGCCACAACAAGCCCTTTAAGCCCTGCCGGGATAAAGGTGCTGATCAACCACGGGTAAGCCCTGTCGACATCCATGCCACCTCCTGCTTTGTTAAACACATCCGTTACCCCATCGATGGCGGCTGTTCCGGCCGGTTGAGTGTACATTACATAGGCAATGATGCCCGGCACAACCACGATGAGCGGAACGATTAGTTTTAGAAATCCTGCAAAAGCAATTCCTTTCTGGGCTTCTCTGAGCGATTTAGCTGCCAGTGCCCGCTGAATAATATACTGATTAAAGCCCCAGTAGTAAAGGTTGGCCACCCACATACCGCCTATCAGCACCGCAATGCCCGGCAGGTTTTTAAATTCCGGGTTGTCCTTCCTGAGTATCATCTGAAATTTGTCGCCGGCCACCTCATAAATGTGTATAAGCCCGTTATAAGCTCCTCCGTCAGGGGTTACATTTTCGAGGGCTATAAATGTGGTTATCAGTCCGCCAACTACCAACAAGACCACCTGTATGACATCTGTCCAGGCTACGGCCGAAAGTCCGCCCCAAACTGAATAGGCTGCTGCAAATAAGGCTAATCCGATGATAAACGGAAGAATGGTTTCACCGTCGCCGTTGCCGAGAACCGTGTCCAGGGCCTTGGCTCCCAGATACAGTACCGATGTCAGGTTGATGAAGACAAAGAGCGCTATCCAGAAAACAGCTAAAATGGTCTTTAAAGATGTGTTAAAACGTTTTTCAACAAACTCCGGGATGGTGTACAACCCCTGTCTGATAAAAATAGGAAGGAAGTACTTGCCAACAATAATCAGGGTGATGGCTGCCATCCACTCGTAGGAGGCGATAGCCAAACCAACGGCCATGCCCGATCCCGACATGCCAATAAACTGTTCGGCTGAGATATTGGCGGCAATCAGCGAGGCTCCGATGGCCCACCAGGGCAGTGTTTTTCCGGCAAGGAAATAGTCCTCGGCCGTTTTTTCTTTTCCTTTTCTGGTGCGTGAAACATATAACCCAACACCGATAATTAATGCCGCATACGTCCCGAAAATAATGTAGTCGATCGTGCTAAATGAAGGATTCATGGTGTGAACTGTTAAAAAATTGAGGTGATATTATTGGCATAAAGATACAGGATTTATTCGTTTACAACCGTAATAATATGAACGCCTTCGCCGATGGCTACTTCGATAATTTCAGGCGTTTGCAGGTCGGGGGTTTGATAATGGGCTAAAATTTCCTTCTTAAAATCAGACAGGGATTCTTTTTGAACCAAATTGATGGTGCAACCACCAAAACCTCCGCCCATCATACGTGCTCCCAAAACACCTTCGATGCCGGAGGCCAGTTCTACAAGCTGATCCAGCTCGGCGCAACTCACTTCAAACTTGTTTCTAAGGCCTTCATGCGATGCATACATGAGTTGTCCGAAACTTGTAAAATCCTCTCTCAGGAGGGCTTCGCAGGCCTTGTTTACCCGGTCGTTTTCTTCTGTTATATATAAACAACGCTTGAATACTTCTTCGGTGAATTGTGCTTTGAGTTCCAACACCATGTTAACAGTGGCGTCACGCAAGGAGCGGGTTGCGGGATAGTTTTTTTTTATCACTTCAACTCCTTGTTCGCATTCGTTGCGTCGGGTGTTGTAGGCTGAAGCTGCCAGCGCGTGTTTAACCCCTGTATTCACCAAAACAAGGGCTACCTTGTTCATTTTAAATGGAAAACAGGTGTACTCCAACGACCTGCAATCGAGTTTTATTACCTGATCTTTCCGGCCATGGAGCGAGGCAAACTGATCCATAATGCCGCACTGCACCCCGGCGTAGTCATGTTCTGCTTTTTGTGCCATAAACGCCAGTTGCAGGGTGTTGTAACCAAACTGATTCATGTGATTTATGGCCGTGGCCAACCCACATTCGATGGCTGCACTCGACGACATGCCTGCTCCGGCGGGAACATCGCCCCCAAAAACACAATCAAACCCTCCTACAATGCGGTTATCGGCGGTAAACTGAGCTATGGCCCCCAACAGGTAATTGGCCCAGTGTGTGTTGCTTTTTTTTATGTTGTCAACGGAGGTGTGGTAGTCCTCATCGAGATCGAAGGCAAAAAACCTGTACGTGTTTAATTCATTTGGTTTGATGGCGAAATAAATGGCTTTGTCTACAGCCGCAGGAAGTACAAACCCGTTGTTGTAGTCGGTGTGCTCGCCAATTAAATTAATTCTGCCCGGAGCTTTTATCAGAACGGGATCGTTTCCAAATTTACTTTCAAAAGCCTCTCGTATCTTGTTGACCATGTTTTTTCTTGCGTTAAAATTGAATCGCGATGGTATCGCTTGTTAACTCTTTGGCTTGCGCTGTGATTGTCAATTCACCACTGATCAGGTTTGTTTTTAAAAGCAGGCTGGCTATGCCGGCTTCACTCCTGATCGGATTGTCTCCAATCAATTCGCCCGGACCATCAAGGTAAAAATTAACCATGACATCGTTTACAGGACAAACAGTTCCGTTTTTGTCGATAATGGATGCCCGCACAAACACCATGTCGTTGGGGGCAAGGGGTATGCCTGCCTCATCAATGGATAATTTCAGCTGCTGTGGTGTTTCGGGAGTTCTTACCCAATGGCCGGCCACTTTTTCTCCGTCTCTATAGCCAAAAGCCGTTAGCTGACCGGGTTCAAAGGCGTTAAGGTGAAAGGTGAATGGCGGATGTTTAAGGTGGGTCGAGTTATCATCGCGGTCGGGATATTGTAAGGCCACGGTTTTTCCGTTTAAACGCAATTCCACCTGGTCACAATTGCTAAACACGTGAACGTCTGTTGACGATTCGGGTGACCAGTAGCTGGCGATAAACACCATGGGACCACAAAGTGCCAGAGGCTGGCATCCCACCCCGGCATCGCGCTGACTTTGATAGAAGTAGCTGGCAAATTTGGGAATTCTATATATGTCGGCAATCCCCGATGACTCGATGTCGTTGCTGTAGCCGCGGTTGTAATCGAACATAAGCCAATTGGCATGGCCTATGGTAGTTTTTCCCTTACGGTTTGAGTTGGCTGCTTCCTGGAAGTTCAGCGCTTGTTGTAACAGTCTTTTTTCGCCTGACCCGCGAAATTGCCTGCTCGTCCGTTCGTCCTCCTTCAGATCAGAAAAGGCAGTTTGGTTAAATCCTGCATTCTGTGCGTAATACTCCCAGTCGCCGTATTCGGCGATAAAAACAGGCCGCATTCCTGATTTATAATCGTTCCAGTAATCAGGAGGCGTGCCGTGTTGCCGGGCAGGAATGAATAAATCGTAACCCGGATAATCGATCCATGCACAAGTTATGGCCTGCTGATCGCCAAATTCCTTTTCTTTTTCGGCTAAAATCCTGTCCATAAATTCGGGCTCCATGCCTGACTCGTTCAGCGACAATTCCCAGAAAAAGACAGAAGGGTAGTTTCTGTCGCGGCGAATCAAATCGCGGGTGTTTGCCAGTACGTTTTCTTTAAATATTTCATTCCCATTGTATTGCCAGCCCGGGATACAGTTCATGGTAATCAGCCCCAGGGCATCACAGGCGTCCATAAACGATTCAGAGTGAGGGTAATGCGAAAGCCGTACCATATCGAATCCGGCTTCCTTAATTTTTACGGCATCACGCCAGTGGGCTTCGTCCGACAACGCATAACCCAGGTAGGGATATTCCTGATGTCGGTTTGTACCACGCAGAAAGGTTTTTTCGCCGTTCAGGTAAAAACCCTCTGCTGTCAGTTGTAATTCTCTGATCCCCACGTTTGTGGTGAGGCTGTCGGTGAGTTGGCCCGCATCATATACTTTCGTAACGAGGTGATACAAATACGGGTGTTCAGGTGACCACAATTCGGGTGAATCAATGGTTAGCTTGACTTGCGAATCGAAAAACTGATTTGCCGGCAACACGGTAGGGTCTGATAAAGCAGCGGCCACAACATGTCCTGTGGCATCGCGAAGGGTTTGTTCAATTTCGAGGGTTCGGGCCTCGCTGTGCTCATTCGCTACATGAGCCGAAACTGTCATTTGGCATAGTTGTGGCGAAAGGGAGTCAAACCGGACAGAAACTCCTCCTGCACCCTCCTTGTTTGTGGTTTGCATCGGGTTTGTGAGGTAAACCTGTGGGGTTGAAATGAGTCGGACAGGACGATAAATTCCGCCATACATGTTGAAATCAAGCGTTTGAAGAGGCTTGCCCGGCGGAATAAGGGAGTCGTTGGTGTTAACCAGTTTTACGGCCAGCAAGTTCGTTTTTTCAAAATTTATTAAGTCCGTAATGTCGACAATAAATGGCAGATAGCCACCCGCGTGTTCGCTAACCAGTGTCCCGTTAAAGTACACGGAGGCCTGTTGCATAGCTCCCTCGAAATAAAGAAAATGCTTTTGCGATCTCTGTTGCTGGCTGAATGCGAGGTTTTTGCGGTACCAGCAAAGCCCCTGCCACTGGTTGTTTACCACCAATGGTTCAATGTGTGCAGTATGCGGAAGGGTTACCTCCTGAAAGGCTGAGTCATCATAACCCGCCTCAGCTATTTTTTCGTCGTCGGTGTCTTTCGAGAATCGCCATCCGGAAGTTAGTTCCTGCTCCTGACGCATGATCGCATCCTTTTGTTGATCACATGCGGAGAGGAGTGTCAACAAGAGAAAAATAGGAAGAAGTGTAGCACTGATTTTCATGACCTTAATCGATTTTTATCACCAGCAGGTTATCCAGAACGGCTCCGTGGTGGTTAAGTAATTGTACGGTATAAATTCCAGATTCCCACGTATGGGTGTTTAAGGTGGTCATGGTTTCGTCCGAAACGCCAACAATCCGGCCATCCGTTGTCAGAACCCGAAACCGGGTTTTTCCTGTGCTCCCCGATAACAGACTCAGGCTGTCTTTAAAAGGGTTGGGGTAGGCCGAAATCATTTTTGTGGATTGACTGTTTTCCGGCAAGCCCAATTGCAAGGTATGGCAGCTGCTCCACACGTAGGCATAACTTTCCTGATCATCGGTGACGCTGTATTTGCGGTGTGTTCCCCAAAACGGAGCACATTCGGCAGGCACTTGTTCATGGTATTGCGCCATATCCCAATCGGCTTTTTTTGTGAAGATGTACGCTCCTTCGCTTCCTTTTTGCATCGCGGTGTTGTATCGGTAGATGTTGTTTCCTACCGGACTCATGGGCATGAACTGCCAGTTTTCACCTGTAAAATCTCCGGTTACAAAAACCCCGTCGGGATGGTCGATGCCGGTCATGTCGACATAAAAGCTGACCTGAGCGGTAGTGGAAGGAGGCTGCGCATAGTCGTACGCCAGAAATCCGATGCCTTCATGCAATTGGTTTTCAAAGTTGAAAAAGGTGGCATTTTCGTAATGCGATCCAATTCCCCAAAGGGTGGCGCAGGAGGTGGTTACCCAGGCTGGCTCCCAGTATATTACCCCGAATCCACCGTTTGAAATCACTTCATAAGTCAGGTTTATTAAGAAGTTTTTCTGGCTGTTGATGGTGGGCGGATTGGCATAGCCGGGCAGGAGAGAAGCCTCGCCCAGAATGTTTCCGGCGTCGCCATTGTTCCCGAGCGTCCAGGGATAGCCCGTTTCTACAATCCAAACAGGTTTGTTGTAATCCGACTTCATGCCGGAAATAATTTCGCCAACCTGTTGGATGTTAACAGGATGCCATTCAGGGTAATAGGATAATCCAATGATGTCGAAACCGGTGAACAGATTGGCTGCGGCATCCTGAAACCACCAGACCGCCTGTGCAGGATCGGCAATATGAATAACCGTCTGGATGGCGTTGTTTACGTCTTTTACAGCCCGGATGCCCGCGTTGAAAAGTTGAATATTTCGTGGCCAGTCGAGAGGATAAAGCGGGTCGCCCTGTTCTACCATGATGTTGCCATTGGTCTCGTTCCCAATCTGCACATATTCAGGCAGCAGGTTTTCGTCGGCTAAACCGCTAAGTACCATGTGAGTGTAGTTGTAAACAGAGTCGCTGAGGATTTGCAAATTGCTGATGCCACTCCACGCTTGTGGCCGGGTTTGTTTCGAGGGATCGGCCCAGGTGTCGGAGTAGTGAAAGTCGAGCAGGACTTTCATCCCGGCATTTTTTGCCCGCTCTATGCTCCGTTTAACATCTTCATAGGTGCTGTAATTCGTTGAGTCGGGGGAGTGCCACAACCTGATTCTCACGACCTGACTGCCGTGATCGGCAAACAGCTGAAAGACCTCTTTCGAAATCCCGTTTTCAGTGTAGGTTGCGCCACAGTCGTTCATTTCGTTGGCATAACTCAAATCGACACCCAGCAGGTAGTCCTGCGCGTAAAGGTGCATGCTGATAAGCAAGATGAGGATAGTGTAGGTGGTTTTCATTTGTGCGGTTTTATATTGCCTTTTACGAATTTTGTAAACATATCATGCAAGAAGCAGTTAATACCGAGAGAATTAGGTTTTCCTGTTTTTGTAAAGCTACTCCGATTCGGTATAAGATTGGATTTCTGATTTCAGCAGACGCAACTTCCTCTTCCTCATCGCGGAAGCGGTAATAGTATGCTCCTTTTTTTGATTCGGAAAAATCTTTTGTTTCGAGACGCTGTAAGGCATTCAGGGCAAGTACTTTTTTACGGAAATTGCCCGGATCGAATTCCTGAACGAAAATGGAGTTATACAATTGCCTTAAGCTGGTAAGGGTAAAAAATTCGGGTAACAAACCGCGCCCGACAAGCGTGTAGCTGGCCTTTTCGCGGAGTTTGTGCCAGGCTGCCGCTACCATCCGGCTGTGATCGAAGATTAATGGAGGCCTTTCGCTGACTGCAAACCAGGAAGCGCCATGCTCATCGAGCAGTTCTTTGTTGTGGCGCTTCACATCGATGAGGGCATAAAAAGCCACACTCACTACCCTGTCGCCTGTGTCGCGGGCAGGATCGGAAAAAACAGCCACCTGTTCCTGAATAATATGCTGAAGTCCGGTGATTTTTCGTAGCACACGCGCTGCGGCTTCTTCTACCGTCTCGTGCGTCTCAACCCATCCGCCCACCAACGACCACTTTCCCTTTTCCGGAGTTAACTCCCGCTTGAAAAGCAGCAGCTTCAGCAGGCCATCCTCGTAGCCAAAGGTCACGCAATCAACGGCTAAAAGATGTTTTTCCTGGTTGATGTATTGATGATGAGGCATTTCTTTAAAATTTCGGGATAAAAGTACAAAATACTTTTAATAAAATACAAACAATGTACTTTATAAATGAAACTTAGCGAAAACATCCGTTTTTCTAGTCGTTTACATTCGTTTATAGTCGTTTATAAAAACGGATAGAGCACACCCATGCCCTGCACCAATAATAAACCCCACAGCAGCACAAACAAAAAAACCGGTTTGCGTTTCAACCCAGAAAATACAGCGTCAAAAAAAAGCATTAGCACCCATTGGCTCTACCTGGCATGTAACCTGAACCTGTGGAAAATAGCCAGTCCGGGCGACGCAGTAAATTCTTAACCCATCAAGTAGGAAGTAATGAAAAATATCATACATTTGTGTCATGCTAAACACAATAAACTTAATCATACCGCCATGGACACAAAACACAACGCCTTGATAATGTTAGTTAACAGCATGATGTTGGGATACCCGCAAAGCGGAAATAAGTGTAATGGTGTTGAGGATAGCATATAGTTGCCGTTCATTGTAAGAGCCGTAGTGCCAACATGATAAATTGGATTTGAATTGTATATTTGTAGAAATTGTAATGCGATTAGACAATATGACAAATAAAACCCAGATAGAAGTTGAAAATAAGCTTATTTCAATAGTTAAACAAGATGAACAAGACTATATCTGCCTGACAGATATGGTAAGAGATGAAGAAGGTACAGACCATATTCGCAATTGGATGAGAAATCGCAATACAGTCGAATTCATTGGATTATGGGAGACTTTGAATAACCCAAATTTTAAACATGTCGAATTCGACACCTTTAGAAAACAAGCCGGATTAAACAGTTTCAATTTGACACCGAAAAAGTGGATTGAAGCTACTAATGCAATTGGGTTGATTTCTAAATCCGGCAGATACGGAGGGACATATGCCCACAAAGATTTAGCATTTGAGTTTGGTTCGTGGATTAGTCCAATGTTTAAACTCTTGTTGATAAAGGAATATCAACGACTAAAGGAAATCGAGAGTAATCAATATAATCTTGAATGGAATGTTAAACGGATTTTGACCAAAACAAACTATCTGATTCATACTGATGCAGTAAGGGATTGCATTCTACCTGAAAAAAATTACGATAAAGATAAAGAGTGGTTGATTTATGCGGAGGAGGCTGATTTGTTGAATGTTGCATTATTCAATTGCACCGCGAAGGATTGGCGAGATGCAAACACAGATAAAGCCAAAAAGGGATTGAATATTCGTGATTTTGCAAGTATAAATGAGCTTGTTGTTTTATCAAACCTTGAGAATATTAATTCAATTCTCATTCGTAATCAGATAGATAAACATGAACGCTATAGACAGTTAAGAGAGATTGTTCAGGTTCAATTAAAATCACTTGACGGACAAGATTTTATGAGAGCGTTGAAAAAAATTTCTGACGACATTTATATTGAAAACAAAAAGAAATTGGAATAAACAACGAAACGATAATAAAAAGGACTCTGAGCGGCGCGCAGCGCCCAGTCCCGCGAATGCGGGATTATGCACTTAATGAAGCTAAGGGTTGTTTCTTGCTTGTGTTTTATAGAATTTTGCTGATGATTTGATGGCCTTATTTGCCTCAAATCATTGCAGTCTGATCAGGGTTCCCGGCATTTAGCCATACTTTTTGTTGAAATTGATGACATCAGGGCATAGCTTACCTGAATGTTAAAAAAACCGTGTTCAAAATAAAATCTTATTGAAAACTTGGAAAATGTTATCCAAACAGGTAACTTTGCAAAGAAAATAAAGACTTGGCCTTTTGAATGAAATTATAAGAGACGTAGGAATCTATAAAAATCATTTTACGGAATTCTACAAAAAGCAGACTATCGTTGTCAGAAAAAAGATTGACTGGACTATCCTTCTCATTAGAACAATGAGAATTATTCCAGACAAATTTTTAAAACGACTTTCTAATACAGATGGACTTTAGGAGATTAGAGTTTCAGCAGAAAATGGAATATTTAGAATCTTCTGCTTCTTTGATAATGGGAACCTAATCATCCTTTTATCTGGATTTCAGAAGAAAACCCAGAAGACACCTAAAAATGAAATTAAACGCGCAGAAAAACTAAAAAAGGAATACTATGAAAACAAATAAAAATATTACATCTTTTGACTCTCATCTTGACGAAAATTATGGGACTTTAGGCACAGAAAGTCGTGGTAAGTTCGAGGAGGAATTTGAAACTTTTAGAATTGGTGTTTTAATTCAAGAGGCTCGTAAGAGGAAACAATTAACTCAACAAGAACTTGCAGACAAAGTTGGGACAACAAAGAACTACATCTCTAGAATAGAAAACGATGCGAGTGACATTAGACTTTCAACTCTTATGAGAATAATAAAAGAAGGACTCGGTGGAAATTTGCAATTATCATTTGACATTTAATCAATAATAAAACACTACTGGCAATAAATAGGACTCTGAGCGGCGCGCAGCGCCCAGTCCCGCATTTGCGGGATTGAACTACATCCGCCGGGCCGCGGGAAAGTCCCGCGAATGCGGGATTATGCACTTAATGAAGCTAAGGGTTGTTTCTTGCTTGTGTTTTGTTGAATTTTGCTGCTGATTTGATGGCCTTATTTGCCTCAAATCATGGAATTCTGATCAGGGTTTCCGGCATTTAG
>DJVY01000086.1 GCA_002440885.1 Bacteroidales bacterium UBA6244
GGATTTAATGTCACTGGTATTTGTTGTTAGTTTTGAGGACGTGTAACCTATTTGAGGTCCAATGTGAAACTGGGCAAACATCATCCCTGAGACGAATAACAAAAGCATTAATAAAGTCAGTTTTTTCATGGTCTAGTATTTTATTGTTTATAAGTCAAAGGTAAATAATATTTTTAATTAACGGCAAAATTTTATTTGAATCTCTATCTTTGTATAAACTTCTCGAACATGAAAAAGATACTACTCTGGATAATGCTTTTTACAACGCTGGCAGGTAATGCCCAGCATAAACCTTTTCAATTTGGTTTTAGAGCCGGAGGTAATTTAGGCTGGTTTGGCAGCAGCGAAGTAAATTATGTGAACAAAGGCGTTGCTGCCGGAGCTTCGTGGGGCTTTGTGGCCGACTTTTTTATCATGGAGAATTATGCCTTTACCACCGGTTTTGATATGGTTTTCCTGAATGGAAAACTTGAGTATCCGGATGAGCAAATCCCCAATTTGTCAACCGAACTTACGCCTGGCATCATGACGCGTAAGTACCGCATGCGGTATATTGAGCTACCCGCTGTGCTCACCATGAAAACGAATGAGATCAACGGGATTCGGTATTTCGGCCAAATAGGAGTGGGCATTGCTTTCAGGTTGTCGGCAAAAGGCGATGATTCGTTTTTGCCGGATAACAGTGATGTTATTTCAGAAAGAACCCATGACGTCACCGGTGATACCCGCCTAACCAGAGAATCGCTGATACTGGGCGCAGGTGTTGAAATCCCGATTAACGGTGATACCTACTTACGCACAGGGTTGAAATACGACAATGCCTTTTTGAGTGTTTTGAAAGGCGATAACGCGGCCAACCCGACAGAAAAAAACTCAGCCCGAAATAGTTATCTGGAACTGAATCTGGCCATTATTTTTTAATTTGTTTCTTTAAAATATTGATATCTTGAGAATTGCACTGGCACAATTAAATTATCATATAGGAAATTTTTCTGCTAACAAGGAGAAAATTATCCGTTCAATCCAAGAAGCCCGCCATAAACAAGCTGATCTGATTGTTTTTGCTGAGCTGGCAGTTTCGGGTTATCCTCCGCGCGATTTTCTCGAATTCCGTGATTTTATACAGCAGTGTCATCAGGCTCTTGCTGAAATCGCACCTGAGTGCACAGGCATTGCTGCTATAATTGGCTTGCCAACTTATAATGAGGCCCCAAAAGGGAAACCACTTTTTAATACAGCGGCTTTTATCGCGGATGGAGAAATCAAACAATTCATTCATAAAACTTTGTTGCCTAACTACGATATTTTTGATGAGTACCGTTATTTTGAACCAAACACTTCTTTTGAGGTGGTTCATTATAAGGGCAAGCGATTGGCCGTGACTATTTGTGAGGATTTGTGGAATGTACAGGACAATCCCTTGTATGTAGCCAACCCAATGGACGAATTGATGCGACAAAATCCTGATTTGATGATAAATATTGCCGCCTCTCCTTTCAACTACCGACAACGAGAGGTGCGTAAGGATGTCCTGCGCCGGAATGCCATGAATTACCATTTGCCGCTTGTTTACGTGAATCATGTGGGGGCTCAGACTGAATTGCTGTTTGATGGAGGTTCGCTGGTTTTTGATTCACAAGGCATTTTAAAGCATGAGCTGAATTATTTTGAAGAGGATTTCAGGATCGTGGATATTGGTGAGCTTGCTGAGATGTCACCGAATATACAGGATTCTTATTCGGATGAAATAGCTTTGATTCATGATGCATTGGTGATGGGGATTAGAAATTACTTTGGTAAACTGGGGTTTGAAAAAGCCATTCTGGGTTTGTCGGGAGGAATCGATTCGGCAGTTACCGCTGTGCTGGCTGCGCGGGCTCTGGGTGCTGAAAATGTTTATAATTTGCTTTTGCCCTCACGGTATTCAAGTGATCATTCGTTAGGCGATGCCGAAAAGCTGGCTTTGAACCTTGGAATGCCTTATCATGTTGTTTCAATTGAGGAGGGTTTCAACGCCGTGGAACACAGCTTGGCACCTTATTTTAAAGGGATGCCTTTTAATGTGACAGAAGAAAACATCCAGGCACGACTTCGTGGCGTGTTGCTCATGGCTTTTTCCAATAAATTTGGGTATATCCTCCTTAATACCAGCAACAAAAGTGAAGCTGCCGTGGGTTATGGTACTTTGTATGGCGACATGAACGGTGGATTGTCGGTTATTGGTGACGTTTACAAGACCAAGGTGTTTGAATTGGCGCGTTACATCAATAAAAATGGTGAAATTATTCCGGAGAATACCATTGTTAAACCTCCTTCGGCCGAATTGCGACCCGATCAGAAAGACTCTGATTCATTACCTGATTATGCTGTTCTGGATGAGATTTTGTATTTGTATATTGAGGAGCGAAAAGGGCCGAAAGAAATTGTGGCTTTGGGTTTCGACAGCCAGCTGGTTGCCCGCATCCTGAAACTGGTTAATACCAACGAATACAAACGCTATCAAACTCCTCCCATATTGAGGGTTACTCCAAAAGCGTTCGGTATGGGACGCAGAATGCCCATCGTGGCGAAGTATCTGTCATAATCCTCGTCACAACGGGCATTTTGATATTATACTGTATTACAAATTAACAGCTACTACTTCTTTTATTTCGGGAATAATTTTCTTGAGCGTAGCTTCTACACCATTTTTCAGGGTCATAGTGCTGAATGCACAAGTGCCACAAGCCCCTGTTAATTCAACATTTACAACCAGATCATCTGTTAATTCCACAAAGTTTATGTCTCCACCATCGGCTTGCAGGTACGGGCGAACCTGGTCGAGCACATTAATTACTTTCTGATTCATTTCCTCTTTACTGTACGTCATGATAGATGAATTTTAATAAGTTATTCTTTTTCAAGTTCTTGTTTAAGATTTTGGACGAGTGTTCTGAATGTTTGGGCAACGGGCGAGGTGAGATCCAGGGCGATAGGATTTCCATTGTCGCCGGATTCGGCAATTTTACCAACGATGGGGATTTTTGCCAATATTGGAATTCCCAGTTCTTCGGCTAGCAGCTCGGTTTGTCCTTGTCCGAAAATGGAGTATTTTTTATCCGGTGCGTCTTCGGGGATAAAATAAGACATGTTTTCGACAATGCCCAAAAGGGGAATGGTCAGCTTATCCTGACGACACATGATGGCAGCTCTACGGACATCGGCTGTGGCCACGCGTTGCGGTGTGGTTACCAAAACCGTTCCCCTTACATTATACGATTGACCAAGAGTGAGTTGAATGTCGCCTGTGCCTGGAGGCATGTCGATGACCAAAAAATCAAGATTCCCCCATTCAGCATCTTTCATCAGCTGATTGAAGGCGTTATTTATCATCGATCCACGCCACATCAAGGCCTGATTGGGTTGCACGAAAAACCCCAATGACAGGATTCTTACGCCGAACTTCTCAAGAGGAACCATGTAGGTTTTTCCTGATCTTTCAATCACACCGGGTTGCTCGCCTTCCACGCCAAATAGTATGGGCACTGAAGGTCCCATGATGTCGGCATCCAGAATGCCAACAGAATATCCTTCTCTGGCAAGCGATACGGCCAGGTTGGCGGCTACAGTTGATTTGCCGACACCTCCTTTTCCGGCAATAACGGCAATGATGTTCTTTACGCCTGAGAGCGGGCCTAGTCCGCGGTCTTTTTCTGCTACGGGCTTAACGTTAATGGTCATGTCTGAGCCAAAAGCGTCTTTTAGTGTCTTAACCACCGAGTTATAAACAATGTTCACCGACGGGTCTTCCATTTTCGGAAAAATTACCGTCAGGCTGATTTCTTTTTCTCCAACTACCAAGTCATCTACCATATTCAGATCGACAATGTTGTTCTGCTTGGCGAAGAAAATAACCTGCTTCAAGGAATCAATCACTTGTTGCTTTGCGATAGCCATTTCAATTCTTATTTAGATTTAATAATAATTAATTTAATAGATGTCGCAAAATTAGCCAATATTTTAACGTTGAATAAAAAAAACGCACGAATTG
>DJVY01000149.1 GCA_002440885.1 Bacteroidales bacterium UBA6244
CTCTAACCATGTAATAGTACTGTGCCTGAGTTACTGAGGATCCCAGCAAAAAAAGAGCAAATGCCCAAATCCTTATTACATTAGTATTTTTCATTCTCCTTATCCTTGGACTTCTTACGATGCGGCACTAGAAAAGGTTACAAAATCAGAAAATCTCTTTCAGTCTTGCAGCAGCCACTTTCACAATGCCCGATGTCGTTGCTAAGTTAATCCGCTGAAACCCTTCGCCCCCCTCGCCAAACGTCGGGCCATGACTTAGCCCCAGACCAGCCTCAAAAATTAGCTTGTGCTTAATTTCGTCATCCGACAATCCCGATGCTCTGAAATCAAGCCAGGCCATGTAGGTTGCTTCAGGTTTTATCACCTTAATGATTGAATTGTCGAGAGCATGGGATAAAATGCTTAGGTTTTCTTCAATGTAAACCATAAGCGCATCAACCCATGAATCGCCATGCGAGTATCCTGCGATCGAGGCAACAGAACCGAAAATATTCCCTCCTGTCAGATGTATTGAGTCGATGAAAGACGCGTACTTTTTCCTAAGATCAGGGTTGCTTATTATCACTGACGAAGTGGCCAGCCCAGCGATATTAAACGTTTTACTGGGAGCAATGCAGGTGAGTGTTATCCTGGCTATTTCAGAAGAAACGGAAGCCATCACAGTGTGCCGATTTCCTGGCAGGATTAAATCGTTGTGAATCTCATCTGACAGGATTATAACATTGTTGCGCACACAGATTTCGCCCAATTTCTGCAATTCATCGGGTTGCCAGACCCTGCCTACCGGGTTGTGGGGACTAGAGAAAATAAACAGTCTGGCCTGTTTCGCCTTGCGTTCAAAATCATCAAAGTCAATTTGATATTGGTTGTTTTTGAGGACCAACTGATTGGTTAGCAATTTCCTGCCATGATCATTTACGGCGTTAAAGAACGGAAAATACACGGGAGGCTGAATGATAACCCCATCTCCGGGGTTAGTAAGCGAAAGTATGGCAAAATTAACCGCAGGAACGATACCCGGACTAAAAACAAACCAATCACTTTCTGTTGACCATCCATGTCGGCGTAAGAGCCAGTTTTGAATGCTATCGACGTAGGATTCCGGTCGAAACGAATAGCCATAAATTGGATTTTCGGCGCGTTGTAACACAGCCTTCCTGATGAAGTCGGGAGTGGGAAAATCCATGTCGGCAACCCACATGGGGATCACATCAGGCCTGTCAAATATTTTTTGGCGTAAGTCGTACTTTACACAAGAGGTATTTTCGCGGTCAACAACCTTATCAAAATCAATCATAAAGGAAAAGTTGTGTTAAAAAAAAGCGGCTTCCAACTATTTGGTTGCCGCTTAAACATTGACTTCTAAAACATTACTGGGTAATCATTACCGGCATAATGAGCATCAAAATATCTTCAGGATCTCCCTCTTCACGCTCGGTGAGAATAATGCCGGCCCGGTTAGGTGCTGACATTTCAATTATCACTGTTTCAGGTTCGAGGTTAGACAGCATCTCGAGCATAAACCTTGAGTTGAACCCGATCTCCATATCGTCACCTTCGTAGCTACAGGTCAGTCTTTCTTTGGCTTCGCTGGCGAAATCGATGTCTTCAGCGGTAAGCACCAATTCCTTTCCTGAGAGCTTAAAACGCACCTGATGTGTCGACTTACTTCCAAAAATGGAGACCCTGCGGATGGCCGTCAACAGGTTTTTTCTGTCGACGGTAAGCCGATAGGGATTTTGCGCGGGAATTACCGCTTCATAATTGGGGTAACGTCCTTCGATAAGTCTGCAAATCATTGAAATATCACCAAACTTAACAACCGCATTGGTGTCGTTAAATTCCATGAGGACATCTACACCTTCATCATCCGGCAGGATATTTTTCAGGTGGTTAAGCGGTTTTTTCGGTAAGATGATAGATGAATATTCCTCGGATGCCACATCGTTTCTTCTGTACCTTACCAATTTGTGGGCATCGGTGGCCACAAAAGTAAGGCTGGTTTCACTTACCTCGCAAAACACACCGGCCATAACCGGACGTAATTCATCGTTTCCGGTAGCAAAAAGCGTTTTGTTAAAGGCGTTTACCAAAAGTGAGCCGTTCAGAGAAAGGCTTTTGGTGTTCTCGAGCACCGGTTTCTGTGGAAACTCATCGCTCTCGTGGCCAATTAGTTTATACTTACCTTCGCCTGCAAAAATTTCAATATTGGTTCCTTGCACAGTTATTGTTACCGGGATATCCGAAAAGGTTTTCATGATATCCAGCAGCATTTTTGCAGGAATGGCAATTACGCCAGTGCTTTCCGACATATCAGGTTTAACAACAACACTGATGGTTGTTTCCAGGTCAGAGGCTGTAATGGTGAGACTATCATGGCCTAATTCAAACAAAAAATCCTCCAAAATGGGCAAGGTGTTGTTGGTGGTTAACACTCCACTAATTTTTTGAAGGCCGCGAAGTAACGTCGTACTAGATATTATAAACTTCATTATAATTGGTTTTTACTGTTATTTTAATCTTTATCAAAGTGAGTAAAAGTAAAAAAAAATCCGAAACGTGAATATTCAAAGTGCGAAAAACTTTTTTTTATTATTTATACCAGAAATAATAAATTGATGATCATACAATTCTGGCTATCTTGATTCCATTTCTCTGAGAAAATCAACCACTTTGCGTTTTGTCGAAATCACAAACTCGTAATAATCGGTCTCACTGTTGGCATTTAGTATCCTTTTCTCAGGTTTTAACGTCTCCAACCTCTCGTTAAACTTTTGATCAGAGCTGAGTGCTTGCATGATACCCATTTTATAGGAGAAAAAGTACCACTGGTTTTCCGAAGCTTTCAAATAGAGGCTAAATCCACTTCCACCTGTCCCCGGTTCTATTTGGAGGTAACCATCAAGGTATTTGTTAATGGTATTTCCACCCAAATAGCCCAGCCCTAATCTTCCGGTGGAATAGTACGAGCGCGTATAACTGTCCCAATACAGGTTTAGATCTGTTAAAATAAGCGATTGTTTTAACAACTCCGGCAGCTTACGTATCTGACCGTAAAGCGACAACTCACTCATCACTTCATCTGCTTTGATGTCAGCAGGAAGATGATTTTTGAGAAAGAGACTAAATCTCCCTTTCGTGTCGGTAACTCCCTCGTTATATGACAGTCTTAAGCTGTCGGTCATCATATCCAGGAGTTTGTCATCAAAGAAAAAATTCAATGCCATAATGAGGCTCATCTGTGTTGAGTCGACCACAATTAAATGATCGACATGGCCTGTGTAGGTGGCGGAAACCAACCCGAAATCGGTTTCCAGATTCAGATCTCCCTTTCCTGAAAGCACACATCGTTCGATACCCAGAATCATTTCCTTATGGTTCCCCTTGGTCTGTGAAAACGCCTTGTATTGTTTTCCGACCGTATCGAAGGTAAGTGCTCCCGTGGCGTTGAGCAATAATCTATCGTCAACAGTGCGTAAGGGCTGCATTACCATGGGGTAATATTTGCGGTAGTTGTCGTCGTAGGCCAGGCCAAAATATACCCGTCGGTTTTCCAAATCGAAAGTGCTGTCGGCAATATTAAAACTGAGGTCATCCGGATTGAGCGATTGCGAAACAGCTACCCAATCGTTGTAGTTTAGCGTACATTCCTGATTCAGCCTGTAGCCGCCATTGAAGTATAAGTGCGGATAGGAAGCTATCAGATCAATAGCCCCCTGGTACAAGTATTCAGGACTAAGGAAAAATATTTCATCCGGCATGGTTTGCCCCTTCGCGATGGTTGTACCCGCTGCATTAACCCCAATTTGACTCATATAAACGGGTTGTTTCGCCCCAAACCGGTCAATATAATCAATCCAGCCCTTTCCTGAATAGAGGTGTTTTCCGGAAATTGCTATTTCAGCCTGATAAAAACGATGGTATTTGTTGGCCGTATCTGCAATTATTTCGGCCGAAGTCAAGGTCTCCATGGCAG
>DJVY01000030.1 GCA_002440885.1 Bacteroidales bacterium UBA6244
GAGACATCAATTCCTATTTGTCCGGTAGTAGTATTAATACTGAGAGGGGCTGATACACCAGATAATTCGTTAAATACAGCCCAACAAATAAGTTTATCATTACTCGCATTTCCCAGGATAATTTCATTGCTGTTGGATGTAGACACATCATTTCCTATCACAATAGAATTATCTCCTCCATTAATTTCCGTTGAATAACCAATGGCAATTGAATTGTTGGCTGCATTGTAAATATTGGCATCAGAACCAATCGCTATAGAATATTGGCCATTGATATCTGCATTGTTACCAAGAGCTATGGCATCATCATCAACCACCTCTGAATCATATCCAATGGCTATTGAATTGGATCCATCAATAGCTACACCCGGACCAATACCAATAGAATACGCGTAATCGACAACTGCATTGTTTCCTATGGAGATGGAATTGGAAGCATCATTGTAATTATGGTAATTTATTACTGCATTATTTCCGATAGCTATGGCATTGTCGCCATTGGTTCTGGTAAAAAAACCGATTGCGATGGTTCCCGAGTAGGCTGTCATTTCATCATTGGCACCATCACCGATGGCTGTATTTCCATTGCGATTTGTTGTTGAACCAAGTGCTTTCCATCCAATAGCGGTGTTTCCAAATCCGGTTTCGTTTGCATACAGTGCCTCTGTACCCACGCCTGTATTGCCATAACGTCCTTCATCCGCATCGCCTGCTTTTTCCCCTATGAAAAGATTGCTCCCCCACACGTGATAATCACCTGCACCAATGGCCTCCCAATTGGTTCCGTTATAGATATAGAATCCAGATGGCGAGGATGTTTGATAAATCATCAAACCTTCAGCAGGAGAAGTTATGGCACTGCGCTGGGTTCTGGTCATACGGGGAATTAAAAAGCCTTTGCTTGTGGAATTCACATCGAGCATGGCGGAAGCATCGGGAGCGGCACCACTTTGATTAATGCCTACACTTTGTGTAAAAGCATATAACGAGAAAAGTAAAAGTGCGGCAGATACTAACATTAATTTTTTCATGATGGATGGCATTTTTATGTCGGCTTTAGTATTTCAACAAGGTTTCTGTGGTATACCTTACCCGAAAAGCTGGCAATGCACTACATTTCCCTGGTTGTTATGTAAAATTCGGATTTTTTTTTACTATGTATGTGCTCAGGGTTTGTATCTTTGCTAAGATTGGTAAATCTTAACAACTTTTCATGTGAATAGAGGTTTCTTTTCTCCCGTAACAACGCTCAAATGGTGCGCAACCCTTGTATTAGTTGTTTTTTTATTAGCAAGTTATGCACAGAACCAGGTATCGGAGCCTGTTGCAGGAAAAAACGACGAACTTATGGTTGAGAACATAAGAAAGCTGTATGATTCGATCAACAATCTCCCCGATTTCGCGACAAAAAAGCGTTTAGGCGACTCTGTTTTTGCACTCACAAAGCAACAAAACGAGGTGGCACATATACAATCGCTGCTATTTCAGGTGATGAACCTGAGCAATCACCACACCCAATATTTTAATGAGGCATACCGGTTAGCAGAGAAAAACCGACGCATCGACGACATGTGTCAGGTAGAATATTGCCGGGGACAATATTACATTGCCCGCCGACAATTCGATACGGCCATGATACATATCCTTAATTACCGCGACATGACGCCTCTGCATCATGGGGAGGGTTATAACAACATTTTAAACCTGCTGGGCGATATTTATTATCAGGCTGGACTTTTCGGGCATGCCCGGGAAGTTTATTCATCTATTCTGGACGAATATTACAACTCTGAAAATTTTAATTTTTACCGACCATATGTACTGATGAACAACCTGGGTCAAATGGCATTGAAATCAGGTAATATTTCCGAAGCACAAACCTGGTTCAACCGATCGCTGACCATGGCCGAACAGCACCTGTATACCGAATACCGCAATAACACTATTGCCTATATAAAAATAAAACTTGCAGAAACTTATCTGCTGGCAGGGAATCTGCTTAAAGCTGACAGCCTGATTGCTGACATCAACACCTATAACACCTCGGATGTTTTCGCCGACGTTTGGCATGAGTTTACTTTCGTAAATGCCCAACGGCTGATAAAGAAAGAACTTTACGAGGAAGCTGCTGTCCAACTGAAATCGTTGCTGCCTACCGACACGATGTGCATTTGCCAATTTCGGTTCATCCCAGAAACTTACCGGCTGCTCTCCCATGTTTATTATCATATCGACAGCTGCGATCTGGCCCTGGATTTCGCAGTTAAATATAATAACACGTCCGACTCAATCCGGATCTCCGAGCATGTGGCTCAATCAATGATTATCCTCGCCGACAGAAATCATAAACTCACCCAACTGGAGCTGGCTACCACAAAAAAACGAGTCTACATGCTGGTTTCCGGTATCGCTGTTCTCTTCATCTTCATCCTGTTAGGGGGACGGCTGTATTATGCACTGTATAAGTCGAAAATTGACCTGGTTAAAAAAACACTCGAACTGGAAAATCAGGCCCAATGGATGATAAAGCCTGACAATAGTGATGAAGTGATATCCGAAATAAATGAGGTTGAGCACAACGACAATGAAGAGGAAAATGAAGAAGATCTCCAACTACAGGAAGAATTGATAGCACGCCTGAAAACCTATATGGAAACAGAAAAACCTTATCTCGATCCCAAACTCTCCATACGTGATGTGGCCACTCACTTGTCTACCAACAGAACCTATCTTTCGCGGGCCATCAACAGCCACCATTATACTACTTTTCCAAATTATTTAAACGTCTACCGGATCAGAGAATCAATACGGCTCATCACCAGCGGCTTTACCCTGACACACACGCAGGAAGCCCTGGCAAAAGAATGTGGCTTCGCTAACCGAACCTCTTTTGGCATCGTATTTAAAAAACTCGTGGGCGTTACGCCTTCGTTCTTCGCGGCACATTATAATAAACAGGAATTAAAATTATAAGGGGAGAAGCCGGAGTAGGAAGTGAGGTACTGGAAGTCAGAAGCTGGGAGCTGGGAGCGGGAAGTTGGAAGCTGGAAGCTGGAAGCTGGAAGCTGGAAGTCAGAAGTCAGAAGCCAGAAGTGATATTTCCTAATTGACGGGAGTCTAGCCAGGCAAAGCCAACAGCCAACCAACAGCCCCTCACACAACAGCTCCACACACAATAGCCCGTAGGGCTTAAGCATTTGTTGAATAAATCCCAGGAATTCCCCTTTCCCCGTAGGGGATATGCTCGTCTAGCCAAAGCCAATGCCGGAAGCAGGAAGTGGGGAGCTGGAAGCTGGAAGTCTGAAGCCAGAAGACGGAAGTCAGAAGTCGGGAGTCAGGAGTCAGAAGTCAGAAGAGATATTTCCTAATTGACGGGAGTCTAGCCAACGCCAAAGCCAATGCCAATGCTGTAAGTCAGAAGTCGGAAGCGGGAAGCTGGAAGTCGGAAGTCTAGCCAACCCCGAAGACCCCGATTATCGTGGGTCGGGGAACAGCTTTCAAATAACTAAGCCCGAAAAAACACATGCATCGGAATAGGGGTATTTCGACTTTTAATTGTCATACGATTAAGAACTTACCGTAAAAAAGACAGAGAAATTTGTCCGGCTTTTCGCATCATTATTAACAAAGTAACAGCCATTAAATATTGACCAAAAACACACCATCTGATGAAAAAACCTGCAATCCTTTACTTAATCGCGATAGCATGCCTGCTTTTTGCAGGAAGCCTGAGCAGTCAAAACCTCATGCCATCGAATGCCAAAATCGTGCATGGCTTTCCGTTTCACGAAACATGGGTCACAGGCAACTTTATAGTCAACGACTGGACAATTGAAACCGCCAACTGGGAAGTGCTCGACACGGGAGGAAACCCCGACGAAACGGCTACTTTTTCGCGTAACCCCATCATGAATGACGGATTTTCTTCCTCCCTGACCAGCTGCCTGATCAACGCCACCAACACCACCGAGGGCATCTTTTATCTGAATTTTGACGTGAAACTCGACAGCAGGTACTATTCCACCGACGAACAACTTACCGTGGAAATTCAGGACGGGTCTTCGTGGATTCCATTAATAACCTTTCATAACGAAGGCGATATGGACTGGAAAACCTTACACATACCGGTTACCGATTATGTGGCCGGAAAAATATTTAGCTTTCGTTTCGTGGTAAGCGGCCAGACTACCCAAACTTTCAACAACTGGTATATCGATAACATCCATGTGTACAGAGACTGTGCTGCTCCGTCCTATATCTACGCGGTTCCAATTGACCTTGAAGATATTTTGGTAAGCTGGGAATCGCCAATGGAACCGGGCATAGGCGAATGGCTGTATTATGACAATGGAGCGGTAGAGTATGTTTTTGGAAGTACTGACCCAGATTGGTCAGCAGATCAGGCTATCCGGTTTATGCCGGATCAGATGTACCTTATGGCTGACGCTCAAATTACCAAAATCAGTGTGTTTATCGATTCGCGTCATCTGGCTTCCGGAACAACGGTTGTAAAAATATGGCAGGGCATGGACGCTGACACCCTGCTATATGAAGAGGATATTACGGCTCAAATTGTTCTTGGTGATGAAATGAATACCATTAGCCTGGCTACACCGGTAGATTTTGATCACACCATACCCCTATGGATAGACCTCTTCACCAGTGGCCCTGCCAACACCTATGGAGTAGGCATTTGCACCGAACTTGGCGGCGCATGGAATCCCAATGCCGATCTGCTCAACAGAGGCAACGGCTGGGAACATATACAGGATCTTGGCATCTCGAACAGGGCATGGCTGATCAGGGCTTATGTTACCGACATGACAAAGACCATAGAATTAGGGCAGTCCGTACCATATGAAGAACCTGCCGCAAACCATTCTGGTGTAAGTTCAGACAGGAGTCTGGCCGGGTTTAATGTATACAGAAGCCTTACCTACCCCGTTGCATTTGAATACTTAGCATTTGTGCCTTCGGTAGCCGGAGTCTTTGAATACTCACACATTGATAAAAATCCTGATTTCTATGTTTCAGGTTATGTTTGTTATCAGGTTACTGCTGTATGGGAGGGCACAACCGACTATTGTGAATCTATACCCGGACAAAGCTGGGTTGGCGGTGATATGGCATGTATTTTAATCCCGATGAGCATTGAAGAGCAACCATCAGCCTCCCAAATCGACCTTTACCCCAACCCTACCCACGGAGATTTTTCGATTAAATCGGATGATGACATCCGTCAGGTTCGTGTTTTCACGCTATCGGGGCAGCAGTTGTATGTAAAGCAACCACTGCAAACCTACGAATTACAACTAAACCTAACCCACCTGCCACCGGGCTTGTATCTGGTTGAAGTGCAAACCAATAAAGGCAACGCGATGAAGAAAGTGATGGTTTGGGAGAGGGGCTTTTAACAAGAACTTTCAGATACAAACACCCCACATAAAAAACCTGTCATTTCAGCCTTGGCTGAGAAAAAATCCCCAGGAAAAGACAGTGATTTGTTTTTTGGGAATCTCCCAAAGCTACGCTCTGTCGGGAAAAGCAGGGTGCTTCGCATCACAATGGGGGTATTGTAAATCTTTCACCTCCCTAACACTGTCACTTTCTCCACCAAAGTCCGGTCTGCCGTTGCGCACTTTACCAGATAAACTCCTGGTTGCATGGTGGTAATCTGATGACTGAACCGATGTTCTCCGGCATTCAGGTTGCCCTCGAACAACTTCTCAACCAGGTTTCCTCCAAGATTGGTGAGTGTAAGGGCGACGTGCCCGGCAGAAGACATAAAGAGCTCAAGGTTTAAGGTATGGACTACCGGATTGGGATACAGGTGCAAAAGTGTTAAATTATCAGGGAAGAATTTGTCAGCAACAGCCGCCGGAATCTGCCACTCGTAGACACCCATGTCGATGGTGTCACCAATCAGGCGTTGCAGACCGGCCAGATCGTAAGGGATGATCATAAGACCCGTGGTATCAGGATCTCCTGCGTTAATACACGGAGAATTTTCGCCGGGGATAAACGTATTGCCAATAAACTCCGGATCTGAGTCGGTATTATGTACATAAGCTCCCAGGAAGTCGGCACCTCCGGTTCCGTCGAAATCTTCGGTGCCACCCTGTACATCATTGTAGTAAAAATCAGGTTGCGATAAAAAATCCCACAGATATACCTGGTTTGTGTCGCCACCATATTGGGTGTTGTGGTATAGGATGTTGTTGACGAGCACGGGCACAACGGAATCCTTGCAGTAAAACCCACCGCCGCCGCCCTCGCAGTGGTTTGCCACGATGGTATTGTTGACATAGGTGGGGCTGCAATTGCCATTGCTGATGCCGCCGCCAAAAAACATGGCGCTGTTGTTTACCACAAGATTGCTGTTGATGGTAGCATAGCAGGCGTCGATATGGAGCATGCCCAGACCCCCACCCAAGGCGCTGTAATTGTCATCGAAAATATTTCGCGATATGTTGCAATCGGCAAACCTGACGCACAGCCCGCCACCAATGCCGGTGGAACTGTTCAGATGAAAATAGTTTTGACTGATATGTGCCGTACTGCTGTCAGAACAAAGTGCTCCGCCGTAACCGTAGTAAACGGTGGCTTGTCCGCATCTGTTGGCAATAAACCGGCTGCCGGAGATAGCTATGGGAGCCTGATGGAGGTAAATCGCTCCCCCGTTGAAAAAGGCGTAGTTGTTAATAAATTCAGAATGGGTTACCACCACCTTGTCCGTGTTGCGTATGCAAAGCGCTCCTCCATAACCATGTATCGAATCGCTGTCGATGGCCTTGCCATATTCGAACCGGCAGTAGTCAAAAACAACGGAGTCAACACCCGGACTGAGTGATTCAACACGGATTTGCCGCCATCCACCCAGCGGGAGGGTGTCGTTGTGAAAACCTGTGGTGTCGGCAGCGGTAAAAACTACCGGATGACTAACAGATCCACGCGCAATTAATCGTCCATGCACGGCAAAATGATATGCCCCACAAAACAAAACCGTGACTCCAGGCCGGATATACAAGGTATCAGCAGAGCGAATTTCGATGTGGTTCATTACCTTAACGGTGTCGGATTGCCAAACTCCGCTCACAGCACCGGATACCTCGATGAAACCAGCCCGGCCTGATGCTGCCAACGACAGGAATCCAGCCAGAAGAAGAAAAAAAATGATACGCTTTTTCAAAGTTATAAATCTATGATAAAGGAGCAAATATAGTGAATTAGTTGGAGTCAATAAAGCCACAATATTCGTTAGGCTTGACTGAAAAATGCACTAAGAAACCTGTCTGCGAGCGAGGGGCTTTACCGCATCGCTCAGGCATTAATCTATTGCATCATTTATATTTGTGATGGTGTCCAATTCGTTACGGTGGCACAACCTAATATTCATTCGTGCATTCCCCGAAGTGTAGGGGCAGGCTGTGGCAAAACGTAAAATCACTTGCAGACTTAATTATTAGGAAAGGGACTCCTTTGTGCTCGAAAAGCATAGGCTATCAGCAAAAAAAACCGGGAGAAGGATCTGGTTTTCTGATCATGGCAGAAATTCATCTTCGCTACCCTGCTACATTTAAAAGTATGAGAGGGGTATGCAAAACAGAACAACGGTAATACTTTATACCGGTGGCCATCGTCAAGAAACAACAAACCCGACACATGGCCGGGTTTGTTGACTAAAGACATTTTGCAGGCCCTTAACCAAGGGCATTAAACTGTTACGACAATTTCGCAACCAAAAACTCGCGGTTCATGCGGGCGATGTTGGTAACAGAAATTTCCTTGGGACATTCAGCTTCGCACGCATAGGTGTTGGTGCAGTTACCAAAACCGAGATCGTCCATTTTAGCGACCATCTTCTGCACCCGTTCTTTGGCTTCAATTTTACCTTGCGGTAACAGAGCAAGTTGTGAAACCTTTGCAGAAACAAACAACATGGCAGAGGCGTTTTTACAAGCCGCCACACAAGCCCCACAGCCAATACAGGCAGCGGCATCCATGGCCAGGTCGGCATTTTCTTTCTTTATCGGAATGGCATTAGCGTCGGGCACACCACCTGTGGCCACATTGACAAAACCACCGGCTTGAATAATTTCATCAAAAGCCGAGCGGTCCACCATGAGGTCTTTGATCACAGGGAAAGGCTTTGCCCGCCACGGTTCTATGGTTACTGTTTCACCATCTTTGAACTTGCGCATATGCAACTGGCAGGTAGTAACGGCGCTATCCGGACCATGAGGGCGGCCATTGATAAACAAGCTACACATCCCGCAAATACCTTCGCGGCAGTCGTGGTCGAAAGCCACCGGGTCTTCACCTTTTCCTACCAGTTCTTCGTTCAGGATATCGAGCATTTCGAGGAAACTGGCGTCTTTTGAAATATTGGTTACCTGATAGTCAACAAATTTACCATCAGTCTGGGCGGAGGGTTGTCTCCATATTTTAAGTTTTAAATCCATTGTTCCGGTATTTTATGTTAATTAAGCAGTTTTATAATTGCGCTGTTTCACTTCGATATTTTCGTATATGAGCGGTTCTTTGTGTAACACAGGTTCTTTATCGTCGCCGTTGTACTCCCAGGCGGCCACATACATGTAATTGCTGTCGTCGCGCATGGCTTCTCCGTCAGGGGTCTGGTACTCTTCACGGAAGTGGCCTCCACTAGACTCATTACGGTTCAGGGCATCGTAAGCCATGAGCTCACCCAGTTCGAGAAAATCGGCTACCCGAAGCGCTTTTTCAAGCTCTACATTTAACCCGTCATTTTTCCCGGGAACTTTAACGTGCTGCCAAAATTCCTTTCTCAGGGCTTTGATGTCGGCTATCGCTTTTTTAAGTCCGGCCTCGTTGCGTGCCATCCCCACATAATCCCACATAATCAGGCCAAGGCGGCGGTGGAACGAGTCGACGGTATGATCGCCTTTTACGGCGAGGAGTTTATTTATTCTGTCCTGCACTTCTTTTTCAGCTTTTTCAAATTCAGGAGCATCGGTTTTAAATCGTGGCACTGTAATTTGGTCAGCCAGGTAGTTTTGCATGGTATAAGGCAGCACAAAATACCCATCGCTAAGGCCCTGCATGAGTGCAGAAGCGCCCAGTCGGTTTGCTCCGTGATCGCTGAAGTTGGCTTCGCCACCCACGAACAACCCGGGAACTGTGCTTTGCAGTTCATAATCTACCCAGGTACCGCCCATGGTATAGTGAATGGCGGGATAGATCATCATCGGTGTTTCGTAAGGATTTTCGTCCACTATTTTTTCATACATCTGGAAAAGATTGCCGTAACGGGCTTCAATCACGTTTTTCCCCAGGCGGTCGATGGCCGACTTAAAGTCGAGGTACACGGCCAGACCTGTTGAACCGACACCAAAACCGGCATCGCAGCGTTCTTTGGCGGCACGGCTGGCTACGTCGCGTGGAACGAGGTTTCCGAATGCAGGGTAACGGCGTTCGAGATAGTAATCGCGTTCCTCTTCGGGAATCTGAGTAGGTTTAAGTTGACCTTTCTGGATTTTTTCGGCATCTTCTTTTTTCTTCGGTACCCATATCCGGCCATCGTTGCGTAAGCTTTCACTCATCAGGGTAAGCTTCGACTGGTAATCGCCGTGAACAGGGATACAAGTCGGGTGTATTTGCACAAAGCTCGGGTTTGCAAAGAAAGCCCCTCTTTTGTAAGCACGCCAGGCAGCGCTTCCGTTGGAGGTCATGGCGTTGGTGCTCAGGAAAAACACGTTTCCATAGCCTCCAGTGGCCAGCAACACGGCATGGGCGGCGTGACGCTCCAACTTTCCGTCAACCAGGTTCCGTACGATTACCCCACGGGCTTTGCCATCAATTTTCACCACGTCGAGCATTTCGCGGCGGGTGTACATTTTAACAGCTCCTTTGCCAATTTGCTTGCTCAGTGCGCTGTAAGCTCCCAGCAGAAGTTGCTGTCCGGTTTGACCACGGGCGTAGAAAGTACGCGAGACCAACGCTCCTCCGAAGCTGCGGTTGTCGAGTAATCCACCATACTCACGTGCAAACGGCACTCCCTGAGCCACACATTGGTCGATGATGTTGTTGCTCACTTCGGCCAGGCGATACACGTTAGACTCACGGGCACGGTAGTCGCCCCCTTTGATGGTATCGTAAAAAAGCCGGTAGATGCTGTCGCCATCGTTGGGATAGTTTTTGGCCGCGTTGATTCCACCCTGTGCGGCGATGCTGTGTGCGCGGCGCGGGCTGTCCTGAATACAGAATACGCTCACGTTAAACCCCAACTCTGAAAGGCTTGCCGCAGCTGCCCCTCCGGCCAAACCGGTTCCAATCACGATGACGTCAATTTTTCTTTTGTTAGCGGGATTTACTAAATTCTGGTGGGCTTTATAGTTGGTCCACTTCTCGGCCAAAGGGCCGGCAGGAACTTTTGATTCTAACTTTGTCATAATATTCTATTTTGAAAAGTAAATAAACACAGGTATGATCATATACCCCAGGGTAACTACGATAGCAAAAACATGTCCCAGCCCTTTGATGCAAGGAGTGTATTTGGGATGGTTGAGCCCGAGCGACTGAAAAGCCGACTGAAATCCGTGATCGAGGTGGAAGCCAAGTATGAGCAGGGCAATCAGATAACCCACCACGTAATAAGGGATATGGAATAAGTCGATGACCAACTTACCCATGTCTTCCATGTGTTTACCGTTCACTTCAACCTCCTGCAACTCGCCAATAACGCCCTTGGCCACCAGGAAAAAGTTCACAAAGTGAATGATCAGAAAAATGAAAATAATAACCCCTGTGTGGATCATGTACCTGCTGAAAAATGAATCTTCAGAGGTAGGACTGACCCGATAACCCTTTGGACGGGCAATCCAATTCTCAATCTGGAGAATCAAACCCAGGATAATGTGAATAACGAATCCGGCAAATAACACCCATTGAAACACCTGGATTAGAGGATTTGTTCCCATGAAGTGAGCCGCCTCATTAAAAAGATCGGAGTTGGAACTGAAAACCAACAACAGATTGATACTCAAGTGTACCAACAAGAATGTCATCAGAAAAAATCCCATCAGCGACATCCAAATCTTTTTGGTGACCGAAGAATAAAACTTACTCATAGTTGCTATTTTAATGTGAATTGAAGTAAATATCGGAGTTATTATGCCACAAATTTAGTAAAGTATTTTCAAAATCATAATGATACTGTTTATTTTTAACAACAACTAAATAACATGACCATGTTAAGCTGCGAGATTGCAAAATCAGGCACAACCACCGCTATATGAAATGGAATAATTAGTTTTGTCGTAAAAAAGAATTACGCTATGCGATATCCAGCCATAAATCATGCCTTTTTCTCGGAAAACAGGAACCGGTTTGCAGCCCGCCTGTTGCCCTCCTCGGTGGCTGTTTTTCATTCAAACGAACAATACCCCCGCAACGGCGATCAGTTTCTGCCTTTCCGACAACAATCTGATTTATTTTATCTTACCGGGATAGAACAAGAAAAAACCATTTTGATTATAGCCCCCGATGCCCCTGTGGCTGATCAAAAAGAAATATTGTTTGTACTCGAATCAAACGAGCTGCTTAACAGGTGGGAAGGCCATAAACTTTCGGTGGAAGAAGCCAGATCTGTTTCAGGCATAAAGAACGTAAAATTTATTACCGATTTCGACACCGTTATGCGGGAACTGCTGGTGTGGGCGAAACATATTTACCTCAATTACAACGAGTATCCCAAGTTTTATACTGAGGTAAAAGACCGTAACCAACGGCTTGGCGAAGAACTCATGGCCAGGTTTCCCTTGCATAGCTATGAACGATCGGCGCCCATTATGGCTTCGCTGAGGCTGATAAAATCAGAAACCGAGGTGAACCTCCTCCAGACAGCTTGCGGCATCACGGGTAATGCCTTTAAACGCGTGCTAAAGAAGGTCAGACCCGGAATAACTGAATACGAAGTGCAGGCCGAAATTGATCATGAGTTCACTATATCGAGGGCAGGAGGGCATGGTTATCAGCCCATCATTGCTGCCGGAACGAATGCCTGCGTGTTGCATTATGTGAGCAACCACCAAACCTGTATGGCAGGCGACTTGTTGTTGTTTGATTTCGGAGCTGAATATGCCAACTACAGCGCCGATATGAGCCGGACAATTCCGGTGAACGGGCGTTTTAGTGCACGACAACGCGACTGTTACAACGCGGTATTGCGCGTGCAGCGCGAGTTAATTAAACACTACGTGCCGGGAAGCACCATCCAGCACATTAACGACATGGCCAACCAACTCATGGAAGAAGAAATGATTCAGCTTGGCCTTTTCAGTCGCGAGGAGGTGCAAAAGCAGAACCCGGAAGCACCCCTTTTTAAACAGTATTTCATGCATGGCACAGCCCATTTCCTCGGGTTAGATGTGCACGACACCGGCCCGAAAGAAACTGTTTTTCAGCCTGGTATGGTGCTCACCTGTGAACCCGGGTTATACATAGAAGCCGAAAACATCGGCATCCGTCTCGAAAATGACATCCTGATAACGAACTCCGCACCTATCGACCTGATGGCCGATATTCCAATCGAGCCAGATGATATTGAAGGGATGATGAACTCCTAAAACAAAAAACCGCCTCCCCGATAAGGAAGGCGGACGCAATCAACTAAATTCCGGTTCGCTGATAACAGACGAATAATTTTACCACGCTATCAACTTCCGGCAATAATGGAATCAAATTCCTCCTGGCTTAAAAATTGTGGCTCATAGGTCACTCCATTAAGGCTCAACTGCCCGACAAATGCCCTCAGGTGCGCCTTCGACCCCTCTAACAGATGACCATAAACCATGATAACAGAAGGATTTGTTGCGCTTTCAATTTTTTCATGCAAATCAACAATGTCCACTTCTTCTATGGTAGCTCCGACCAACAATCCGGCTATCAACGATTCGCTGCCCTGGCTGAGCAGATCGTTGTACAAGGTTTGCAAGCTTGGATCGTTAAACTCACCAACCACCGTGCTGGCAGGATCTTCAAGGTCGAAAAAGTTTAACAAAGCCAGAATACGAGTCGTATGTATTTGCTCGCTTTGTGCGATAAATTCAAAAACAGGCAGGTTGTAGAGGTCAAAAAGATTTAGGTACACGTCGTGGGCTAGTTTTTCTTCCTCACGCACATAAAGCAAGTCGGCAGCTTCCGTTTGTGTTATTGTATTGGTAAGCGAGTCGAAACATCCACCGCCTGTAGGAAGCTGACCGCTCATATTTCATCAAATTGCTCTTGGGTTAAGAATTGCGGAGAGTACAGTTCGCCACGAAAAGCCATTTGTGCCACCATCGCTTTTAAGTGATATCCTGAAGCCCGCATCAGGTTGGTATATAGCGTTTTAATGGTGTCAGACTGGGTCAGCCCGATATAAGTTTGCAAGTCGATGATATCGACCTCTTCGATGGTAGCTCCTACCCGCAAAGCAGCCATCAGGGAATCTTGACCGGCCACGATCAATTCATTGTACAAGGCCTGCAATTCTGGATTACTAAACATTCCCGGGTCGGGCAACGCGGGGTCAGTTAATCCATAGAAATTTATTAAAGCCAGTACCTGGTTAGAATGATAATCCTCACTTTTAGAAATATGATTAAAAACAGGAAGGTTATATAGTCCGTAGAAAATCACATACACATCTCTGGCCAGTTTCTCCTCCTCACGCATATACAAGAGCCCGTCGAAGTCAGTCTGAGAAGTTATATCAACTTTCAGTTGAGCCGCATCGTCCAGTTCGGACACCACATCATCTGTCTTGCTACATGACCACATTCCTGCAATCAGTACTATGGCAACAGCAATCATCCATTTCTTACTTTTTAACTTTTTCATCTTCGTCATTTTTAGTTAGTAATTAGTGGCAAGTATTTCGCACACTTTGATGTTGCAATAATACACCCGACATGGGCCATATCTATTACAATATTTTACAAAAGATGTATAAGATTTTAAAGCATAATCAGCTTATCCTTAGGCGGAAGACTTTGTATATGAAAATCTAATCAACTCCTTTAGAGTTACTTATATTGCTTTGAGTCAAGCAACTGCATCAGGAAAGCGTATTCCAGTGCAATGTCTCTGAGGGCTTCAAAGCGTCCGGAAGCACCTCCATGGCCTGTCTTCATGTTGGTTTTGAGGAGCAGCATTTGGTCGTTGGTTTTGTAGTCACGCAATTTCGCCACCCACTTGGCTGGCTCCCAATATTGCACCTGGCTGTCGTGTAATCCGGTGGTGACCAAGATAGCCGGGTAGTTTTGCTCTTTTACCTGATCATAAGGCGAATAGGAAAGCATGTATTTATAAAAGACCTCCTCGTTTGGATTTCCCCACTCGTCGTATTCACCTGTAGTGAGCGGAATGCTGTCGTCGAGCATAGTCGTCACGATGTCAACAAAAGGCACTGCGGCTATCACGCCCCTGAACAAATCGGGTTGCATGTTTATCACCGCACCTATGAGCAGTCCTCCGGCACTGCCTCCGTATCCAAACAATTTATCTTGGGCAGCATAGCCCGTTTCTATCAGGTAGTTTCCACAATCAATGTAGTCGAAGAAGGTGTTTTTTTTGGCCAGGAGCTTGCCCTCTTCGTACCACGACCTGCCTAGCTCTTGTCCTCCCCTCACGTGTGCAATGGCAAAAACGAAGCCGCGGTCGAGTAAGCTGAGCCGCGATGACCGAAAAGTTGAATCGATGTTGATGCCGTATGATCCATAACCATAAAGCAACAGCGGGTTTTTTCCATCAGGAAGAAGACCTTTTTTGTGCACCAGGCTTACAGGCACTTTTTTGCCATCGCGTGCCGGAACCATGCATCTTTTGGTAACATACTGATCAGGATTAAACCCACCCGGCACTTCCTGCTGTTTGCAGAAGGTGCGCTCACGATGCTGTAAATCGTAATCAAAAACAGTTTCAGGAGTTTTTAAAGAAGTGTAATGATAGCGTAGCACCGTGCTGTTGTAGTCGGGGTTGGCGGCGATAAAAGCGTAATAATCTTCTTCATCGAACGACAGGTAATGGGCTTCGTTGTTTTCAACCTTGATTATCCTAAACCGGATAAGGCCTTCTTTTCGTTCGGTAACCACCGTAAACTGCGCGAACACCTCCACCCCTTCGAGCAGCACATCGTGTCGGTGGACGAGGAATTCGTGCCAGGATTCACGGTTAGTCGCCAGTTCGGATGTTTCCATCAGTCGGAAATTTTGAGCGTTGTCGTTGGTACGCACCAGAAACCGATCGTTTTGGTGGTAAATGCTGTATTTCAGGGAAGGAATGCGTGGTTGAAACAACCTGAACCGGCCTGTAGGATTCACGGCCTCCAGTATGCGGTATTCACTCGAGAGGGTACTTTCTGAACCTATAATCAGGTATTTATCACTTTTCGATTTATAAACAAACGTCCTAAAGGCCGTGTCCATTTCTTCATAAACCAGCACATCATGAGCAGAAGCCTCGCCTAAATGATGCCGGAATATCAGCGCCGGCCTCAGGGTGTCATCCTTTCGCGTATAAAAAAGGTATTGTCCATCGCAACTCCAGGCCGTTGCTCCGGAGGTATTGGTTATCTCATCAGGCAAAAGTTCTCCTGTACTCAGGTTTTTGATTTTCAGCGTGTACTGGCGGCGTCCAACCGTATCTATAGAAAAAGCCAGCAAAGTGTTGTCGGGGCTCATTTCCCACTGGATGAGATGGAAGAAAGCCAATCCGTCTGCCAGGGCATTCGCGTCAAGCATGATCTCCTCAACAGCCTGATCGGTAGTGGCCTTCCGGCAAATAACAGGATATTCCTTTCCTTGTTCATAACGTGTATAATAGGAATAGCCGTTTAGCACAGTTGGGAAAGTCTGATCCGATTGTTTAACGCGCGCCTTCATTTCCTGGAATAACGCTTCGCGCAAAGCGTACGAAGGCTGTAACGCCTCTTCAGTATATTGATTTTCAGCTTGCAGGTAAGCTATAACTTCCTGATCGTGTCGGTTATTCAACCAATAATAGTTGTCGGTGCGCTCGTGGTTGTGGGTTATCAGCTGGTAGGGTATTTTCCTGGCAACAGGTGGATTCATAGGACAATTTTTTTAACGCATGCTGGTTTCTTTCACTGTTACAGAAACTTATTGAAAGCCCTAGATGGTCAGGCTTAAAAAAATCATCCCGAAAACCTCCGTTTTCGGGATGATTTTTTGGTTTTTTTATCGATTAAAAATACAAGCTCAGACCAAGGCTGGGCATAAAAGGCAATTGGTACACGGTTTGTCCGGTAATCATGTCAACGTAGAACACGTTTTTCCGGTCGTAAACGTTGGTGATGCTCACGTCGGCAACCAGTTTGGTATTGGCTCCAAGAAAAAAGTTACGTTTCACGTCCAGGTCGAGGCGATGGTACACGGGTAACCTGCCTTTATACAAATCGGCGTAAATCAGGCCCAACCCTCCATTTTCGGTTACATAGTTGGAGTTAACGCCACCGGGAAAAGTGAGGGTTTCATAGAATCCCTGCACCTGGGTAAAGGGGAATCCGGTACCAAGATTCCAGCGGACGCCAATCTCCCATTCGCGTTTTGGCCCTGTTATGTACGACAACACCAAGTTTACGTTGTGACGGCGGTCGAAATGGGGCGTATAGCTGATCATTTCCCCGTTCTTATCCTCGAACTGCCGGGTAACAAAACCGAGTGAGTACACCAGGTAAACATAGAGTTTTTTATAATCATATTTCAGCACCATGTCCATGCCATAGGCATTTCCTTTTTCAAGGATAAAGTCCTTTGTTTCCACATCCGATGCTCCCGGAGGGGCATCTTTTTCATCGTAGATTTTGTTTCGGTTGATGTTGGTGAGCTGTGGAAAGAACTTGTAATACCCTTCAACATTGAGGGAAACGGTATTCGACAGGTCAAATTCCGTGCCCAGGATCAGGTGATTTGATTTCTGTATACGGCTGGTAACGTCCTTCCCATCGAAGGTAGAGGGGAGGTTTTCAGGCCCTGAGAGGAAACCATAGAACAAGTTCACCACATCACGGTCGGAGGAGGCTGCGATAAAATTCTGGGAGTACATGCCACCGGCAAACTTCACCCTGAACCAGTCGGTAGCGTTGTATTTAATGGCCAGCCGGGGTTCGGGGCTCACTTCGGCGAGCGAAGCATACCATTCGAGGCGAAATCCCGGTTCGATAATAAAATTGCCCAACACGGCTTTGTATTTGGCGTAAAGGCCAAGCTGGGTGGTATTTTCGGTCTGGTTGATCTCGGCATTTACATAATTCCGAAACAAGTATTCGGTGCGGTAGCCTTCGACTTCGACTCCATATTTGAGTTCATTTTTCCCAAAGAAATAAGTGAAATTCAGTGCTCCGTTAAAACCACTGATCGAGCTCTTGCGGTCGTTGAGGGTGGTAGAGTTGATGTTGGTTTCATATTTGGAATACGCCAGGATACCTTCAATCAGAACCGGCGCTTTTCCGGGGATAACCACAAAATTTGCGCCCCCGCCAACTGAATTCCAGCCAAAATCAGAAATGGCTTTGTAGTTGCTTACGTTGTCGTTAAAGTTAAACCCAAAGAGACTGACCTTGCTACCGTTGGCAGCGCTAAGCGTCACTTTGCCGTAAAAATCGGCAAAATTAAAAGGCAGACCGTCTTCATCGATATAGCTGTAGAATATTTTAGAACTCTCGGCGAGGTAGCTATTTTTAAACGACAGCACAAAGGTAGCGCTGCCATCGTCGGGTGATTTTTGTTTGTTTAACGGCCCTTCGAGCACCACGCGCGCACCAAAGGTTGAAGCCCCCACCACGCCCGACATGCGCTTTTTGTTCCCGTCTTTGGTGGTGATGTCCATCACCGATGAGATACGTGAGCCATATTCAGCATTGTAGCCTCCGGTGTAGATGGCGGCATTTCTGATCAGGTCGGTTTCAAAAACAGAGAATAGCCCTATGGAGTGAAAAGGGTTGTAGATGGTCATGCCATCAAGCATCACCTTATTTTGTATAGGCGAGCCCCCGCGTATATAAAACTGTCCCCCCTGATCACCGGTAAACACCACGCCCGGAACTACCTGGAGGTATTGCGCAAAATCGGCCTGACCGCCCACGCTGGGGATTTGCTTGATGTCTTTTGGCGAGATTTTCACCACCGACATCTTGGTCTCCGTACGGGCTTCAGTTCGTTCAGCACTCACGGTCACCATTTCGAGGTTGACAGAACTCTTCTTCAAAAATTGGTTCTTGTTTACCAGCTCACCCGGGGCAAGGGTAATCTGCTGCGAGATTGTATCAAAACCCAGGTAAGTGATTTGCAACACGTAATTCCCGGGTGGGATTTTGGAAATCAGAAAATACCCGTTTACATCTGTCGATGCCCCGTAACTCGTACCCTTGAGCACCGCGTTGGCAAATATGGCAGGCTCACCCGACTCTTCTTCATAAACAAAGCCACGTATGGTAGCCTCTTGAGCGAAGGCTACAGAAGTGATCAACAGGGTGGTAAAAAAAGAAAAAAACAATACAAAATAGTAATTCTTCATGCGTACAAATTTATACAGTTAACTGTAAACAAGACCGATACAAATCCTTTATACCGTAGCAACCCTGTCTACACACCAGCCTCTGAATTCCATGCCAACCCAGAGCTTTCGGGGGAAGCCCCGATAACCATTGGGTGGACAGTGCACCAGAAGACTTTTCCGGCCTCATGCCACCAAGGACACGATAGCCAAGAAACGTGCAAAGTAACCAAAAAGTGTAATGCAGACCTGATTTTTTTTACCCAAATAAATCAGATAATGAAATAAAAGTGCTGTTCGGGAACCCAGGGGAAAAACAGCGGTGGGGTTTTTGCAAGGAAGGCCATTGTCAGCTTTTAACTGTTAGCTTTTATTATGAACACTGATTTAAGAATTTCGAAGTGGAATACCCATTCTTAAAATAGTATTCAGTGCTCGGTATTCAATATCCATTTAGCCAATAGCCTTCCCGAATCCACTTCAAAGTGCCGTAGGCACGACCGACATAGTAACCCTGGATTTCAATCCAGGAGCTGGACGAAACGGAGATGCTGGCGCGGCTGGATGGCCTTTTTCAAGTTTATTAATCCGGCCACTAATACAAAAAACCAAAAAGCCACAGTGGAATTTTATTGCCCGACCTGTACTCAATCTCATCGGTGGCAATATAGGCGTGAGAATGGTTAACAACCTGTTTAGCAGATTTGTTCTTTCCTCCCACCTCAAACAGGTATTTTTCATCTACCATAAAATCTCCCACTTTTGGATAACTTACGCGATGTTTTACAGCCAATTGGTTCAGGAAAAAAGTCTCTCTCAGTGTCCCCTTGTTGACATTGTTTTCATCGAAAGCATACATCAGGTTGGTGTTCTCCAGAAATATCTTCTCCGGTTTGTTCAGGTAGTGAATGCCAAACGGATTTGCGGTCAATAAATTCAGTATATTAGCACGATCCAAAAGCTCGATGTAACGCAACAAGCCCGGACGGGTTACATTGATTCTTTCAGCAAGTTTTGAGATATTGGGCGTAAACGGAACCATGGAAGACAATAAATAGATAAACTTTTTCAACTTGACGACTGTGGAAACATCAACATTAAAAATACCCGGCAAATCCGACTCCAGTACCGTGTTTAACACTTCCGTAAGCCGAAGAAAATAGGACTCCTTATATTCAACAAAAAAGGGATAATATCCTGTTTTTAGGTAAGTTGAAAACAGCATCAACGGCTTTTCGTGCCGGGAAATCTCTGATATTTTGTCGATGGAAACATACAGCACTTCTTCCAAAGTAAGGGGTTCAAGATGCATTCCATAAACGAAGTTGATATACTCTCTGAACGAGAGCCCGACAAGTTTATAAACCAGAGCCCTGCGACTCAAATCGAACTGTCCGCGGTGAATGTCGAGTGCTGACGAGCTTGTAAACACAACCTTTAATTCGGGTAAGTTATCGTAAATATTTTTTAACTCTTGCGACCAGTTTGGGTATTTGTGAATTTCATCCAGGAACAGGTATTTGCCCCCATGCGCATAGTAGTCTTCGGCAAAATACACCAGCTTGTTATCTGTAAAAAACATGTCATCCAAACTTACATAAAGTGCCTCTTCGGCAGCCAGCCCAAGACTCTTCAAGCGCTGTAACATCAGGGTTGTCTTACCCGTACCCCGCGCCCCAGAAAGCCCGATCAGCCTGTCGGACCAAATCACCTCATCAAAAAGATACCGCTTAAACTCCATAGGCAGGTTCATTAACCTGAGCGTAGAAAATGTTTTAAGTCGCTGAATTTCCATTGTACCTAATTTTTGTTCCTTAAAAGATACAAATATACTACATTATTGTATTTTACAAAATACAAAAATCAATTCTGCACGCTTAATGGTTGCCTCCAATAGCCTATGAATGACTTATGAAATCCTTGCCACAACTCCGGAATAATGTCCGATAATCCTTCAAAAGGGTTATGCCTACTTTCCTTTGAACACCGGTTTTTGAATGGTGAAGAGGAAATCTCGTTCGAGGTGAAATCCTCGTTCTTAAAACATTATTTAGGCAACCACAACCTCACAACCTCAATAGCCAAAAGTCAAAAGCCAATAGCTTAATTACACAACAAAAACCAAATTCTTCAATAACCCCCTTTCAAATATTTTTCTTGGCAACCCAAGCCCTTCCTCAAAAAAATTATCTTTGTATTGTAAAAAAAAAACGGAAGCGTTTGTGCCTTCCAAATAAATAACCAACTTTTAATTAAGTCAACCGTTACATGAAAAAACTCATTGCATTTATCCTGCTTTTGCCTACTGTGGCTACTTTCGGCCAGATTCAAAATGAAAAAGGAAGAATAATTCTCGACACCAAAGACACCATAACTGGTGTGCTTTCGATGTATAACGACCTGGACTTAAGGGTTTTTTACCTCGACGAAAACAACGTAAAACAATCGTGTGCCCTCGATTGCGTTGATGAAATCATCCTCGACAATGGAAAAGCTTTTGTATCTATCCCCGATCCCGACAACAACACTGGCGAAATTTTTGTTTATAAGATTATTACAGGCGATAAAATCAACCTTTACGGCAGAAATGTCATGGGCGAAAAACTGCTCTATCTGGTTAAAGATGGAAAATCATATACACTTAAAAACGAAACCAAAGAATTTACCAGAGGTAACGACAGGTTTATGGTGAAGGATAACGCTTACGTGAGCACCTTAAAAATGCTCATGATCGACCGTCCGGATTTATATCATGAAATTGACCAGACCCGATTCTCGGTTAATGGCATCGAACACACACTTTCACTCTACAATACCGTCCAAACGGATAACAGGAAAACCACTCCCCTAAAAGCAGAAAAAAAGAGTTTCATGCCTGGATGGCAGGTTTATGCTCAGTATGATAACTATGGTTCAGATATCCATGCCAATACCGTGGAGGAATATTCCTACGGGTTTTCGGCTGGTATACAAATGGCGTTTACCAGAAACGGGCGACACAACCTGAAATTTAATGCAGGACATTCCTCCTTTGACATGAAAACCCAAAAACAAGGCCCAACCTTATATTACAACTATTACTACACCGAAAAGTTCACAGGAATCTGGCTGAGCTATGCCTTTACCTTTTTCATGACACAAAAAACCGAGATTTATCTTCAGGCGAAATTGCTTCAATTTGGCTCATTGAAAACTACCAACAAATCAGATTTATCGGATGTTAAAACAGAAATGTACGGCTCTCCGTTATTCTCACCCGGAGTTGGTATAAATTTTAAACCCATTAAACGGGTTTCTGTTTTTGGAGAGCTGAACAGCTTGCTGAACATCAATGCCATGCCTCTGAATTTTAGTGTGGGAGTAAAGTTCGAGCTGAACCCAACAGTCATAAAATAACTACATCTTGTGATTACCGACCTTGGTTTTCATCAAATCCGGAGTGCAATTTGAACTAAATAAAAAAAGCGCTTCCAAAGCAAACTTTGAAAACGCTTTTTAGTGAATAAGTTAAGTGTTAGTATCTGGTGATGGTATAACTCGACACAGCGGCATCTACTTCCATGTATATTTTGTTTTCTGACTCATCGAAGTTGGCAGTGCGGTAAAGTCCGTGCTCCACTTTTTCAAATCCGGAAATGGTTCTTCCCGAAAGGACGGTATTTATTTTCAGCTGGCATCCTGACGACTCAGGCACTTTAAGGTCGATGGAAGAAGCCCCGGCCTCAATGTCCACGTGGATTTCATGGTACAAATCGCCGAACTTCAGATTAAAGGCAGCAGCTCCACCTTCAATATCAACGGAATTAACTTTAAAGTCGGAAAAATCAAGGTTAACCTCAGCAGCCCCAACTTCAAAATCAAGGTTCCAAACGGGATCAGGATTTAGTTTTACCACCACACGGTTTCCATTGTTGGACTTATACCGGATGCTTTCTTCCATCATAATCCTAATCTTGGTATCAGTATCTTCCTGTTTTACACTGTATTTATAGTCTATTATCGAGCCAGTCTTTTTAAAATCAACCAACTGATCGGTGATGTCGCGTAAGTCGAAAGTGCCGGCGGCCATTTCCATTTTCAGGGTAGCTGTTAGCACCGAGTCTTCCAGAGGCACCTGAAATTCCTGGTTTACAGCACGAGAGCTGATCTCGGTATAATCATGGTCGGCGTTGCGCCACTGCACGTTATCGTTGAGCATATAATAGATGCTTCCGGCCAGCACCAACAACACCATAAATACTTTAAGGATGTCTTTTACAGGAAGTATGCTAACTCCCCAGAGGATGATGACTACAGGCCACAACCGCCACAGGTTATACCAATCGAAGTCGATAAAGTTAAGGTTTTCGAGCGTGAAGAGAATCCCGAATGCGATCAGGATAATTCCCCAAAAGATGTTTCTAAATTTCATGATTTTGGTTTTTTGTGGTTTTAAACAATTCGGGTTTGATAAGAATTACTCCAAAAGCAACCAAGATAAGCGGCCATAAGGAAGTAACATGATACATGGGCAACAGGCGGTCGATTAAAAACAATCCACCGATGAAGATCAGGACAACGCCGGCAATCAATCCGGTATTGCTTTGCCTTTTAGGAAGAATGGTTTCGCTGGTGTAGTCATCAACTACTTCTGCATCTTCCACAGGCGATTTGTAATGGGTAGATGCATGGCTGTACATGTCGCGGGCTTTATTAACTTGTAGTGGGATAATGATCCAAAGCACGATGTAAATGAGTACGCCGCCGCCGCCAAACATGGCTAGCAGCACAAATAACACCCGTGCTAAAACGGGGTCGATCATAAAATAATCAGCCAGTCCTGCTGCTACTCCGCCTATCACTTTGTTGGAAGAGGATCTGTAAAGTCTTTTCGTGGTTTCCATATTCAATTTTTATTAGTTATTTAAATTTCGATTGATGAATGATTTACGAGGCAAAAGTAGTGGGTTAACGCACCCACAGGAACAACTATTCGGTGAATGGGGGTACTTCTTCGGTAAAAGTCCCCGCCCGAAATGCCAGAGGTGAAAAAGCCAACCGCAGAAGAAATCATAGGTAACACAAAAAGTATTTCGACTGTAAAAATTCTTTTTTTGGGAGGCTCACGGAGGCATATTTACAATCAGTTTAAATTGTATTTTTGCACTCATGAAACACATTAGGAATTTTTGCATCATTGCCCACATCGACCACGGTAAAAGCACGTTAGCCGATCGGTTGCTTGAGTTTACAGATACCGTTGCTGAACGCGATCAGCAAGCCCAGATTCTTGATGATATGGACATTGAACGCGAACGCGGTATCACCATCAAGAGCCACGCCATACAGATGGACTACCTACAGGACAACCAAAAATATGTCCTGAACCTGATCGATACTCCCGGACATGTCGATTTCTCCTATGAAGTTTCACGCTCTATTGCCGCTTGCGAAGGGGCGTTACTCGTTATCGACGCCACACAAGGCATTCAGGCCCAAACCATTTCAAACCTCTATCTGGCCATTGAAAACGACCTGGAAATCATACCCGTGCTCAACAAAATGGACATGGACAACGCCATGCCCGATGAAGTAAAGGACCAGATCGTGGACATGATTGGCTGCAATTACGAAGACATCATCGAGGCCAGCGGTAAAACAGGCTATGGCGTAGATAAAATCCTGGAAGCTATCGTAAGCCGGATACCCGCACCGAAAGGTGACGAGCAAGCTCCATTGCAAGCCTTGATTTTTGACTCCGTGTTTAACTCGTTTAGAGGCATTATCGCTTACTTCAGGATATTTAGCGGCGAAATAAGAAAAGGCGATCAGGTAAAATTTGTTAATACAGGCAAGCGCTACGAAGCTAATGAAATAGGGGTGCTCAGGCTAAAACCCGAGGCACGGGAAGTACTTAAAACAGGTGACGTAGGTTACATTATCTCCGGCATAAAAACATCGAAAGAAGTAAAAGTGGGCGATACCATCACCCATGTAGAACGTCCGTGCAAATTGGCTATCGATGGCTTCGAAAACGTGAAACCGATGGTTTTTGCCGGGATTTATCCTATCGACAACGAAGAATATGAGGAGCTGCGGTCGGCAATGGAGAAACTCCAACTCAACGATGCTTCGCTTACTTTCGAGCCTGAATCGTCGATGGCACTGGGTTTTGGATTTCGTTGCGGATTTTTAGGACTCCTCCACATGGAAATCGTTCAGGAACGCCTTGAGCGCGAATTCGATATGAACGTCATCACCACCATGCCCAATGTTTCGTATCGCGTGATTACCAACAAACAGGAAATTATTGAGGTGCACAATCCCTCAGGCCTTCCTGAGCAAAAATACATCGACCACATCGAGGAACCCTATATCAGGGCACAGATTATCACACACACGGATTATATAGGCCCTATCATCAAATTGTGCCTCGACAAAAGAGGTGAGCTGAGAAATCAGGTTTACCTTACCACCACCCGAATTGAAATTACTGTCGACATGCCGCTCGGCGAAATCGTTTTTGACTTTTATGATAAACTCAAAAGTATTTCAAAAGGCTATGCTTCATTCGATTATCACATCACCGGATACCAACCTGCCAAATTGGTTAAACTTGATATCCTGCTGAACTCAGAGCCTGTAGATGCTTTGTCGGCACTCATTCATGTTGACAACGCCTACGATTTTGGACGTAGAATTTGTGTTAAACTGAAGGATCTTATCCCACGTCAACAATTCGATATCGCCATACAAGCAGCTATCGGTGCGAAAATTATTGCGCGCGAGACCATCAAAGCTGTTCGCAAGGATGTTACCGCAAAATGTTATGGCGGCGACATCACCCGTAAACGGAAACTGCTCGAGAAACAGAAAAAAGGAAAAAAACGTATGCGTCAGGTGGGCAATGTGGAAGTACCACAACAGGCGTTTTTGGTGGTACTGAGGCTTAACGACTAATTTTTCCTGCACGCCCCCTCCCTTTCGGGTGGGGATTTTTACCATTTAAACAAGATAAATGGACAATTTACCATGTAATATTAAAATTTAATTTTAAATTTGCATGGTAAAACGACTGGCTATTATCATGTATATTCATCGAAAAATAGAAGACTCCGTACTAACCGCCATAAAACATGTGCCGGTAGTGGCGCTTATAGGACCTCGTCAAAGCGGGAAATCGACTCTGGCAAAAAATATACTGAGCAAACTGGGGTCAAACATCTATTTGGATTTAGAACTTCCTTCAGACCTGCGCAAACTTGAAGATCCCGAATGGTTTTTAACCACGCAAAAAGGCAAACTTATCTGTCTGGATGAAATCCAACGAAAGCCCGAACTATTTCCAGTTATACGAAGCCTGGTTGATGCTTGGGGCACCAACACTTCCTTCCTGATTTTAGGCTCGGCATCCCGCGATTTGCTCAGACAAAGCTCAGAAACATTGGCTGGTAGAATCAACTACAAAACACTTACTCCCTTCCTGTGGAGCGAGGTAATGAATCATAATTCCATTGAAAAATATTTTACAGCAGGAGGCTTTCCCCGTAGTTTTCTGGCTGCTGATGGCAATATTTCCTTTGAATGGCGTGAAAACTTCATTGCCACTTTTTTAGAACGCGATCTGTTGCAGTGGAAAGGCTTTACTCCGGCCACCATGCAACGACTCTGGCAAATGCTGGCCCATGTAAACGGGCAAACAGTTGATTACACCAAACTGTCCAACTCATTAGATGTTTCTTCGGTCACAGTGAAAACATATATTGATCTGCTGGAGAGCACATTCATGGTAAATGTAATACCTTCCTATATTTCCAACCTGGGAAAGCGCATGGTTAAATCACCAAAGGTTTACCTTGCCGATTCAGGAATAACGGCTACTTTATTGGGGTTAAAATCGTTTGAAGAATTGTCGGGTCATCCATCATTTGGAAGCCTTTGGGAACAAATTGTATTGTCAAACTTAAAAGGAACTTTCCCCTCGGCTTCTTTCTGCTTTTACAGAACCAGTCAAGGATCAGAGCTGGATTTCGTTATGAAGTTGCAGAACCATACATTCGCCATTGAGTGCAAAGCCTCATTTTCACCAACATTATCAAAAGGAAACTACTTTGCCATGGAAGATATTGCGCCTGATCACACCTTCATTGCATCACCCATCAACAAGGGATGGCCGATGCAACCAAAGTTGGATGTTGTTTCCTTACCTGAACTGGAATCAAAAATCAAGGAATTGATTTCCTGAAAAGTGACAATAAAAACTTCTTCCTGCTGTAACATTTCAGAACCTCATCCGTCTTGGCATGTATAAAAGTTATTTACTTTTAACGCATGACCATCAACGACTACAACCATTGTGTGGATGAATACAGCGACAGCGTGTTTCGGTTTTTGCTGAAAAACACGGGTGATGCTGAAACCGCGCGCGATTTGGTACAGGAGTCGTTTATGAAAATGTGGATAAAGCGTAAGGAAGTTCAATCGGAAAAAGCCAAGTCGTATTTGTTTACCACTGCTTACCACACCATGATTGATGGCCTCAGGAAAAACAGCCGGATGACCCGCATGGAAGGCCACGAACACAAAACTGAGTCGGTAGATCATGGCTACAACGACCTGAAAGAAGTGCTGGAAGAAGCCCTTACCCGATTGCCTGAGATCCAACGATCGGTGGTGCTGTTGCGCGACTACGAAGGATATAGCTACGAAGAGATTGGAGAAATAACAGGGTTGAACGAAGCACAGGTAAAAGTGTATATTTACCGTGCCCGTGTGGGATTGAAGAAATACCTGGTAAGCACTGAGACTGTAATGTAAAAATGAATAAAAAACCACCTATCGACTTGAATAACTACGAGATTTTCGTGATCGATTACCTCGACGGGAGACTTACGCCCAACGAGGAAGTGGAGCTGATGAACTTCCTGAACCAATATCCGGAACTGAAAGAAGAAGTTGACGGTCTCGGGCTTGCCACACTGGAACCCATTGAAATTTCAGCAGATTTCAAGCAGCACTTAAAAAAAACACCCATCCTCCAGGTGGGAGACATCAATGAGTTAAACTACGACACCTGCTTTATTGCTTCATACGAGCACGACCTGACCGAATTGGAAAAGGAACAATTAACACAATTCCTTGCCCTCAATCCGCAGCTGCTTGAGGAATACAAGCTGCACGGAGAATTATTTCTTCAACCCGATTACTCATTGGTTTACCATAACAAAGAAACCCTGAAAAAACGACGGAGGATTCCGGTTTTTACCCTTTCGGCAGTAGCCGCTTCCCTCACAATACTGCTTGCTGTTACTTTCTTTTTCAAATTCAACACCAGCCACGACAGGCCAGAGGTTTTTCTGTCCTCTTTTGCTCAACGACAGGTGCAACAGATTTCGTCGCCGCACCCAAAAGTCGAAATTGACCTCAAGGAAAGATCAGTTGACGAAAGGACTGACCTGTTTCCCTCTGATGTACCGTATGAGGAATCGCCGGATCAACCGCTAACTCCGGTGGAAAACAAGGCGCGCATGGATCGTTTGCTACAGAAACCCATCTCCGGGAACTTGGTGAATGATTACAGCCTGGCGCAATTGGCCGCGAAACCTCAGCCGCCCACCATTGAAGAGGAAATAACGCTATTGGCCGATGCTTCAAGTGAAACTGCCGACAGAAAAAGCCTCTTTTCGAAGGTTATTGGCGGGCAATGGAACAAAATTACCAGGAGGTTTTCTCGAAACAAAGAGCAAAACATCGACAGGCAACTGCAAGGCGATGAACCCGGATACATCAAACTTATCGACCGGAGCATATTGGTATTCAATACAGTAACCGGAAGCGAAACCCATGTGGAAAAGACCTATAACAACGAGGGGCATCTTACAGATTATAAGGTAAGCGGCAACAGTTTGTACGTCAGTCGCCCTATTCTGGCTGAACAAAAGCCATAAAATAATCCTGAAACGCATTCGGTACTCCACACGGTCATCACCGCCAACCAAACAAGCATGAGTGGAAGTATGCCTTGAATATGTCCGAGACCCGTTAGTTTTAAGCAAAATAATCACAATATACTGAATAATAAGTCGTTTTGGCTTCATTAAGAGTAGTTATTTGTTCAGTATTAAATGAGCCCAATCTTGTTTAAAAAAGAAATTTCGAAAAAAGAAGCAACCTTTGTGCAATAGCTGCATCATTGTTATTGAATAAGAATTATGCAATCAGAAAAGGAATTAATTATCGCGTGTTTGAAGGGCAATCGTAAAGCTCAGAAATTCCTGTATGATAAATATAGTCCGGAAATGATAAAGATTTGCTCGAGATATTGCGGAAATCGGTTTATGGCTGAAGAGGCTATGCAAGAAGGATTTCTGAGTGTTTTCAAACACCTCAACCAACTTCAAGAGCCTGGCAAACTAAGAGTCTGGATCAAACAAATCATGGTGAATTCCTCACTTATGAAGATCCGAAAAAAAGACCCGCTGGTTTTCTGTAGCACCGAATTGTTAGACGACAGTCAAACAAATGAGATATTTGCAGATGACGCAGTTGAGTACAAAAACGAAGATTTAATGAAAATTCTCGACAATATGCCAAGGGGATATAAAATCATTTTCAACCTGTACGCCTTTGAAAAATACTCACACAAACAAATTGCCGAAACACTGAACATTTCTGAAAACACCTCTAAATCACAGTTGTCAAGAGCCAGGAATTACCTCAGAGCCAGGCTAAATGACCTAACATTCACGTATTCAAACGGATTGGGTGTTTTCGCGGGCGCATTAATATCAATTATTAGTATGCGATGAAAGACGAACTTAAAAATATTGATAAGTTGTTTGTGAACGCCTGGGAAGAATCCGGTGATACACCTCCAGTTGAAGGATGGGACAAAATGGAGAAAAAATTATTTGTCAACGAGTTAAAATCTTTCAACTTTGTCAACGTAAATCGGAAATACCGGTACATTTCGGCTGTGGCTATTGTTATTGCAGCTATATTCCTGTTTAGACTCATCCAAATCGATTCAGGCAATCAAAAATCCATTGTCGGTATCACGATTGACACTTCGGGTCAAGCGACTGAAGAAATTCCGGATTCATACATTCAAAAACCAAACCCACAAAACCCTATTAATACAATAATTGGTAGTCCGACGCAGACAGAAGAAAGTGGCAAAATTGTAACGGGCGATCAATCAACTGAAAACGAAATATTTACAAACAAAGAGTACACCACGACCTATATGGTGAAAAAAGAAAGTCTAACTACAAGACCCGCTTTGTTTATTAATCCATTAAAACACAGGCCTCTTCAAAGTAACACGACTGCTTCTAAAGAGTCTTGGATTTTCCGAACCAATCTTAAGCAACAGAATAATTATAGAACAGAAAATCATTCCTTTTATGAGCAAAACCCATTGAAGCCGACATCATACTATACTTTAGGTATTAATTTGGGTTCCACTTGGATGATTGAAAACAATCAACAACAGGAAAAAATCAATCAACCTGAACTTTTTGTTGGAATAAACCTCCGTTACAACACCCCTATCCTATTTTTGGAAACAGCACTTGATTTCAGTTATTTCCGATCTGTTTATCAAACCAACTACTTATACGATACCTTACTTGGCAAAATGATAGCTCCGGGATACGACATTATAGAGGTAGTTAATAGTCAGGGCGATACTGTTCTGGAACGACAATTCCACACTGAAATTATCAGCATTTACGACACCCTGAGTTCACAAGATCAAGTGGGGATAAGCTCACGTTCCACCGTCCTATCCGTTCCCATTCATTTGGGAACGGTAGTCTATCGTCATGGAAATTTCTACACCTCCATTTTTATCGGTGTCATGACAAAAGTTTACTTAATTAAAAACCAATCCCTTCCCCAATACGGATCGGATGATAGAGAAATCATCGATTTTGAAACAAGTCCGGCAAATAGCCTGGCTCCTGAATTTTACATTCAGGGTGGGGTAATATTTGGTTATCAGATAATCAACCACACAAATCTGGAAATTAAATCAACATACAGTCATTTACTTGGAAAAAGCAACTCTGCGCTTCAAAAATCAAAATCTAACCTACAGTTCAGCATCGGAATAAACCATCGGTTTTAAACAATAAAAAAATGAAATGATGAAAAAAACATTGATTTTACCCGTTATTTTTTGGGCAATATCTGCCTTAAATGCACAAACAGTATCCTACGATGATGTAGCCGTCATTGTAAACGACAACAGTTCAGCCTCTGTTGAAATCGGTAATTACTTTCAACAGAAGCGCAACATTCCTGAAGTTAATATGATTCATATCAACTGTAGCACTGAGGAAAGAATAGACTCCACAGAGGCGCGATCGCTGATGCATCAGGTATCCAACTATTTAATCAGCAGTAACATTGCTCAATCCATCAATTATCTGGTTACCACCAAAGGGGTTCCTTATATTTTAGAAGGAGCCAATTGCGATTCTGTTCCCGGATTTAATAAGTGCTATTCTATCGATCAGGAATTGACTATGGTGGTTAACCACGAAGATTTAATAGTTGTTCCATATACTTCGTTTTATAACCCCTATTATGATACGCTTGTACCGGATTTCTCCCAAATCGAGAATACCTATTATTTGGTAACAAGGCTGGACGGATACACCGTGGAGCAAGTTAAGAGCCTGATTGACAGAAGCGGGCCTAACCAAAAGATCGATAAACATACCGCTCAGTTTATTTTCGATCTGGCCTTTGCTGGCGATACTACCGCCACCTCTCCTTTGGTATTTGTTTTAAATCAGGGAAATGAGTTTGTGCAATCTGCCGGATGGAATTCAATCTACAATCCCGAATCAGGAACCTTTATCACAGACGAAGACAATGTGCTGGGGTATTATTCTTATATTTATCAACCATCCAACAAAGTTCTTAACTATGAATGGCTTAAGGGATCTTTAGCCGTTCAGGGCATGTCTTCCACGGCATTTACTTTTACCGAGTCGGAAAATATTTATAACGATCTCATCGTGGCCGACCTGATTACCGAAGGAGCAACCGGAGCTGCGGGATATTATGGTCCCTATTTTGTACATTCAGGAACGATTTGGCCCGAGATTCTTTATAGCAGATATACCTATGGCATGGATACTATATCAGCAAATAATCCTTATTTCAATCTGGCAGAAAGCTATTATCAATCAATAAAAACACTGCCATCAATACAGGTAATTGTAGGAGATCCAAAAACATCCATCGTATTAAGCGACCCCATTGGCATTCATCATCATGAAGACTTAACTGAATTGAGGGTATTTCCCAATCCGGCCAGCATCCAACTAACCATTGAATATACGATTAAAGAGAAAAATCCGGTGTACATAAAACTCTACAATCATTTTGGTGACATGGTCTACCAAACCAACGAGTTTTCCACAGTTGGAAAACAACAACACCTTATTGATGTTTCGTCTTTGCCAAAGGGATTGTACGTGATTGATCTGGAGGCAAACAGCATGAGGACAAGAGAAAAAGTCATGATCAATTAATGCTTTCCTATTGCTTTTTATTGAAATGCCCGGACTATCGTTAGCATTGTCATAAACCTCACCGCAGGCAAGGATAACAACATTGATATTGTTTATTGATCAATACCGGAGCAACGCCACCTTGTCGTATGAATTGGTTGCGGCTGCCTTCAAATAACTGAAAGCCTACCCTTTACCGTCAGGCAATTTATTGCTTTCCCTGACTTTGGCGGGTAAAAAGCTCATGTCACTTTGAGAGCGGCATCCAAAAAAACTAATACTAACACAGATAAAAAGCAGGTGGAAATCGGGTTTATGTGAGCAGGCCAGTGATTAGCGCACAAACACCCTGATATCGGAAAATTTTTCTTAAACGATTCCTGTTAGCCTTGACTGGTTCTTCAACGATCGCTAGCATCTTTTGCCATCCACCAAAAATCCGTAACTTTGTCTGCTTATAAACATCATTGTTATGGATCGTCCGCTTTTAAAAACTTTTACCCTTTTTGTACTGGTTTTATTGGTTGTGATGGTAACAGGGTGTAAGCCCGACACCGACAAAATTGTTGTTTTTCATGCCGGCAGTTTATCCGTCCCGCTTAAAGAAATGGCCAAAGAATTTGAAGCACGGCATCCCGGTGTGCACATCCAGCTCGAAAGCACGGGAAGCCTCACCTGTGTCAGAAAAATTACGGACCTGAAAAAACCATGCGATGTGCTGGCTGTTGCAGATTATGCCCTGATTGATGAGCTCATGATTCCGCAATATGCCGATTACAATATTCAGTTTGCCTCCAATGAACTGGCACTTGGGTATTTAAAAGAAAAACCTATCGCTCAACACCTTACCTCCGATAACTGGCACGAAATCCTTCTTAACCCAAAAGTACATTACGGCAGAGCTGATCCAAACCAGGACCCGGTGGGCTACCGAACGGTGATCGCGTTGGGGTTGGCCGAAAAAATGACCGATCACGATAGCCTGCAACACCAAATCCTGAAAAAAGACAACAAATTTATCCGTCCAAAAGGCACTGAATTACTTCCTTTACTGGAAGTGGGTGCTATCGATTTTATCTTCAATTATCGGTCGGTGCTCATGCAACATGGGCTGGGAATTCTGCCTTTGTCCGACAGCTTAAACCTAAGTCACCCTGAACTGGATGACTGGTATGCAAGCTCCTGCACCGAGGTAAACGGAACTACACAAAACGAAATGATTCAGGTTTGCGGAGAAGCTATGGTTTACGGCCTCTGCAAGCCAAAAAGCAGCCTGCATCCGCTTACAGATGAATTTCTAAAGTTTATCGTAACTGAAGGACGCGATATCCTGCAAAAAAACGGACAACCGGCTCTTAATCCCACACTTACAGCAAAATCAACCACCAAACCATCGTGGTTTTAATACGAACAAAAAATGAAAAGAATTCTACGCTATGCCGTCACTATCTTGTTGATTCCGATAATAATAGGTTGCGTGTCGCCTGAGCCGAAAAAAGCCGATCACCACCCTGCTGTGTCGGTAGACTCCCTGGACGCCACCAACGATTTTTACGATAACGAGGTCACCCATCTTCTGCCAGCAGAAGTGGTGATAGTTGACGGGGAAACCTCACAAACCTTTACCATCGACTTGAACAGCCTGCCGTTGCATTCGGTTATTGTGAAAGAAACCAAACTTGAAGGCGACAGCAACCGGTTCGTAGGAGCTTACCGTTACGATGGACCATCGTTGTACGATCTGCTCAACAATTGTCCACTGGTAAAGAAAAACGCGGCTGGCTTCAACCCCATCATCGATGCGTATGTCGAAATAAGCAATGCCGCAGGAGAGAAAGCTGTGTTCAGTTGGGGAGAAATTTTCTATCCTATACACCGCCACGAAATCATTATCGGCACACAGGTTATGCAGATTGTACCATCTAAAACCAAGGATTATTGGCCATTGCCCGAAAAAGCACGGGTTGTGGCTGCCGCTGATCTGCTTACCGAACGCAACATCAGCCAACCAACAAAAATTACCATCAAATCGCTCGACAGGGATTTTGAAGTACGAAAAAACCTCCAACCCATGTATTCACCTGAGATCAGATTGTACGACCGGGGAAATGAAATTGAGCAAATACAGACTATGCCTGAAGGAACCCTGATGAATTATCCCAATATCTTTTATGGCCGGGGAAAAGGTATCCATGCCGTTACGCCCTTCGAAGGTATCTTGCTGAAAGAATTACTCCGTCCGCATTTTCCGCTTACACGCGAGGCTCTGCAAACCGGCCTGTTCACCATATCGGCAGCCGACGGTTACAGAGCAGCCTTTACCTACAGCGAAATAATGAACCGCAACGATCAGTCGGAAGTGCTGCTTATCGACGAAGCCGACAACGATGGAGGAGCCTTTTTGATTTACCCGGCAGCCGATTTTTTCTCCGACCGTGCCATCAAATCTGTTTCCGGCATCTGGTACGATGAAAATAAAAGATAACCTTTAACACAAGAGAATAAAAATGAATCACCGACTCAACCGCTTCTCAATTCTGTTCATGCTTGCCGGCGGGCTTGTGTTACTCTTTGTCATAGCCCCACTTGTTGGGTTGTTTTTACAGACCAGCGGCGTTTCCATCGTTAAAACCCTGCACGACCACGAGGTAACCCACAGCATCTTACTCACCCTGACTACTGCAATGGGCGCAACCTTGATATTTAGTTTGGGAATAATTCCTTTGGCCTGGCTGATGGCCCATCACCAATTCAGAGGGAAACGCATCATCCATGGCCTCATCGACCTACCGGTGGTAATACCACATACGGCAGCCGGGATCGCTTTGCTGAGTGTGTTCTCCGACCAAAGCCTCCTGGGTAGCGGAGCCTCCTTTTTCGGCCTCAGTTTCGTAGGTACTTCTGCCGGCATCGTAATAGCCATGGCTTTTGTAAGTCTTCCCTTCTTGTTTAATGCTGCCCGCGACAGTTTCGAGTCAATAGACAAACGACTTGAACATGCGGCCATGAACCTGGGAGCCAGTCAAATGCAAACCTTTTTCCGGGTTTCCTTGCCGCTGGCAAAAAACGGCATCATCTCCGGTATGATCATGATGTTCGCCCGTGGCATGAGCGAATTCGGGGCTGTGGTGATTATTGCCTACTACCCCATGATTACCCCGGTGATGATTTTCGATCGTTTTGCCTCCTTCGGGCTGGAGGCGTCGCGCCCCATCGCTTTGATATTTATTGTTATTGCCCTGGCAGTTTTTGTTCTCATCCGTCTAATCACACGAAAAAGTTTTGCTGTACGTTAAAAACCTAAATCTGCAAGCGGGAGATTTTAAAGTTCCCGACACCTCCTTTGATGTAAAAAAAGGGGAGTACTATTTTCTACTCGGAGAAAGCGGATCGGGTAAATCTTTAATTTTGGAAGCCATTGCCGGAATTCAAAAAATAAAATCGGGAGAGGTTTGGGTAAACAACCTCAACATTACCCACCTTCCGATGCATCAAAGGCGAGTAGGACTTGTTTTTCAGAGCCTGGCCTTATTTCCCCACCTCACCGTGATGGACAACATTGCCTTTCCACTACAACGACGCGGAATAAAATGGCCACAGGTAGAAAAAGAAGTTGTGCAGATGGCGCAACGATTGTCCATTGCGCATGTGCTGAAACGCAAACCTGGCACACTGAGTGGCGGAGAGCACCAGCGGGTAGCGTTGGCCCGCACCCTGATTATGAAGCCCGATATGCTGCTGCTCGATGAACCGCTGTCGTCGCTCGACATCCTGCTTAAAGAAGAAATGGTTGAATTGCTCCGCGAGTTGCACCAACAAGGACAAACTATTTTACATGTAACCCACGACTACCGTGTAGTTGGAAGCCTGGCCAATCGCATTTCAATCATTCAAAAAGGCATACTGCTGCAAACCGGAACCCCACAGGAAATTGCCTCCAACCCAAAATGCAAACTGGCTTCGCGCCTTGTGGTTTAATGCCGGTTTTCACGAATCTTAATGCCCAAAGCCTTGTATTTATCGAAAAGCAGGTCTGTCTATGTAAATTGAGGTTTAAAACTCGTGATGATAAGCCATACTAAAGGTAACGGGTAATGGCTCTGTAAAGTTTTCGATATAGGGGTTGTTTTTTAGCATCTCAACGTCATCACTATATTCATTTGAGCGCACAGGAACCATTAGTGACACGTTAAATCCGTTGGCTTTCTTCTTCCCAAAACGCATTTCCATCCCTAAACCGAAACTGGGCCAACGTAAACCTTATTGTATTCCGCGCTCCTTCCACATAAATGGCCGAATTTGTTCCATACATTGCCAGGGCGTACAGTCTGAAAGGCTTTTCCACTTTTTTAGGCATGAGATACCCCTTTAGTCCAGCGCCATAACCAGCATCGACCATATAATAACCACCCGAAATAAAAATCCCCAGTCGTGAAATAGGTGTATATTCCAGTTGTACACCAAGCAACCCACCGTTTTCGATACCCAAACCTACACCAAAATCCAGGCGGTTTCGGTCTTGAAAACCCACATTTTTGTTTTCGATCTTTTGGTAAGTGAAGGCCTGTTGTGCCTCTGCTGTCACAGCCAAAAACATGAGAAATGTCCAAAAGAGTAATGCTTTTCTTTTCATAATGATTCGGTTTAATATGATTTAAACATTGTTACAGGTTAATTTTCCAGCAACAAATTTATTTCATTTTTTCCTTTCAGTTAGTAGACGAAATAAGTATATTCTTGATTGCCCTACTTTTTTACCCAAGGAATTAATGCCCTGCGTTCTTTTGGATAATCAGGAAATTGTCGTTTATACCAATGGTGATGGTTGAGTGCTCTGGGAATCAGGTTGGCCATCGTCCACAGCGAAAAAGCTGCTGCCGGCCAGCACCAGCTCATCACAGCCCAGCCCATCCATTCGATGATCTCACCCAATAAGTTTGGAGAAGAAACTCGCCTGAACAGACCCCTTGTCGGAATATAATAACCTTGGTTTCTTCCTTTACGCAAACTGATCAGGTGATAATCAGAAGACATGTTTAAATACATGCCTCCGGCAAACAATATTATGCCCACAACAAAACGCGGGTCGTATAACCAGCTCATAGCATAGGTATTAGTCAGGTAACCAAACCAATAACCATTAAAAAATCCATTGATCAGGTTAAAAAACACGGCCAGCATAACAATGACCAAAGGCATGGGTTTGCCTGATGATCTCATCATGAAAGGAAAAATGAAAATGCGGTGTATATAGTGAATCATAAACAAGCCGAAAATGATAAGCAACGGAAGGGTTTTCTCAACCGGACCTGTAAAAAACAGCCAGACAAACACCACTATAACAGGCAGTTCCATGATAAACCAACCCCAACGGGCAGGAATAACAGCCCCCCATTTTCTGCTGGCATGGCGGCCATATGGAACAGTTATTTTTAACAGGATGGGGAAAATGGCCACAGCCATCAACGCCCAGATAAAGAGTAGGATGAAAAATAATTCGCGTGAAATCATCGTATCCAATTTTGGTTTTTGTACCAGTTAATGGCGTCAGCTACCGTATCGGTGATGGGTCGTGGATTAAAACCGAAATCAGCTTTTGCTTTGTCCCAAGACATGAATCCCGAACCTGTTCGCAGGATGTCCAACGAATCGCGGGTGTAAAGTGGTCTGGTTTGGGTAATAGCGGAGTAAAGCGTTGTAAACGGAATCCCGGCGTAACCCATCCAAAAAGGGATTACGGCACGAAGCACTTTGTGTGGCGAAAGTTGCTGAATGATCGAAGCCAATTGAGCCAGCGATACCCACTCACCGGCAAGAATATACTTCTGGCCGCTACTCCCTGAATCTATAGCCTTTACAGCCACATCACACACATCGCGCACATCGACCCAATAGTATCCTCCGGGTACAATAACCGGTAACCGCCCCTGATACATCTGCATCATCATTTGGCCTGTAAGCGACGGTTTGTTGTCGTTTGGCCCTAATATGGCGGCAGGCGACAATACTACAACTTCAAGTTGCGAACCGGCGGCTTCCATCACCATTTCCTCAGCAAGTGCTTTTGTTTTTTTATAGGGCACCTTCGAGTTAAGGTCGAGCAGCGTGTTTTCATCCACTTTTTCGTCAAAACCGTTCATCTGAAAAGCATCAACAGAACTGAAATGAATTAAACGCGGAACGCCCGTTCTTTCACAAGCCTGAATAATGTTTTGGGTTCCGGTAACATTTACATCGTAAAGTGCCTTTTCCGAAGTACCGCCAATTGAGATAAGTGCTGCCACATGAATAACAACATCAGCCTGTTGACAGAGTTTTTCGAGCCCAGCCTTATCAAACAAATCTCCATCTACAATCTCAACAGGCACACCCTTTAAGGCCTCTGATGATCTACGCACCAAGACCTTAACCTTAAACCCTTTATCGGCAAGTAGCCTGATCAGGTTTGCACCAACATGTCCGGTAGCCCCGGTTACGGCGATGGTCTTTCTCAAAATCTTTGCTTTTTATGGACAGTCAATGCCCTGCATCAAGGTTATTTCAAGTGAATCCTGGTTTATCTTGCTGTTGTTAAGTCCCAAATTCTGTGTCCACGTACCATAGCCCGGATTGGGCAGGACAATAAACCGGTTACCAAACAATTCAGCTTGTTCTATCGCTGTTTTGTTCCTGATGAGGTTGTCAGTAATTTCATAATCGGCAGAAAAATCGGAGAGATTGTCTCCAAATAGCAAGACAATTTCGTACCCTTCTGTCAATACCTGCTGCCGACGGGTTTCTTTCTCTGTAGCTGACACACGCAACAACACATGAGCAGAATCAGCTTGAGGCAAACCCACTTTTCTAAGGTTATTTATGGTGGATGACAACACGTTGGTCTTGCGGTTAGAGATATAAAAAATCGCTACACCAAGCCGGTCGGCTTCTTGTAAAAACGAAACCACTCCGGGCACAGGTTCAGCAGCTTCCATATTACACCATTCATTCCAACATGTCGGATATTGTAATTCGTCGCGAACCTGAGTCGCCTGAAAAGGAATATTGTTCAGTACTGTTTCGTCAATATCGAGTACCACAGCCAGTTTTTTCTGTTCGGTATTTGCAGCAATCTCCTCCTTCAAACGAACCGCGGCAAGATTATAAGCCTGATAACAAAGTGCTTTATATTCAGGTGCGTGTTGAACAAAAATGGTGGCCATCGTCAGGCGCTCATTGGTTTCCGGTTT
>DJVY01000115.1 GCA_002440885.1 Bacteroidales bacterium UBA6244
AAATATAAGAAGTGACCCTACCGGGGTCAATAAAGCTACTTTATTACATTATTGAACGTTTTTAAACATGGTGCAAATGTACTACTAATTAAGTTAATAACTATATTAAATTATTTTACATTACATTTGGTTATTTAAAAAAGTGTATGTATTTTTGTTGGTGAATCTAATCTACATACAAAAAATGAAGTACAACGTTAAATTTTCGCCAGAGGTAAGAAAGGACAAAGCAGGGAACAGAATAATTAACAACGTGCCAATCTTTGCCGATCTTCGTTTCGGTGGTGGTAGAATGTTCTACTTTACCGGATATAGAATTGATATAGATAATTTCGACACCGACACCCAGCAGGCTAAGAAAAACACAACAGGCCGGGAAGGATCGAGACCAGTGCAATACAATATCATTAACAAGCGACTAACGGCAATTAGAGCCACTTTAGACCTTCATTTTGCTAATATTGACACCACCACCAAAGATGAGGTAAAAACGCTATTAAATAAGGTATGCAGTAAGTCGGAAAAGAAAGCAGGGCAGCCCGATGACCTTAGTTTTTTCGGAATGTTCGACAAGTATATTAATGAAAAAGTTTCGGCCGCAAGCAAAAAGAAAATTAGAAGCGTGTTGAACCATTGGAGGCGATACGCTGAAAAACGAAAATATCAAATAACATTTGACTTTGTTACAGTTAAAATACTTCGAGACTTTGAAAAGTATCTAAGAAGCGAAAGCATGAGACCGAAGGGGGCGGGCAAGCAGTTAATTAAATCACCAAAAGGCGATAACACTATTCACAGCCTTATGAAGGGGACACGTGCCTTTTGGAACTATGCAAAAGAAGAGTTGAAACGGGAAGGAATAGAGATTAAATATCCTTTTGCCGAAGGATATTCAATACCAGCAGAAACATACGGAAATCCTATTTACATCACCACAGACGAACGTAATTTGTTATTTAAGGCAGTTCTCCCAACAGAACGTTTAAGCCGTGCACGGGACGTGTTTATATTTCAATGCCTGATCGGTGCACGTGTTGGCGATATGGTTAAGCTTAAAAAATACAATATCCAAAACGGAGTACTTTCTTATATCCCACGTAAAACAAAAGAGGGAAAGCCCGTTACGGTTAACGTTCCACTTCATGCGATGGCTATCGAGATACTGAACCGTTACGATATACCTGATGGCAGTTTGTTGCCTTTTATCAGCGATCAGCGTTATAATGACTACATAAAAGAATTATTCGAGGTGGTAGGCTTAACCAGAATAGTAACAAGGTTACACCCCCGGACTAAAGAAGAAGAGCAGGTAAGGTTATGCGATATAGCCAGCAGCCACATGGCAAGACGTGCATTCGTTGGCAATCTTTACGGCAAAGTGGATAACGGTATTATCAGCAGTATGAGCGGACACGTCCCGGGAAGTAAAGCGTTTACACGGTATTACGATGTAAGTAGCGATTTGCAAGTAGAGGCGATTAATAAATTATAACCATGGAAAAAATCAATATCCTGATCGAAAAATATGGCCTGACTGAAAAAGTGGCCTATCAAATAGAAAATGGACTTGCAGCAGTTGAATTGTTTGAGAAAAAATTACACCAAACAGTTATCGACAAAAATAACGCTGATGCAATAAAGAAAATAATACAAGCAGAGCCGGAAACATTGGTGATACCCGTAGGCGATCAATCGGACAAGCTAAGAATAAAACATGATGCAAGTGGAAACCCTTATAAATCTATCAAAGTCGGTGGTAGTTCCATAGCGAAATATGACCATAAAATAAATAAGGTATCCTTTAAAATCGGGAGTAAAACAGTTTCTTTTAACGATCCGGTTATAATCGAAAAGTTGAGGCGGTGCCTTTCTGATATGAACCCTGAACCAATACCACCAAAAGAAGCTAATCGGCCAGCAGATGCAAGCAAAAGGCCATTAAAAACGATAATAGAGCTTTTATTAATTCAGTTGCCTGATGAACCAAAACAGCAGAAAAAGTACAAAATTGGCGAAATATTTGCATTATTTTTAGATACATGGACAAACAAGACACCGACAAAACAACTGCAAGATATTGATAATATTCTTAGGATAAAACAGATGTAAAAAGTACCCAAAAAAAAGAATAGTTATTACATCAATTGACTGATTGTAAACTTGTTAACACGTTATTTCTGGTTTATCTTTGTACCATTGAATTATAAAAATATATTCACATGGACACTAAAACAGAATTAAAAGAACTTATTGACCAAGCCGTAAGCAAAGCACTTGCAGAGCAACAGCAAAAAAACTTCATAAAAGGAATCCATCAACTTGCGGCCTTTTTGCAGGTATCCCCAGCCCGGGCGCAAAAAATGAAAAACGAAGGACTGTTTCCGTTTTGGCAAGATGGCAGGACACTCTTATTTGATCCAAAGGTAGTTCGAGAGGTAATGTTCAACAAAGGATAAATACCATGAACCAGACCGCAAACATACTTCAAATAGCCCAGCCCCTTAGTTTTGATGACTTAGACAAGCCTAGGTTATCAAATTACGAATATTTAAGAATCACCGACCTAACCGAAATACCTCAACCTCTACCTATATTAAAGATCAACGGGGAAATGATAGCGGTATCCGGTGACATATTTACGATAAGCGGGGCAAGTAAATCCGGTAAATCAGCGGTTACAGGCATGGCCATCGCCGGGGCATTAACACCCGGCGTTATTAACGATGGACTGGACTCCATGGAGATAGCCGCAAACGATCAAAATAAAGCAGTTTTACACTTCGATACAGAACAAGCCCGGCACAAACACCAAAACAACGTGCGATCAATTCTTAAGCGTGCACAACTGGAGACGTGCCCCCCACACTTTCTAAGCTACAATATCAGGCAGTTGGATATTGAGGAATACCAACAGGTGACTGATGACATTTGCGAAGCTGCAAACAATGATTTTGGTGGTATCCATTCTATTTGGATCGACGGAGGTGCTGATTATGTATCCGACACCAACGACCAGGAGAAAAGTAACGAAGTGGTGAAATACTTTGAATCATTGGCCATAAAATATGAAACAGCGGTTTTTATAATTGTGCACACCAATCCCGGATCAGACAAAGAGCGAGGGCATTTTGGCAGCCAGTGCCAAAGAAAATCAGGCGGCATTTTGCTAATTAAAAACGATGGCGACTACTCACATATTGAAGGCAAGATGTTGAGGTATGCAGGCGCAAACAGTATCCCACAATTGATGTTTAAGTATGACCCGGAGAAAGGATACCATGTTGGCAGTGGTATTATTTCGGAAGACGACAAGGCGGCGGCCATTTTGGGGAGACTTGAGCAGTTGGCGAAAAAAGTTTTCGGAGGCCAAAAAGCCTATAATTATAAAGATGCTATTGATAATATCATGCGTGCAAGAGTGTGCGGAATTGTCGCAGCAAAAAACGACTTCAAATTAATGAATTTACATAGCATGATAATACAGGAAACAGATAAAAATTGGAGGCTTAACTATGAGTATAACAATGAGTTATAAGAATATTGTACCGAACTGTACCGGTACAGTGTACCACCTACCAGATACCGTTATACATATCCTGTACCCTTGCGGTACAGGTATGGATAGGTATACATACTGTACCATACCATACCACTTACTAAGCTAAAAAATGAAACCAATAAACAGCATATTACAAACAAAAGTTAGCCTGTTCACGGATATTAAACAGGTGAACAAAGTACAAAGTATAACCTTAAAAGAAGCGTTAACAGCTTGCACCAATCCCGATGGTGATACGGCAAAGCTGATCAATAAAATACGAAGCACCAAAGATATACCCACACAAAAGAAACTGAAATCTGATTTACCCGGTATTGTGTTTGGTGCGCAAATGGTTACCAGAGCAAACGTACCGGATCGGATCGTAAACTTAACAGGCCTATTGTGTTTCGATATTGATGCGGCCGATAATCCGGGGGTGGATATGACCCAAGCCAAAGCAACATTATCACAGATAACCAATATCATTTTTTGTGCCTTAAGCGTGCGAGGTAATGGCTTATGGGGACTGATCGAAGTAGAGCACCCAGAACGTATAAAAGAGCATTTTGAACAGCTCAAAATTGATTTTAAAGGCATTGGTATTAATTTAGACCCAAGCAAGGGAGGCAATCCCACAGACCTAAGATTTTTATCTTACGATCCTGATGCGTACCAGTGCGAAAATTACGAAGTTTATTCGAGGTTACCCAAGCCCAAGCCCCAAGCCAAGCCAAAGCAATCGAACTACAAAAGAGCACACACAATGACTGATCCACTACAAACAGCAATTAACAAAATACATGGCGCAAGCGATGGCCAAAAGCACCACGAACTATTGAAGGCGGCAAGACTTGCAGGCGGATATGTTGCAAGTGGTAATATTAGCTAAAATGAAGCAGAAACAGCCCTATTTAATGCGATAAACCAAAAGGAGATACATAGCACCACAGGCGCACTAAAAACGATCAGAGACGGCCTAAAGCACGGCCAAAGCGATCCAATCGAAATGCAGAAACATGATATTTATCATAAGGTGAAAACACCCAAAGTCGATCCACTGATTGAGTATTTCAAAAATCTTAATCCTGATGGCTTTATAGATAACATTTGTATTGATGGCGTACCATTGGCCGATGCGATTCAATACTACAAAAACGACCGGATCGCATTACAACTTATCAAAGATGAATTAAACAAAGTGCCTTTAGCCGGGGAGGTTGAGCGTTTGCGGTCTCGTTCCCTCTCCGGTGACAGCGCTTTCTAAAATAGAATAATACAGATATGAGACCAAAAGGAACACCCAAGACAGGGGGGAGGCAGCCCGGAAGCCAAAACAAGGTAACCAGAGAGTTAAAACAATGGATACAGAATGTAGTTGATGACAACAAAGAGCAGTTCACCGATGACCTTAAAAAAGTTGAACCTGAAAAGAGGCTTGCAGTGGTAGAGCGTTTGTTATCCTACCTGATCGCCAAGCCTGTAAACATGGATATTCAGATAGAATATCGGGAACTAGAGAGGTTACTTGAGAAAACACCAGAAAAATATGTAGAGCAGATGACAGCTAAATTAATTGAACTAAACACCATAAACACAAAAGACGATGAGTAAAGAAAGTATTTTAAAATTTGCTAAAGGAGACCCGACACCCGTTGAACCTGACTATTCAAAACTAACTGATGACGAGGTAAAAGCCCTATACGCTATTCAGAAGCGTTTGGAAAGCGAAGGACTTCCACCAACAGTTGCGAGCCTAACACCTGATGAAAAAGCTATTCTTAAACAACTAAATTCAAAGCTATGAAAAAGAATATTGAAAAATTGATGCAAATGGCCAAAGGCGAAAATGTAAAGCAAGCCATTTTTGTAGTGTTGTTGATCCGGGAGGACGGCACAATAGAAGTACAACATAGTACGATGACCGACTTATGGGGCGATGACATGATAATAAAGTTATTGGAGAACGGCAAACCAACAGTTAATGAAAATGAAGTTGCAAAGATTGTAGAAAAACTTAGAAATGAATTAAACAAAAACCCATCAAAATGAGAACCTATTTTTTTGAGGCTATGAAAGCCAGAATTAAAAAACATTATCCTAACCTACCAGACGATAAAGTGATACGGTTAGCCAACGAAATTAACGAGGGCAAGAAATTAGCATTCTTAACAGACCCTGAACTTTTTTTAACCACTTATAAATTTAAAAACAATGAGTAAAATTTTATTGTTCCAAGACCAAGACCAGATTGACAACTTTGTAAGCGCAATGACCCAGACAAGAGATCAGGTTAACGCAATTATTGATGAGTTTAATACTCTACCATTGGAGAGGCTTAAAACAGCCCAACAGCTCACCCGGTTATTATCGGGCGAAGTCGATGGTTTAATAGTCGATTGCCTCCCAGACAAAGGCGATACTAAACTATTCGGCGTAACGATTAAACCAGCCAAAGTGATTGAGCTGATGGAACTGGACACCTCCCGGATTAAGGAAATGATTTTAAATCTGAATCTTAACTATGTAGACCAGTTGTTGAAAATTTCAAAAGTTGGCCGTTCGGTGGAAATACTCCCGAACCTACTAGAGGCCGAAATTGAGAAACTGAAAACGTACGCCACGACACCCCGAGAAATCGAAGTAGCGGAAGCCTACATAGCATTAAAAGAGGCCACAGCTAAGTTTGTGAGCTTAGGCGTACCGTATCGGCCGGCTGATTGGTTTAAGGTTTATAATGGTGAATTTTATCTTAAACAGTCAATTTTTAGATCAATAGTATAGTCATTTTTCATTGGTAGTAACTGACCATTTTTCTTGCCCCTTGCAGAAATGCAGGGGGCTTTTTTTGTTTCTGGAAGCGGTTGAGAGGGAACGGAGGGCGAAGCAAGCGGAAACGCAAAGCATAACTAAAAAGCAAGGGCTAAGTGTCAATAAATTGACAGATAGCAAACCAGAGCGAGTAACCACCAAGTTAGCCGAAACCTTCAACACAAACAGAACTTACGTAAGTGAAAACGATCGAAGCCAAAGCACCAGAAAAGGTGTTTTTTTTGCTTCATAAAGTACAAAAGTGTATGTAATATGGATAACGGTAAAAAACAAAACGTTTGTAAGTAGCTAATTTACAAACATTTCAAAATTTTATTTGTGACCCTACCGGGATTCGAACCCAGATCATCAGAACCGGAATCTGACATTCTATCCATTGAACTATAGGGCCAAATGGGAAGTGCAAAGAAACGAAAAAAATCGATTTTCAACTTCTGTTTTTTGCAAAATGTACACTTCCCATTTGATTAATAATAATTAGAACATTACCCGCATGGAAAGAATAAAATTCCGCCCCGGGGCTACAAGTCCGCTGCTGTAGGGGCGGTAACGCACATCTCCCAGGTTTTCAATGCCGGCGCTAACCATGAGGTTGTCGTTTACCTGGTACATTGTTTTAATATTAAAGGTCATCCATGCCGGACTATAGGGGTTGCCATTGTCGTCTTTGGCATACATATAATCTTTTCCACGTTCTTCTTCAGGCATGTTTTCGTAACTCACCTCGCCATTAAACTGACTGTAAAGGTCTATTTTAAGCCTGTCGTGGTTATAAGTAAGGTGTGTCATGCCAAACCAGGGAGCAGCATGACGCAAAGAACTTTTTGAACCGTCTTCGAGTTCTTCTTCGCCTTTTTGGTAGTTGAATTGGGAAGTGAAGCCAAACCCTGCGCCAAGCTTTATTTCCAGCCCGAATTGCAGTCCGTAAACGTAGGCGTTGGCTGCATTTTGAACGGCTTGTACACGACTCATTTCTCCATCGTACACAATGCTGTCCTGTCCGTTCAGGGTGTAGTCGCGTCGTACCATGGCGTTTTCGAGCAGGGTGTAATAGGCCGTGAGATCAATTTTGGCTTTGTCGCTGAAAATCCTTGTTGCGCCAGCTTCCGCGTTCCATGCGTATTCTGGTTTGAGGTCGGCATTGGGTACTACCACAGCCCCTGGTTCTGAATCGAAAATCTTGCCCATGTCGTCTACATTGGGTGCTCTGAATCCGGTGGACAAATTCAATACGAGAGCCCAGTCGGTGGTTGGGTTATAAACCATACCCAGATTTCCAGTAACGGCTCCATCGTTAATATCAGCTGTAGCGAAGGGCAGAGGATAGTAGGGGAGGTTGTTGCTGAAATCGGCGTTAAGTGTGAAATAATTATAACGCAAACCGCCTTGAAACAGGAGCTTTTTATTGATCCTCAGCTGGTAGCTGGCATAGGCAGCATAGGATGCCCAGGTTGATTGTGGATACCTCGATGGACCTATATAAACACTATCTATGCTGATGTCTTCGTCTGTTCCGGTGCTTACCACCTGATCGACAACAGCCTCCAGGCCGTAAAATAATTTCTGGTTTTCGCCAAATGTCTTAACAAAGTCGGCGTTGGCCGACCATGCATCTACTTTTTCGGTGCGGTGATATCTGATTGTTTTCTGGAAATCCCGGTCTATCCGGCTTTCTTCAAAAAACTGATGGGCAAGTCTTACCGTCATAAAATCATAAAGCTTTGTTGATTTTGCGTGGGTAGCCGACAGGTTGTTCATCATCCATTTTTGAGGTCCATAGTACCACTCAGCACTGCGAGGAAGTCCGTCTTTCGTGCGAAGCAGACGGTCGTAGCGCGAATAGTCGGTTGTTGCAGAGTAATGCAAACCATATTGAAATTCCCAGTTTTTATTGGGCTTATAGGCCAGTTTTTGCATGAGGTTCATCTGGCTGTATCCTGTTGGATTTTGCACCATCGGGTCTTCGTTTTCAACCACCACATCGGTGTTGTCAACACGTTTTACATACCAGTTCCTCAGGTATTCATCAGGGCCATAGCTGCCCATGCGTAAGTTGCCATAACTATTTGATGAAAAGCTTGTTACCATAGCCCATTTTTTCCAGCCCACATGCACATCAAAATGGCCCGATTTTTCGTTGTTCGCTGAAGAATAGCGTCCCACGGCGCTTCCGCTTACCATCGGTTCATCGGTTACAGCGAATTCAGGCAATAAAGTCTGAAAACTCATCACCCCGCCAATGGCATCGCTGCCATAAATCAGGCTGACAGGGCCAAAGATAACCTCAACCCCCTCCATTGCATAAGGGTCAAGGGAAATAACGTTTTGCAGGTTGCCACTCCTGAAAATGGCAGTGTTCATGCGCACCCCATCAACGGTATAAAGCAGCCTGTTGGTCGAAAAACCTCTGATCATCGGACTGCCTCCCCCTTGCTGGCTTTTTTGCATAAAAACTTCACCAGAACCGGATAGCAGATCGGCTGCCGTTTGCGGATTTTGGAGCGCTACCTGACGGGGAGTGATGGTGAGTATGCGGGCGGGTATTTCACGCAAGTCCTGCCGCCATCGTGTGGCCGAAACCACTACCTGGTCGAGACTAATTGCGCCCGGAGAAAGCGCTACCAGAAACTTTTTGTCAGCTATCTGACCGTAACTTAGTGTCATTGATTCATAACCAAGAATCTGGAAATGAATGTCCCCGGCGTTTTTTGCCGGCGTAAGGTCAGCCTGCCCTTTTGAATTGGTAATGAGCATGAGGTTTGGTTCTTGCGCGCTGATGGTAACCAAGTCAAGCGGAAGTCTGGTGTCGCGGTCGATTACCGTTACAATCTGGGCATTTCCCATAATAAACAGGAATAACAGAAATACAATTAATACAATATTTTTCATGTGATTCTTAAAAAGTTATACAATAATTCAATCATTTCCATAAAGCCAGATGTATGATTGTAACATGCATCGTTCAAACCATGGTACACTTTGGTAGCCTTAAACTTGAAAATTTATGAGAAATGAAATTTGGTGCTTTAGAAAATGGCCTAAAGCAATTGATTTATGCCCAGCGGGGAGGTGGGGCAGGAGGGGAAAAATAGAGTGTATTCAATATGAAATCTGAAGTTAATTCGAATGTAAAATGTTGTTTGTGTGGGCTAAACTCAGGAGATGTTATGTGCTGGCAGAAGAGACTTTTACTGAAGGTAAGGAGTCGGTTTTGTTTTTCGTTTCGCTGTGTGTCGCTTTTAACCAGTTGGTTTACCAACGCTGTCAGTTGTTTGTTCAGTCTGGTTTCTTGGTTGTCAGGATAACACCAATACACCACAGAAGAATCACCAACGGTTTGCCGGACAATATCATACATCTGCCCCTTATACTCAAATTCCAGGCTGTGATGCCAATGCAAAACGGCGTTAATTTCATCGGTCGAAAATTCAAGCCTTACCAGTTGTTCTTCCGCAATACCGTTGATGAGTTGCCTCTTGATCTCCTTCCGTATACGCAATTTTTCCAGGTGCAAATAACTGAAAGTCCCTGCCAACGGCAGAAACAGTGCCAAAAACAACGCTATGGAAGTGAATTTTCTCAAAGACTATTTTTTGCAAAGATAGCAAGTTGAGTTAATTATTCTTAAAACCTGAGGCTTTTTGAATTCGTTATTTGGAATTATTCTAAATTTGCGGGAAATATAAACGTTAAAACTGAACAACGATGAAAAGAATAATTGCATTCACCCTGTTTTTCTCTGCTTTCTTAGCCATGGAGGCACAGCAGATGGAGAGATCGGTCACCAAATTTGAATTGACCCCCTTGCCTTATGGCTACGATGCGCTCGAAAAAGCTATTGACAAAGAGACCATGGAAATACATTACAACCGGCATTACAAAGGCTATTACAGCAATTTTTTAAAAGCCATCGAAGATACCGACTTGAAATACATGACTTTAGAAGAAATATTTGCTAAAATGGATTCTTATCCGACCGCAGTCAGGAACAACGCCGGGGGGTATTACAACCATTCACTCTACTGGCTTATCATGTCACCTGATGGTGGTGGACAGCCTGAAGGTAAGCTTGCTGAGGCCATAAACAGCACTTTTGGTTCTTTTGATGATTTTAAAACCACTTTTGCCAAAGCCGGAGCAACCCGTTTTGGTAGTGGTTGGGCCTGGCTTAGTGTCGACGAAAACGGAAAGCTCTTCGTCTCCAGTTCAGCCAACCAGGATAATCCCCTCATGAACACCGAAGACAAGCAAGGAACCCCAATTTTGGGTATGGATGTGTGGGAACACGCTTACTATCTGCGTTATCAGAACAAACGCGGATCATATATCGATAGTTTTTGGACTGTTTTAAACTGGGACGAGGTGGCTCGCAGGTATGAGGCTGCGCTAAAAATGAAGAAATAGTCTGTGACAAGGAGGTCATTACTACAAAACGAGTTGTCATCCTGAATGAAGCCTGCGGAATGAAGGAGCTAAATTTTCTTGTTTATAAGAGTATTGGTTTTGAGAAGAAGGTTGATTATTAATTGCTTCTCTATCCTCAATGACCCAGTACTTTCAGGAAATTCCGGTTTTTAATCTGATACCATACTTCAAAATTTCATTAACCAAAGGGTCATTTTGGTTGAAATCACTTACAATAAAAGGATGAGGTTCAATTCTCAAATCTATTCTTCTTCTTAATTTCATCATCTCAATTTGTGTATCAATGATATCTGAAACATTTTTTACTACAACCGCTACATCAATATCACTATCCTCATGGTTGGTGCCTTTCGCATATGAGCCAAATAAATAGGCTTGTAGTATGGTATATCTATCGTCTATTGAATCAACATATAGATTCGCAATTTTCAGAGCTTCTCCTTTATCCATGCTTGTAAAATTTTAATTTTATCAATCCACTCAGATGTGTATACATAATTACATTTTCTATAAAAAGCTTCTTTATAGGTGTCTTATCGGGCATTTAAATTAAAAGTAGAAATCGTATCAAGCGAGTCCAGATGATTTTCCGTAAAATCAAGCTTACTAAGTTTAGCTAATTTTGTTAAATCATGTGTATAAGGCGCATGATTTTGAATTTCTTTAACGACAGAAGCTTTTAGTAGGCTTTCAAGAACAATATGCCCGATAAATAATGACCAACTATAATCCTTAGCATCATGTAAAAGCATCATTGTTTGAGAATCCTTTTCAGATGTAGATTTCCAATGATTTAAGATTTTTTCTATGTCGATTTTCTCGTCCAATTATTAATTATTTGAAGCAAAGATAAGTAATTTAATACCATGAATGGAAGACACAAAACTGTTTTTCAAAACAGCGTCTGTCAATCTCTCCAGGCAATAGCCTGAATTCTTGTTTTCCAGCAATGTACTGAAATCAAGTTGAGCCTTCACGCACAACAAAGATCCGACTCTTTTTTGTGATTTTTAAACGCGGGCCGTGTTGAACAAAATCACGAACGTATGCGAGTGAAATACAAACGGAAGGCCTGCTGTAACAGGCCCAGCAGGCTATCCCCATGTGAATGCCTGTCGTCTGGCAGGCTTAGCATGACAACAATTTTCGTTGTGGCTTTCTCTTCTGAATTTTTTCCACAACCAAGTGAGTCGCCCCAAATAAAAAAACCACGGTACTGTGGCTACCGCTGTCGATTTCTTGCTATTTTTACCGACTTAAAAGAAATCGGCCTGGTATGTACATCCTTAAAGCAGCATTGCGCCATTTGTTCAATCCTTTTCAACGTTTTAAGTTGAGTGCGCCGTCGTTTAACGCGACTCAACTCAGTGATTATAAGGCGGCGGTGCTTATCTGTTCGGAAGATTTTACCAGAGATGCCCACCTTGCGGCATTGGAGACAGAGGTTGCAAAGCATTTTAAAGACTTCCTTGTTTTGATGTTTGTACCCGGGAAGAAAAAAGAAGTTAAGAATCACCCACATTTCCTCTGTCTCGACAGCTCAACATTTACTTTCACAGGCCGGATAGAATCCAGCGTGATGACCCAATGGACGGATCAAAAAATTGATTTGCTAATCAGCCTTTCTGATTGCAACAGGCTACTGTATCAGCAATGCCTGAAAGACCTCCCGGCTTCGTTTAAAACTGGTATCTTAAAACAAGGACAGAGCGTTTTTTTCCACCTGACTTGCCACTCCGATCTAACCAGCGAAGCGCCCGAAAAAAAGTTAATTGAAGTCATCAATCTAATAAAAAAATTAAAAATACATACGACATGAGAAATAAAATTCAGGGAACAGGTGTGGCCATTGTCACCCCTTTCAAAGGAGATGGAAGCGTTGATTTTCCTGCGCTCGAACGTTTGATACTACATCTGATTGGTGGAGCCGTCGATTTTATCGTGGCGATGGGAACCACCAGTGAGGCTGTTACACTCAGTAACGAAGAACGTGGGCAGGTGCTAGACTTTGTAAAACAACAGATTGAAGGGAAAGTCCCATTGGTTCTGGGTGTGGGAGGAAACAATACTGCGGCTGTTGTCGACCAGCTCAGGGAAACCGATTTTACCGGAATTGAAGCCATTCTGTCGGTTGCTCCTTATTACAATAAGCCAAATCAGCGTGGTCTCTATGCGCATTTTTCATCCATTGCCAAGGCTTCGCCAGTGCCTGTAATTTTGTATAATGTGCCGGGGCGCACGAGCTCTAATCTCACTGCGTCCACCACACTTAGCTTAGCTAACGATTTTAACAATATTATCGCCATCAAAGAAGCCTCCGGTGATTTGTCGCAGGTAATGCAAATATTGCGCACGAAACCCCGCGATTTCATGGTTTTGTCAGGTGATGATGCCCTTACTTTTCCCCTTATTGCTTTAGGTGCTCAGGGCGTTATTTCGGTTGTGGCCAACGTACTTCCTGCTGAATTCTCGAGTATGGTTACACATGCGCTACAGGGCAGAATGGAAGAGGCCAAAACCTTACATTATCAAATGCTGCCCTTAATCGATTTGCTTTTTGCCGATGGAAATCCTGCCGGAATAAAGGCTGCCCTGCACATAAAAGGTATTTGTGAAAACAACCTGCGTCTACCTTTGGTAACGGTAAGGGACGAGGTGTACAATGGCCTCTCCGTTCTCCTTTAAACGCAACTTTTTTAAAGTAATTCGTGTCCATACAGCATGGTATTTAAAATACAATTAAAATGAAAAAAGCTTGTTTGTTCCTTCTCCTCTTGCTTATCGCCTTTGGTTTTTTGTCGGCTCAGGTTTATCCGGCTGATTTTTTTAAAAACAGGAAAGAAATAGTTGTCAGTTTTAATCTTCCAGACAACAACAGTAAATTGCTTCAGGAGCTTTCGCGAAAAATTTCCATCGATAAGGTCGAGGGCAATGAGGTAACAGCTTATGTTAACTTATTCCAATACCAGGGTTTTTTGGAGATGGGGATCGATTTCACCGTTGAAATTCCGCCTTCGATGTTGCACGAGCCTGTGATGCGTGGTGTACATGAGTTACGTGGCGAGAATGCATGGGATTATTATCCGACCTATGATGCTTATCTGGCCATGATGAATCAGTTTGCTGCGGATTATCCGAATCTTTGCGAAGTTGTAAATGTTGGTGTTACCAACGAAGGCCGCGACATCTTGTTTATTCATATCAGCAATGATTGGGACACCGATAACGGAAAACCGCAGTTTATGTACACTTCGAGTATGCATGGCGATGAGTTAACCGGATACGTGCTCATGCTCCGTTTAATTGACTATATGCTAACTAATTATGGAAACGATCCACGGATTACCAGCATGGTCGATGAAATTGATATTTGGATAAATCCGCTGGCAAATCCAGATGGTACTTTCGCAGGTGGAAACAACACGGTTTTTGGTGCAACAAGGGGCAATGCCTACGGAATCGACTTCAACCGCAATTTTCCCGATCCTGAAGACGGTCCGCATCCCGATGGCAATGCTTACCAAACCGAGACATTAATTTTTATGGAATTTGCAGAAAATCATGATTTTATGATGTCGGCAAATTTTCATGGCGGAGCTGAAGTATGCAATTACCCCTGGGATACCTGGTCGCGACTGGCTGCTGATGATGACTGGTGGGTGTACGTGTGTCGCGAATATGTCGATACCGTACATACCTTTGCGCCATCGGGTTACCTGAACGATCTCAACAACGGCATTACCAACGGATATGCCTGGTATACGATTTCTGGAGGACGGCAGGATTATATGAATTACTTTCACAACTGCCGCGAGTTTACCATGGAAATATCTGAACAAAAAACACCTCCGGCTAATCAATTGCCTCAGTTTTGGGAGTATAACTACCGGTCGTTGTTGAACTATATGGAACAAGCCCTTTATGGTTATAAAGGAATTGTTACCGATAAGTTGACCGGATTGCCTGTCGAGGCCAAAGTGGAGATAGTGGGTCACGATAGTGATAACTCATGGGTTTATAGTTATTTACCTACCGGGAATTATCATCGTCCTATAAAAGGTGGTAGCTATACATTGAAATATTCTGCTGTGGGCTACCATCCTAAATCCTTTACTTCGATTAGTATCAGCGATAAACAGGCTAAAAATATTGACGTTCAGCTTGAACCCATTACCGTGCTGACGGCTGATTTTATTGCCAATAAAACCTTAATACCATCGGGCACTACTGTAAATTTTTTTAGTGAAAGTTTTGGAGGAGATATTGTTGCCTGGACTTGGACTTTGGAAGGCGGAACTCCTGCCACTTCGGTGTACGAAAATCCAACCGGAATTGTTTATAACACCCCGGGCGAGTATAGTGTTACGCTCCAGGTTAGGGATGTGGACGGTAACACCGATACCGAAACAAAGGTTGGTTTTATAAAAGTTTTGGATGCTTACACCATGGGTAATCAAAGTGTTACGACTTGTAATGCCCTGTTTTACGATTCGGGTGGTGACAATGCCAACTACAGCAACAACGAAGACTATTTGTTTACTGTATTTCCAGATGAGAGCGAAAAGGTAGCTGTCATCGAATTTATTGATTTTAATGTAGAATACGAATCAGGTTGCAATTACGATTATCTTGAAATCTTTGATGGCGAGAACCTGAGTGCTCCACTTATCGGAAAATGGTGTGGCACTACATCTCCCGGAAAAGTATATGCCACCAACGAGTCGGGTGCGCTCACCGTTCACTTTTACAGTGATAACAACGAGGTGGGCAGCGGATGGAAAGCCCTTATAAGTTGCGATTCAAATGTTGGGGTGGTAGAAACATCCCTGTCGCAATACCTTATTTTCCCCAATCCTGCTGCTGATCTGATGCATGTTCAAAGCAAGAGCGATAATCCTGTTCAGGTAAGTTTAAAAAATCTGTTGGGTGAGGAGTTGTATAACGAAAAATTACCCGGATTGGTACATCAAATCCCTGTGGCACAATATCCGGCAGGTATTTATCTCGTAGTGTTGAAGTCGTTAAATGGTACGGAGGTGCGTAAGGTGATGATATACTAAACAGGTATCACCATGAAATCAGGTATTCGCGGTTGAGCAGGAGTCTCATCCCAACAACAATAACCAGAGCCGTGATCACGATGGCTTTCGACAGTTCGATGTAGCGGTCTTCTTCGTCAAAATATAGGGTTTCAAAACTGTTCATCCTGAAAAAGATGATGATGAGCAGTACGCCCAAACTAATCCATGAATAGCTTTCCTGCCATAGGATGCGGGGAGCGAAATAGCCCATGTAAATCAAAGTACCTGCAATAAATGGGATGATAACCTGCGCCGTAAAAAAGAAGGGGAAATTTTTTTCGTCGAGTTTGTTGAAATAGCTGTTGGCTGAGATGGCAACTGCTTTCGACATAAAATAGGCTGTAGCCAGAAGGCCTGAAAATCCGAGCAAGGCCACCAGCATTTTGGCCGTGTCGGTGAAATACATCCAGTTGAAAACATGTCCGACTCCCTTTTTGAACAGGTTGCCGATAAGCAGTCCGCCAAAAAAATAGTTCATGGCATGCAGGGTGAGCCACATGAAAAAGGTTTTAATGCGGGCAACTTCCTCTACCAGAGAATAAAACCCGATGAGACTGATAAGTCCGACAATGAAGATCAAAATAGGGCCGGCGCTGTAAATTAGTTTTACCGAGTCGTGCGTCCATTCGTAGGGTTCAATATGGTAATAGATAATGTCCCAGTCGAAGCTGACATCGTAGCCAAACATGCCACTGGTAAAAATGTTGGTAAAGTGGTTGAGGTAAAAAACAAACAAAAATGCCAGAACGTAGCAAGCCGTGGAGTTTGCCGCGATAATCCAAAAGTTTTTTCTGGTAAGGGTTTTAACTTTTCTCATTCTGGAAAAAAGGCAGGCAGTCGTGCGACTGCCTGCTGATTAGTTATTGTACATTATGTTCTTTGAACACAGCAGCATATTCTTTCTTTTCTAATTTATTCTTTACTACTTCAAACGCTTTGATGGTGTAATCAACATCGTCCAGTGTGTGGTTTGCTGTGGGGATGAGTCGCAACAGGATCATGTCCTTAGGTATAACCGGATATACGACAATAGAACAAAATATATTGAAATTTTCACGTAAGTCGTGGGTAATTTGGGTAGCTTCAGGAATGTCTCCGTTCAGGATAACCGGTGTGACGGGAGAGTTGGCCTCGCCCAGATTAAAACCACGGGCACGTAATCCGGTTTGCAGAGCGTTAACAATTTTCCATAGGTTTTCGCGGTGTTCGGGTTCTGTGCGCAACATCTCCAGACGTTTTAAAGCGCCAATGACCATCGGCATTGGGAGTGATTTAGCAAAAATCTGTGAGCGCATGTTGTATTTCAGGAATTTGATAACCTCTTTTTTCCCGGCTACAAAACCGCCAATGCCGGCCATCGCTTTCGCGAAAGTGCCAAAATACAGGTCTACTTTATCCTGAACACCAAAATGTTCATCAGTTCCTGCGCCTGAAGGTCCCATTGTGCCAAACCCATGGGCATCGTCTATAAACAGCCTGAAATTGTATTTTTCTTTTAAGGCAGCTATCTGATCAAGTTTGCCCAAATCGCCGGCCATGCCATATACACCTTCGGTAATAACCAATATGCCGCCGCCTGTTTGCTCGGTGATGCGTGTGGCGCGTTGTAGCTCTTTTTCAAATTTCTCCATGTTGTTGTGTGGGTACACAAACCGTTTTCCAAAATGCAAACGCATGCCATCGATAATGCAGGCATGGGCTTCTGAATCGTAAACAATGACATCTTTTCTGTCGACAATGGCGTTGATGATCGAAACCATTCCCTGATAGCCGTAGTTGAGCAGGTATGCAGATTCACGGCCAACAAAGTCGGCTAGTTTTTCTTCCAGCTCCTCATGGTATTTTGTTTGCCCTGACATCATTCTTGCGCCCATTGGATAGGCCATTCCCCAATCGCGGGCAGCCTCGGCATCGGCCTTGCGCACATCAGGGTGATTCGCGAGCCCCAGGTAATTATTTAAACTCCATACCAAACGCTCCTTACCCATAAACATCATTTTGTTCGAAATCTCACCTTCGAGCTTGGGGAACATGAAGTAGCCTTCGGACTGATTAGCGTATTTTCCAAGAGGACCCATGTTCACAACACATTTGTCAAAAACATCCATTGTATTTTGTTTTAAATTAAGTTGCAAAAGTACGGTTTTACTTTCAAATTTCAGGCTTCCTCAGGCAATAAAAATATGTTAGGTTCATCAATATGTTTAGTGTTATTTTTAGCGTATTTTAACAACATCCGGCTTGTCTTTCTCAGGCATTGGCTGCATCTTTGCCGTGGTTTGTTGTGTGGATTGTGTAATTTCTGTATTACCCATACGATACAGCTGAAAAATGCGTTTTGTTCTTCGATAAAAAATACTAATTTTGCCGCATGTTAAAAAATCATCGTCTCATTATTTTAGCCATTGGTATTCTGATTGTTATCAGTGCTTGCAACGGCCCTCAAAAGGTGCTGAAAAGTGGTAATAACGAATTGAAGTACGAAACAGGCATGGATCTGTACGAAAAAGGCGACTACAATAAAGCCCTTCAGTTTTTTGACCTGCTCCGCGCTGTTTATCGTGGTACCGACAAAGGTGAGAAGTTAACTTATTATACTGCTGATTGTTATTACCAGATGCGTGATTATCAGATTGCCAGCTATTACTATGGCCAGTACGTGCAGCTTTATCCCCGGGGTGAGTTTGCCGAAGAATCAGCTTATCTGACAGCCTATTGTAAATACCTTGAGTCGCCGCGTGCAAGCCTCGATCAAACCAGTACTTTTTTAGCCTTGCGTGAGCTTCAATCTTTTATCGACATGTATCCTTCCAGCCCTAAAGTGGCCGAAGCCAACAGGTTGATGGATGACCTGCGTTACAAGCTCGAGATAAAAAACTACAGGATTGCCGTGTTGTATTTCAGGATGGGCGACTATCAGGCCGCTATCACCTCATTTGAAAATCTGATGGAGGATTATCCTGATACCGAGTTTAAAGAAGAAGTGTTGTTCTCAATCACAGAGGCTTATTTTTCATACGCTGAAAAAAGTGTCTTCACCAAGAAGCAGGAAAGGTACGAGAAAACCGTTGAGGCCTTTAATAACCTCAGATATTTGTATCCGGAAAGTGTCTATCTTCCCGTGGCTCAACAATACAATGAAAAAGCGTTGTACAACTTAAAAAAAATGTAATACTCTTGAAATATGGACTTTAAAAAAGTAAAAAGCGAAACTTCCGCCGTTACCCGTCAGAAAGATAAATTCTACGAACAAACCGGTAATATTTATGAAACGGTGGTGGTATTGGCCAAACGCGCCAATCAGGTTGGCTCGGACATGAAAGTTGAACTGGATCAGAAAATAGCTGAATTTGCCCCGATAGGTGACAATCTGGAAGAGGTTTTTGAAAATCGTGAGCAGATAGAAATTGCCCGTTTCTACGAAGGATTGCCCAAACCAACTCTTATTGCTGTAAGCGAATTTCTAAATGGCCAGATTTATTTCAGAAATCCCCACAAGGAGAATCTCTAACCAAATGCCCGTTTCATGCTTAGTGGAAAGAAAATACTGATCGGTATCACAGGCAGCATTGCGGCCTATAAAATTCCATTGCTCGTTCGCCTGCTAAAAAAAGCAGGAGCCGAAGTGCAGGTCATCATGACCCCGATGGCAGCCGAATTTGTTACTCCGCTCACCCTTTCCACCTTAACCGGACGCCCTGTTTTAACCGATTTTTTTGATAAAGGTGACGGTAGCTGGCATAGCCATGTGGAGCTGGGCATGTGGGCTGATCTTTATCTCGTTGCGCCACTCTCTGCCAACACCATGGGGAAAATGGTCGCCGGAATTGCAGATAACCTGCTGTTAACGACCGTACTTTCGGCCCGCTGTCCGTTGTTTTTTGCTCCGGCCATGGATCTTGATATGTACCGTCATCCAACAACGCAAGATAACGTACGCCGCTTACTCGACTATGGTTATGAGCTTATTGAACCGACCAAAGGCGAGTTGGCCAGTGGTTTAAAAGGGTTCGGGCGACTGGAAGAACCTGAGGTGATCTTCAATAAAATACTGGCTTACTTTGCTAAAAAGCAGCCTCTGGCTGGAAAGAAATGTCTGGTTACAGCCGGCCCAACTTACGAGCTAATCGACCCGGTAAGGTTTATCGGTAATTTTAGTTCGGGATTGATGGGTGTGGAAATTGCGCAAGCGCTGGCACAAAAGGGTGCTGACGTGCATTTGGTTTTAGGGCCAAGTCCTATTCAAGTTGATCATCCACGCATCCACGTTACCCATGTAATTACTGCCGATGAAATGTATAGGGCCTGCATGGCAGTCTTTCCTGAAACGGATATTGCTGTCATGGCCGCTGCGGTGGCTGACTTCAAACCCGAAGATCCCAAAAACGAAAAGATTAAAAAATCTGATGGTTTTTCCGCTATCACTTTAAAGCCCACCACCGACATTCTCAAAGCATTAGGTGAGATGAAGCACAAGGGTCAGTTACTTGTTGGCTTTGCCTTAGAAACGACCGATGAATTGGCTAACGCTGAAAAGAAACTGCGTGAGAAAAACTTGGACATGGTGGTGTTGAATTCACTTAACGATCCGGGAGCTGGGTTCGGTCATAAAACAAACAAAATTACCTTGATAGATACGCGAAATCAAATCAGAACGTTTGAATTGAAATCAAAAGCCGAAGTAGCCGAAGACATCACCGTAGCTATCCTCGACTTAAAAAAAATGGAATCATGAAGAAATTAATTCCGGGTCTTTTTGTTTTGCTGTTCTCTTTTAATCTCGGCTTTTCGCAAGAGTTTCTTGGAAATATTCAAATTCAATCACAACGTATTGAAGGCATCGACCCATCGGTTTTTACTTCCATGAAAACCTCCATGTTCGAGTTTATGAACAACCAGATATGGTCGGATTATAAATTTAAAATCGAGGAAAGAATTGAGTTTACCATGGTTTTTACCATCAATGAAGTGATTGGTGGTGATGATTTTAAAGGAACATTAAACCTCGTGCTTAAACGTCCAGTTTATGGAAGCGATTACAACACCGATATCGTAAACCTTATTGACAACGACATCCATTTCAGGTATGTTCCCTATCAAAATATGGAATACGCCGATGGAACTTATTCCAACAACCTGACTTCGATTCTGGCTTTCTATGCTTATATTATGCTTGGACTTGATTTTGATACTTTTAGCTTACTCGGAGGCACGCCATTTTATGAAAAAGCAATGGCAGTGGCCACGGCAGCGCAGAGTTCAAACGAAAGAGGGTGGCAGGGGTTTGAGGGGCCAAAGAATCGGTATTCTCTTGCTGAAAATTTACTCAACCCATCGTACGAAGAACTGCGTAAACTCCTGTATGAATATCATTTGAAAGGCATGGACGAAATGTCGAAGAATGTAGATGGGGGGCGCATGGCTGTAGGAAGAAGTCTCAAATATTTCCAGAATGTATATGATAAGCGTCCCGGTTTGTATCTCCTTCAGGTGATGCTGGAAACCAAACGCGACGAAATAATTAATATTTATAAAGAGGCCTCTCCCGCAGAAAAAACCAGTATGCTCAACATCATGAAAGCTGTCGACCCGCCTAACGGCACGCGTTACGACATGGTGAACGAATAATTCGCAGGTGTTGTTGGGTTAGCCTCTGTTATTTTAATCCTATTCATTTTCGTCCTTCGCATTTACTTTATTTGCTAATTTTGGCCTCGGTTACCTTGTAAATTTTGGCTGCTAAGGCTCATACTATGTTACAGAAATATTTAGATGAAATAGCGCGCAGTTCGCAACCCGATATGCAGCTTATGTTAAAAGTAGGCAAAAATGCTCTTCAAGCGCGTTTTGTGGCCTTTTTTTACCGCCACAATGCTGACTCAGAAACCTTGTTTTATTATGAGTCCGACAAGGGTATTGACCTCATCAATAAGGAGATAGTTGACGGTGCTTTGCGGTTTGTTATCGATACTATTCCCAGTAACAACGCTGAACCGGAATTGCTTAATGTAGAGGATATAATTGATGTCCGGCTGCGTTCATTTTGCTCTTTGGCGGGAATTAGTAACATGGCCTTGTCAAAGAAAATGACAGCGGTAGGAAGGGTTTTCATAATTCTGGTGGCCGATTTTTCTAAAATCTTAAGTGACGAAGAAACCGCTTTGCTAAAAGGCATGGGGAGTGTTCTTGCTTTAACTGCTGCTCAGCGCCATATAGATGATCAGGCTGGTCAGGAGAGAGAGAAATACAAAGCCCTGTTTAATCGATCTAACAGTGGTCTGCTCATGCTACACGATCAAAAGATTGTTGAATCCAACCCAAAATCCACGCAACTTTTCGGTCTGGGATCTAATACATTAGCTGGTCTTACAGTAGAAGAGCTCCTTTACTATAAGTCAGATTTGGCCAATGACCTACAGAAAGAAGAGCTGAAAACGTATATTCAGCAGGCCTTATCCGGCAATCCTGTCCAGTTCGAGTGGCTTTGCCATAAAAGTGATGGGAGTTCCTTTACAGCGGAGATCTTTTTGACCCGTTTTATGGAGGACAAGTCCAGTAATTTATTTGTTGTTATTCGCGACATCAGTCTGAGGAAAGCCTACGAAAATGAACTTATTCTGGCACGTGAGGAGGCGCATGAGGCCAACAGGTTAAAGTCTACCGCGTTGGCTTCTATGTCGCATGAAATCAGAACACCGCTCAATTCCATCATAGGGTTTTCGGGTTTATTGCTTGATCCCGAAGTTACCCCCGAAGAAAAGGAAACCTATTCCAAGCTGATTTCTGTTGCGGGAAAGGGTTTGTCGCAGTTAGTTTCCGACATCATCGATTTCTCAAAACTGGAAATCGGACAGCTGAGTTTGTATCCTGAAGAATTTGACCTGCATCTTTTTTTACAGGATTTAAAAAAGACCTTTTTACAGGACAGATTCCAACGCGGCAAGGAGCACATCGACTTGCGTTTGGTTATGCCTACAGACCAGCCTCTCCTTGTTGAAACCGATCCGTTGCGCCTTCGGCAGGTTATTACGAATTTGGTGGGAAATGCCTTTAAGTTTGTCGATCATGGTTTTGTTGAGTTTGGTTATGCCTCGGTAACTGCGACCAATATTCTGTTTTACGTAAAAGACACCGGAGTAGGTATCGACAGAAACAAACAAGAGCAAATTTTTACCCCTTATGGTCAGGACGATACCACCTATCACCGCAACAGAGAGGGGTCAGGGTTGGGATTGTCGATAAGCAAATCCTTTGTGGAATTACTGGGCGGTAAAATCTGGCTCGATTCAGAACAGGATTCAGGATCTACGTTTTATTTTACAATACCTTATTTTACCCACAGTCAGGAGGGTGTGCCACAGAATCAGTCCGGGTCACTTTTTCCTGTCGATTTATCTGGTAAGAAAGTGCTTATCGCCGATGATATCCGTGAGAACTATCTGTTTTTAAAAGAGTTGTTTAAAAATACGGGCGCGGAGCTACTCATTGCCAAAAATGGAGCGGAGGCACTATCACTAGCACACGAAAATGGTCCTGTTGACCTCGCCCTGATTGATGTTCGTATGCCCAAGATGGATGGCATGCAGTTGGCTCAAAAACTGCGGGAGGATTATCCTTTTATGATTATCATGGCTTTAACGGCCTATCCAAATGAAAGCAATAAAGAGGAGTTCTTTGCCCTCGGATGCAATGAATACCTGCACAAGCCTTTGGATGTAAGCCTGCTTTCCCGGTTGCTCACCGCCTATTTCGATTAATTGCTTATCTTTACCTTTTTTAGCGTGCAAAAATAATTTTGCCTGTATGAGAAGTGAAGCCAGAAAAGTTTTAATCAAGTATTGGGGCTATCCCGAATTTCGGCCCATGCAGGAAGATATCATCGTTTCTGTAGCCGAAGGGCATGATACGCTGGCACTGCTACCAACGGGTGGCGGCAAGTCGATTTGTTTCCAGGTTCCGGCCTTGATGTCTGAAGGCACTTGCATCGTTGTTACGCCGCTAATTGCCTTGATGAAAGACCAGGTGGCCAATTTAAAAAAGACCGGCATTAAAGCTGCAGCCTTGTACACAGGCATGCATCGCTCTGAAATTGATTCCATATACTCCCGTGTGGTGGCCGGCGAGTACAAGTTTTTTTACGTATCACCCGAACGTATCGATACCGATGTGTTCAGGGAAATTATAGGGAGGGTAAAAGTAAATTTGCTGGCTATTGATGAAGCCCATTGTGTTTCACAGTGGGGATACGATTTCAGGCCGCCATATTTACGTATCGCTGAGATCAGACCCTGGTTGCCCGGTGTACCTGTGCTGGCCCTCACGGCTACGGCCACCCCATCGGTTGTTACCGACATTATGGATAAGCTGGCGTTCAGAAAGAACAGGGTTTTTAAAACCACTTTTGAACGGAGCAACCTATCGTACAGTGTGGTGCGAGAATATGACAAGCCCACATACCTTATGCGTTTTTTTCTGGAGACCAAAGGGTCTGGGATAGTTTATGTGCGCAGCAGGAAAAAGACCAGAGAGCTGGCCGAAGTGCTTACCAAAAAAGGAATAAGTGCCACTTATTACCATGCCGGATTGGATAGTCAGATACGCGACGAACGGCAAAAACTGTGGACGACAGGGCAGGTTAAGGTAATGGTGGCCACCAATGCTTTTGGGATGGGAATAGATAAACCGGATGTTAGAAAGGTGATCCACTACGACTTACCCGACTGCATTGAATCGTATTTTCAGGAAGCCGGACGAGCCGGGCGCGACCGTAAACCCTCCGAAGCATTGCTGATGTATAATGACCTGGACATTGCCAACGCCAAAGAAAGACTCAGTGATTCATACCCGCCTATTCAGACCATACGATCGATTTACAATACCTTGGGCAATTATTTTCAACTGCCCGAGGGGAGTGGTAAAGATATGAGCTATGATTTTAAAATAGCGGATTTCGCGTCTTCCTATAATTTTAAGGTAATGGAAGTCTTTAGTGCAATCCGTATTTTGGAAAGAGAAGGGTTTCTGATCTACATCGAGTCAGCTGGCCAATATTCCAAACTGTTTGTGTTGATGGGACGCGAGGAATTGTACCGGTTTATGGTTGAAAACCCGCAAAGTGAACGCATTGTAAAAGAAATTCTCAGGTCGTATTCCGGTGTTTTTACCGATTATGTTAACATCAACGAGGCCATGTTGGCCAAACGTGCCGATTTGAAAACAGAAGAGGTGATTAAACAGCTCGAACTGCTGAACAGGCTGAAGTTGATTTCCTATATCCCTATCAGGAAACTGCCTCAGCTGGTATACACGGTAGGCCGTCAGCGGGCTGAGCATATCCAGCTTTCAGATAAAAATTACCGCTTTTTAAAAGAAGCCGCTGAAAAACGCCTGGATGCTCTAATCCATTTTATTACGGATAACCTCAAATGCCGGAGTCAGCAGCTGCTGGCTTATTTTGGTGAGCCCAAAAGCCGGAGGTGTGGGATTTGTGATGTCTGTATTGGCCAGAATAAGGTTAATCTGAATGACATTGAATTTGAGCAACTGGTAGAGCATATTAAAGGTTTGCTTTTGGCTAAACCGCGCAATCTTTACGAACTCGTGCCTGCCTGTTCGCCTTTTAAGGAAGAACAGGTGATCGATGTCCTGCGTTGGCTCATGGACAACAACAAGGTGTCGCGCGACAAAAAAGAAATGCTGTTTTGGCACGACCAACTTAACCTGGCTTTCGAATAAATGCTTAGTTTTGGTTGTTGAAATATTTCTTAGTTGAAGTTAATATAAAGGTACTTATGAAAACAAATTTATTCCTGACCGCCATTCTGCTCTCTCTAACCCAGCTCATCTATGCCCAGTCGAACAAACGTCAGTATGTGGGGCTATCATTGGGACCATCAATAACGCTGGCCGATTTCGCTAAAACTGATTTGAGCGACTCCACTTCAGGCTTTGCAAAAACGGGTCTGGCCTTCAATTTTACCTATGCTTATCGGCTGAATCACAATTTTGGCGTGATGGCTTTAGGAAACTACAGCAGCAATAAACTGAATAATACGGCCTATGCCGAAGGGTTGCAAAAGGCCAACCCTGAGTATCTCGTGGCTATTGAAAGCAGTCAGAACTGGGCTAACGGGGGTTTGTTTGCGGGACCATTTTTCCGCTTTCCGATAGGCGATTACTTTTCGTTCGATGTCAGGGGGCTTATAGGATATTTTGTGAGCTACTCACCTAAAGCCACCATTTACGCCACTGAAGTTGATCCACCCAAAGAAACTTTTACCTACTACAACGAAAGCGCGCGGGCTTCGGGTTTTGGCTATGTATTGGGTGCAGGGCTCAAATACAGGCTCAGCAATTACTATATTACAGCTTTTGCCGATTATATCGGGTCGGACTTACATTTCAGCAATGCTACAGGATGGGATTGGAACGATGAGTCATTTACGGAGTCATTTAACCAAAAGATTAACTACCTGACTGTAACCGTTGGTGTAGCCTATATCCTCTGATCAAAGGTTGTTGTAAGTAACGGTTTAACCTACAATCTTTATTGCAGGCCTGTTACCAAACATTAAGGCAAAAAAAAACGTCCTGAATCAATTCAAGACGTTTTTTTACCAAAGTAAAGTTGCTATTTTACAACTTTTGTAAGGTCAGCACCGGCTTTAAACTTAACCACTTTTTTTGCGGCAATGTTGATTTCTTTGCCGGTTTGAGGGTTACGTCCTTTACGTGCGGCTCTGGTAGAAACAGAAAAAGATCCAAATCCTACTAAAGCAACGCGATCACCTGCTTTTAAAGCATCTCCGGTAGCGGTTACAAAGGCATCAAGAGCTTTTTTTGCATCACTCTTGCTGATGGTGGCTCCGTTGGCCATGGCGTCGATTAATTCAGCTTTGTTCATCGTAGTTAAATTATTTAATTAACACTAGGGTATTTATGGTAACAAATGTAGTGTTTATCTGTAAAAAAACAAGAAAGAACAATGTTTTTCTGCTGGTTTGTTGATAAAAGTCCTGAATTGTTAATAAAACCTTGTGTTTTTAGTTGTTTTAGTTCCATTTTTGGCTTTAAAGCGAGCATTGGTGAGGGCTTTTAAGCTGGTTCTTGTCGCTTTATTGCAAGCTGCAATCGCCCAAATCGCCTATGCCTCTGAGGAATTCTTCTGATTTCATGGCTTTTTTCCCGGCTTGTTGCAGCGATTTTATTTCAATAAACCCATCAAGAGTGGCCACCAGGAGCGTTTTTTTGTCGGGGATATGAATTGAACCTATTCTGAATTCGTGCTGTTGTGGAATAAAGGTGGTATCAAAAATTTTAACAGGGATGATTTCCCCATTGCTTTTTCTCAATTCAGTGGTTGCTGCAGGATAAGGACTAAGACCTCTGACAAAATTATGTATGGTTGAGCCAGATTGATTCCAGTTGATTTTACAAAATGCTTTTGAAAGTTTTGGAGCTGTTTTTAACGGTTCTTCCCCGGAAGTAGCGGCCTGAGGTATGGGGATGATGTTGTTTTCAATAATGGCCTTGGCCGTATCAACCACAAGTCCGGCTCCCATCACCATAAGTTTGTCGTGCAAGCTTCCGGCATTGTCCTCAGCAGAAATTTCAATATCTTTCTGCATTAAAATACTTCCTGTGTCAATTTGGTGATCGAGGAAAAAGGTGGTAGCACCTGTTTTGCGCTCTCCATTGATAAGCGCGTGGTTTATGGGTGCAGCCCCGCGGTATTGCGGAAGAAGGCTGGCATGCAGGTTAAAAGTGCCAAGTGAGGGCATATTCCATACTACTTCGGGTAACATGCGAAAAGCCACAACCACCTGAAGATCGGCTTTCCATTGCGACAAATCCCTGATAAACACTTCATCTTTCAGGTTTTCCGGTTGCAGCACGGGTAATCCGACCTGCTGAGCATATAGCTTTACCGCTGAGGAAGTCATTTTTTTTCCTCTTCCGGCGGGCCTGTCGGGAGCTGTTACAACGCCCACCACCCGGAATTGGTTTTCAACCAATGCCTGCAACGATGGAACTGCAAATTCTGGTGTTCCCATAAACACGATATTTATGTCGGATTTTGTCATGGTGTAAAAATAAAAAAACCCGACATAGATGCCGGGTTTTTCGCGGTATAATTTTATTTATTTCTTTGAGCTCAAACTTTCAGCTCTTGCAATATATTTGTCGATGTCGAAAGCCTCTTTGCTTTTGGGGTATTCACTTTTAATCTGTTTATACGCTTTAACCGCGTTGTCGTATTCTGCTAACAATTCGTAGACATTGCCGGCCTTCAGGAGAAACAAAGGAGCGGTAAATTCGTTTTTGTCAAAATTGGCGGCTTTTTTGTAGTGCTCTACAGCCTTTTTCTGATCGCCCAGTTCCAGATAGGCATCACCGATAGCGCCAATAGCCATAGGCTGCACCAGGTGGTCATCTCCGCTAAAGTCTTCGAGCAGGTCGATGGCTTGATTAAAGTCTTTTTTCTTTAAAAAACTGATTCCTGCGTAATAATTAGCCAGATTTCCGGGTTGGGTCATGCCGTACTCATCAATAATATCAAGAAAGCCGAGGTTGTTGCCGTCGCCATAGAGGGCTTTATCGAGTGAATCGGACTCAAAATAGTGTTGAGCAGCGAACATTTGTGTTGCAGCTTCTGCATTTCTTGGCTCCATGTAATACTTGTTGTACGCGAAATAACCTACAATGGCTATAACAACAATAAGAACGACTACTGAAATGTTCTTTTGGTTATTGAAAATAAACTGCTCGGTTCTTGAAAGGGTTTCTTCGATGTTTTCGAGACGTTGATCCCCTTTAACTTCCTGATGTTTTTTATTGACCATAGTGTTTCAATTTGAGCCTGCAAAAATATATTTTAATTCTCAATAATAAAAGTAGACTGATAATTTTTAATTTTGTGTTTTCCACAGGTTTATAAACACTCTTTCGGGTGACGAACTAACATAATACTCATAATATGAACGGAATACGAATATGGATGACTCTATTGATGCTTCTTCAGTTTGCCTGGAGCAGTTTTGCCGGTTGGGTTATTTCGGAAGAGTCGGTGGATAACTACGGAAATAAGTCATTTCAGACTACATTTATCCAGCAAAACCGTATTCGCTACGAAAGTTCCACTTCGGTTACCATCCTCGATTTAAACGATAGTACCATCACCATCGTTTTTCCGACCCTGATGGTTTACTGGAAAGGCAATCCGGATGAGCTGAATGAGGAGATGTTTATGGCTTTTGAGGTTCAGGTTCAATCGCTTATAGCCGGTTTACCCCAAAGCGAGCAGCCTGCTTTTCAGCAAATGTACGATTCCATTAAAATTAAACTGCAGCGAAGTGATACCGGTTACTGGGTGCCGCCATCGCTTCATTTGAAGAAAACAGCAGAAAACCTGGATGTTGGAATTTACCACACGACCGCCTATGCCTTATACAGGGACAGCATTATAAAAAAGGAGTTTTGGGTGGCTTCAGGATTAAATCCATACGAGGAGGTAGATATTCAGCGGTTTATTTCCCTGAATAACCGCATAAATCCTTACAGCAGGAGAGGGATTGCAATACAGGCTGAGGAATATCTGAGCTTATTGAATAGCGGTATTATAGTTAAATCGAGAGTTTACGGGGGAGCCGATGAGGTGCTTGAAACCAGTGTGGTTGACTACGGCAAAGTGAATATCCCTGATGACTTTTTTTTACCACCGGCAAATTACCGCAAAGTCAGTTTGGCTGAGGCGTTTACTTTGCCCATGATAGACTCAGAACTGTTTAACAGTGAGTAAGGGCGAGCAACTTACCGGCTGACAAGCCTATTTTACGTGAAAATCCAGCAGTTTTTTTCCTTCGAGAAACGCTTCAAAGTGGTCGCCGATTTTTGTTGGACCAACGCCGGCTGGCGTTCCGGTGAAAATATAGTCTCCTATACGGAGGGTGACAAATTTAGAAACGTACGCAATGATTTGGTTGAATGAAAAGATCATGTCTTTGGTGTTCCCGGTTTGTCTGCGTTCGCCATTTATGTCGAGCCAAAAATTGATGTTTTCGTTTGAAAGCGAGGTGATATCGATAAAAGTCCCTGTCGGAGCTGATTGATCAAAAGCTTTGGCTATTTCCCATGGCAATCCCTTTGCTTTGCATTTTGCCTGAAGGTCACGCGCTGTAAAGTCGATTCCAACCGATATTTCGTTGAAATACCTGTCGGCGAATGCGGGCTCGATGTGTCTTCCGTTTTTCGCAATTTTAAGTACGATTTCGGTTTCAAAGTGTAAATCTTCGGTGAAGTCAGGATAGAAGAACGGATTGTTTTTCAGCAGCAAGGCTGTGTCGGGTTTCATGAAAAAGACGGGCGATTCGGGGACATCGTTATTAAGCTCCCGTGCATGTTCCGCATAATTCCTGCCAATGCAAATTATTTTCATACGGTTATGGATTTTTCATTCCAAGTTTAACCTTGGTAATCAGGTTTTTAGTATATAATGGAAAATCTCCTCTCATCATCCAGTCGTAATATGAAGGTTCTTTTAAAAACACCTCGGTAAGTTTTTTACCTTTGTGTTTGCCGAAGTTAATGATCTCTTCATTTTCTTCATTTAAAATGATTTGTCCCATTAAATCAGCATTCCGGTGATGCGACGAAAACGCGTGCAGGGCATCCATATCGTTTTTCACGGGTGTTGAAACATTTCCCGATCGGTCTTTAACCGTTGCGTTTTCATATTTATCCAGCTGTGCTTTGAGTATCTCGTAGGTGGCTATGGTGTCTGCTTCGGCAGCATGGGCATTATCCAGCTCGCGTTGCAGGTAAAATTTGTAGGCAGCTGAAAGGGTGCGTTGTTCCATTTTCATGAAAATATTTTGCACGTCGATTAGTCTGCGTTTGTTTAAGTCAAAATCTATTCCTGCCCTCATGAATTCCTCCATGAGCATCGGGATATCAAACTTAAGCGCGTTATAACCTGCGAGGTCGCAATTTTGCAAAAACCGATCAATCTCTTTGGCTACCAGTTTGAAAGTTGGTTGGCCGGAGAGTTGGTTATTGTTATAACCATGAATTTGTTCCGCTTCAGCGCTGATGGCGATTTCCGGGTTAAGCAGCCAGGTTTTATTCTCCTTAGTGCCATTCGGGTTTATTTTCAGGATGCTGATTTCGACAATGCGATCGTGAATAATGTGGAGGCCGGTAGCTTCGATATCGAAAAATGCCAGTGGTTTTTTTAGGTTTAATTCCATGTTTCAAGAAAGCAAAATGGGGAGCCATAGCCCCCCCGTTCTGCCTGATTTTTTAGATTTGTGTATTCGGGTCGAACGATTCAAGGAGTTCCTTCATGCGTTTCAGGAACATGCCGCCCAGTGCACCATCCACAATGCGGTGGTCGTAGGCCAGCGAGAGAATCATGATGTGTCGGATGCCAATCATGTCGCCATCGGGTGTTTCGATTACGCGCGGTTGTTTGCGGATAGCGCCCACCCCCAGAATGGCTACCTGAGGCTGGTTTATGATAGGTGTGCCGGTAAGGCTGTCGAACGAACCAAAATTGGTGATGGTAAAAGTTCCGCCCTGAATTTCATCGGGTTGCAGCTTGTTGAGGCGTGCCCTTCCGGCCAAATCATTTACATTTTTAACAACGCCAAGCAGGTTTTTTTGGTCGGCATTTTTTATTACCGGGACAATTAAATTACCGGAGGGCAACGCTGTGGCCATTCCGATGTTTATGTTTTTTCGGTAAATGATGTTGTACCCGTCGAGCGAAACATTGATCTGAGGGAATTCTCTCAAAGCCATAGCGGCAGCATGAATAAAGATAGGGGTGAAGGTGATTTTCTCCCCTTCGCGTTTTGAAAAACTGTCCTTGACTTTATTTCTCCAGTTTACTATTTGGGTAACGTCTGCATCGATGAAAGAGGTGACGTGAGGTGAAACCTGTTTCGACATCACCATGTGGTCTGCAATCAGTTTTCGCATCCTGTCCATTTCAACCACCTGATCGCCTTGTCCTGCAGGAACTGACGGTGGTGTTACCTTTGGCATTGAGGGTTTTGTCGGGGTGCCTGCGGCTGGCTTAGGTTGAACGGATTTTCTGTTTTCCAGAAACTGAATCACATCGGCTTTTGTAACGCGGTTATCGTGGCCGGAACCTGTAATTGAATCCAGCTCAGCCAATGAAATGTTTTCGGCTTTGGCCATGCTTTTTACCAATGGCGAGTAAAAACGATCACTCGAAGTAAAACCGGCAGGAGCAGGTTGTGTATTTTCAGTAGCCTTTACTTCCGGTTGATTTTCAGCTGTATCAACAGAAGTTGTGTCTTTTGCTACCTCATTGATATCCTTTTTTTCAGGACTTTCTTCACTGTCATTGGTTGGGGTTTCTTCTCCTTCTGTTTCAACGAGAGCAATCACGGTGCCTACTGGAACCACATCTCCTTCGTTGAACAGGGTCTTAACCAGCACGCCTTCAACCGGACTTGGAATTTCGCTATCTACTTTATCAGTAGCAATTTCCACGAGTGAATCGTCCTCTTCAACAGTGTCGCCAATATTTTTTACCCAGCGGGTGATGGTAGCTTCTATGATGCTTTCGCCCAACTTGGGCATAATGATTTCAAATTTTGCCATGATCGAACAAAGTTTTTTAAAAAACACTAAATCAGTCTGTTTGCGATAAAAAGAGCAACTGATTTTTGAAATGCAAAAGTAACGATTTATTTAAAACCTGAAGCTTATCGGGTTCATTTATTTATAATTATTATATTTAAGGGATAATGATGGCAGTTGGCAAAATAAACACACCAATTGTAAATCAAAGAATTCATGAATGATTTAAGAACGAGGATTTCACTTCGGAATTCTTAAATCGGTGATCGATATTCATTATTCAAAAAAATCATATTTCAATAGAATAATGCATATTGATTAACAGCCTGTTTCGTTTAAAGATGATTCTTTGTCCTTGTGCCGGACGGGCATTTACTTTTTTGCTTGACCAAAAAAGTAAACAAAAAAGT
>DJVY01000213.1:0-5904 GCA_002440885.1 Bacteroidales bacterium UBA6244
GATGCTGTCCACCGTCACCCTCCCCAGTCGCATCATGGTTTCGCGGTATATGTTTGTGAGGGACCTGCCCAATTTGTGTTTCAGAGAATCCGGCTGAAGATCCTGAGAAAACGTAGCGAAAGCGATGGCAAGCAGACAAGCGATAAAAAAGGATTTCTTCATTGGATTCTCACTTTATTTTTTTCAATATTCACAAATATAGGGAAAATGCATGAATCTTTTAATCTCAAATTTACTACCATTTAAACAATGGCAGGAAGGTGAGTTTTATTAAAAAGGGTTGTCTAAAAGTTTTACTTCTATTCCGTTTGATACCTTTAAATCATTTAAATGACACAAAGGTAATCGAAGAACTTTTAGACAACCTTATAAAAGCGAGATAATCAAATAATTATTTCCATCCCTGATTTTGTTCCAGTTGAGGATTCAAAGATATTTGATCCGAAGGTATAGGATACCAGTAGTGTTTCTTATTGAACTGGCGTGTTTTCTTCTTTGTTCCGTCGATATAACTACCTACCTTATCCACAATATAATTATACGGGTCGTTTACAATGTTTGCTCCCATCAATATATCAGGATGTAAGGAAGAATCCAGTTTATCGAGTTGATGCCATCTGATGAGATCCCAGTAACGGGTCCAGTTATCAAACATTAATTCGTTGCGTCTCTCTCGTCGAACTTCCCATATCAGATCACTTACTCCCATATTATTGGCTGGATCGGAGTATCCGACATTTATGGTTAACTGTGGAATACCGGCCCTATCCCTTAACTTATTAATTGAGTTATCAAGATCGGCTTGGGTTATGCTACCTAACTCTGCACAAGCTTCTGCATATTGTAAGTATACTACAGATAACCAGAATATTGGAGCATGTGTAAAATTGGCGCCGGTCTGATTTCTATACATGTTATCCAAGCTTTTGTTGTCGTATTTATTTACTCCATATCCAGTGGAGGATGTCATTGATATTCCGGTCCCAAAACGGGTGAATCCTCGTCCTACATAGCAGAGTGCAGTATCAATAGTTTGGCCGAGACGTTTATCACGCACATCCAATAATCTTTTAATCGACATAACTGTATCGGGAACAATATTACCGCCTACCGTTTTGGTACCTATTTTCATCACTGCAACATCAGATTTATCAAGTGTAGTGAGTGCCAGAGGCTTACCATCCGTAAAAAGGTATGACTCAAATGCATTCTTACTCATACCACTTATCTGTGTTGATGAACTGATATATGCTATCAATGAATGATGCAATACATTTTGTTTATACGCTTTATAGAAAATCATTTCAGGATTAGTTGCCAGATTTACCGAATTATAATTTCCCTGGTATGAACCATTTAGCGTTAAACTTCGATTCATAAGAAACGAAGCCGCATTTTTCGTTTCGTTGAGAAACTTTGTGGCACCTGCTTGATCGGGAGCCGATTGACCATCCTCCGTTTTACGATATTTACGAAAAGTGCCTTCGAAGAGCGTAATTTCGGCTTTCATGGCATAGGCGACATTTTTGTTCAACTTTGTTTTTGAATTATTGTCATACATGTTGTCACAGGCAAAATTTAAATCTCCTAACACGTTATCCATTACCAAATCACGATTTTCACGGACACCGTACAAATACCCTTCATCGGTTATATCCAGTGATTTATCTACCCATGGGATATCTCCATATGCACGCACAAGCTGATAGTGATGCCAGGCTCTCATTAAACGGCCAACGCCTTTCCAATGATTTTTGGCTTCTTCGCTCATATTTACTTTATCCACATTTTCAAGTAAAATATTTGCACGTCTGATTTCAATCCAGCCATCACGCCAGTTTGTACTGCTTGCCGGTACGTTTTGGAATGTCCAGTCAGCAAAACTTCCTCCCGCCTGATCATCAGAAAGGGTGCGAAAATAAAAAAGACCTGTGCCGCCGGCATTTCCGTATCCTAAGAAATCTTGATAGAATGTGTTGGCATAACCTGTTACATTACTTTCATTTGTCCAGAAATTATCGTTGGTGAAAGTATCCAACGGACCTTTATCCAGAAAGTCATTACACGATGACATGGATAGAATTGCAGATATTGTTAGTATAATTATTTTCTTCATATTGATATCTTTTTTCAATGAGTACAATAATTCAGAATGTAAGCTGAACACCAAATGATACTGTCCTGTACATTGGATCTATTCGTCCCCATGTTGCATTACCCAGGCTTACACCTTCTTCTTTGTCATTCACTTCAGGATCGACAGGAGCGTTGCTCTTGTTAATCAGTTCCATCAGATTATTTGCACTAAAATAAAATCTGGCTTTTTGCATATGTATCCGTGATGCAAGACCGCTAGGAAGCGTGTAGCCCAGTGTTAAGTTCTTGAAGCGCAGATAGGCCATATCCACAATATATTTTGTCTGAGGGTAAAAGTTATGATTACCCAATTCAAGAACAGCGATTGTACCTCTACCAGCATTACCGGGGAATAACCTTGGAAAATCGGCATCAGAATCCGGGTTTTCTTCCGTCCAGTAATTTGTCTGATTTTCATATATGGCGTCGGCACCACGCATCATTGGCATGACAAACGCACTTTGGGTCCAAACCGAACGTTTGCCAACACCCTGGAAAAACATATCAATATCAAAGCCTTTCCATTCTCCACCTAGACGAAAACTGTATTGATAACGCGGAGTGGTATTACCGATCACTTTCAGATCGCCATGATCATCTGCTGTGCCTTTCCCTCCATCAATAACGCCACTTCCGTCTAAATCTTTGAATTTGATATCTCCCGGGCCAAAAACAAATGTTCCCTGTTGTAATCCGGTTTGGGATGCAATCCCAGTCTTATAGGTACCATCTGTATTAAAATCTTCCGTAGTAAAATAACGATCCGTTTCGAATCCCCAGATATCTCCGTACCTTTTGCCGCTATAATTCTGGTTCAACAATTTCGTATCGTTATCCCATTTTGTAATATCCGTGATAAAGTCGCCTACATTCGCGTTGGCATATACCTGTACATCATTGAAACGATGACGCCAGTCAACATTTAATTCCCAGCCTCTTGTACGAAGTGTTCCTGCATTGATATAGGGTGCAGTGGCTCCGAGTACCTGTGGCATTGTCTGACCCGGAGCAAGCATATCTTTCGTTGTACGTTGATACCAGTCGAAAGTGAAATTCAGTTCATTGTTAAAGAGTCCTAAATCGCCTCCAATGTCGAGTGTTTGTATACGTTCCCATTTCAATGTGGAAGAAACCAGTTTGGGCAGGTCGTAGGCTACCACTTTGGTTCCGTCATCTGCCAGCCAATTAGTATTGCTTTCCGTACGTTTCGCCAGTGTGGAAAGGTACATGTTATTACCTACTGCCTGATTGCCGATTTCTCCATATGAGGCCCTTAACTTAAGATTATTAATCGATTCTTTTAAAGGATTGAAGAATGTTTCTTCGCTGATTCTGTATCCTGCTGATGCAGATTTGAAGAAAGCCCAGCGGTCGTTAGCAGGAAACCGGGAAGATCCGTCATAGCGTCCATTTAACTCCAACAACCATTTCCCGTTATAGTTATAGTTAAGACGTCCGAAATAACCAGCAGTTGCCCAATGTGAATGTTCCCCATCGACATATTGAGTGCCTGTAGCCAGATCAAACTCCGGAAGATTATAGTCCAACAGGTCATCTCTCTCTGAATAGTGGTTGAAATACGTATTCCCTTCTGCATTTCCACCCAACATGAGATTCAAGTTATGGTTATTTGGCAGAGAAAATTCATAATTCCCATAAATGTTCAATGCAAAAGTTTTATCCTGATCAGACTGTTGTTCCAGCCATGAACTACTGGTATATAACGTTGTATTTTCGATCGCACCACCCCAGGAGTTCCATCCACCCAAAGGAATATAGGCTGCTTTATAGGTATAGTTATTCACGTTATAAGTGTAATCGGCATTTAATGTCAATCCCTTTGCAAGTGTTGCTTTTGCAAAAGTTCCCATACGTATAAAACTGTTGTTATCGGTCCAGTCTCCTGCCTGTTTGCGATAAGCAATATCATTGCGCATATCAATGCCCTGATATGATCCATATGGGCCGAAAAAGCTTCCCCAGCGCCACATGTACTGATAGGTAGTTCTTCGTGTCGCAGGACCGGAAAAATCTTTATTGCTATAGTTAAACCGTGCGCCAACCTGTAACCAGTCATTAACATCGGTTGTGAGATTCAACATGGCAGTCCATTTATCCAATTTTTCCGGGTAGTAAGTCATGATGCCCTCGTCGTGGTTATAACCTACCGACATATAATAAGAGGTTTTCCCACTTATACCTTGCAGAGATAGATTGTGACTCTGTGACGGTTTCCAATTCCGAAACATGATATTTACGACATCCCAGTCGGCAAAATACATCCCCACTCCATTATTATCCAGGATAAAGTCACCAAGCGGTTTCGAACTATCTGTAAGTGCATCTTTGTGTCCCAATACCATTTCTCTGTAATTGGCCTTCTTGCCGTTATGTTCATCTCTCCATTTTTCGGCATAAGGAAGCATCTCATCCAGATACATGCCAAATAGTTCGTTTGCCAAACCTGCGCGTCCGTTTGCGGCAATTAATGCTTCCAATTGCGTTGGTACATCCGGATAGTCAGGCAAGATTGTGGACGTATCCCAAGCAAAATTATTGGTGTAGTTTACAGATACCCGATCTACTTGCCTGGCAGACTTGGTAGTGATAAGTATCACACCAAAAGCAGCTCTGGTACCATAGATTGATGTTGATGCCGCATCTTTCAAAACAGATATATTTTCAATATCCTGGGTATTCAAAAGTGAAAGATCATCCATTGGTACACCGTCAACAACTATTAAAGGTTTACTTGTAGCATCATTGCTTAATGTTCCTAAGCCACGTATTGTAACGGAAGGTTGTGCTCCTAACTTACCACTATTACTGATCACAGAGAGACCAGGCACAGCACCCTGAAGTGCTTTGGAAATATCGGAATAGGGGCGGGCTTCAAGTGTCTTACCAACATCTACGGTAGAAACAGCACCGGTTAAATTGGCCTTTGTTTGTGTACCATACCCCACCACCACCAATTCTTCCAGGGCTTGTGCATCTTCTCTGAGTGTGATGTTGAAGTTGATACCTCCTGTTGTCTTTACTGTTTGGCTCAGATATCCGATGTAGGTAATCTGTATGGTCGCATCGTTTGCCACATTCAGAGAGAAATTTCCGTTTATGTCGGTAATGGTGCCATTGGTTGTGCCCACTTCAACAATGTTCGCACCGATAATGAATTCACCATTTACATCCCGCACCGTTCCGGTGATGGTTCTGTGGGTTTGCTGAACTTCTTTGGTGTCAGTTGTGGTTTCTTCCTTTTTCTTACTTTCAATAGCATCCCGTTCCCTGGAAATGGTGATTTGCCGGTTTACGATGGAGTACACCAGGTCGGTATTCTTCAGCAACAAATTCATAATTTCTTCTATCGATTTGTTGTCAAAAGAAACGTTCACACTCTTTGATAAACCGGCTTCGGTATTATCCATTATCAGAAACAGATAATCGCTGTTCTGTTCAATTTCTTGCAATGCTTCCCGCAACGTGACACCTTTTAATTCGGCACTGACCGATTTCGATTGTGAATAGGTGTTTTCTGCTGCCATTGAAAAGACACAGAGGAAAGTTATTAAAAAATAAATTTTCATGATTTTTAAAAACTTGTTGTCTTTTTTCAGATTGATCTGTTTAAAGTTTTGCTTTTCTTGCATATCTTTGCGTTTGAATTTTAATTTGTTACCCAATAAATTAATTTTTTTCCTGGTCGGATAATGTTGCCGCATTATCCGGCCTTTTTCTTTTTCTTTTACTTCGTAGTCATAGGCAATT
>DJVY01000213.1:5922-8976 GCA_002440885.1 Bacteroidales bacterium UBA6244
TTGAAAATGATTGCAATACGTCGTCAAGATTTTCGGAAAGAAACAATTTACCGGAACAGGTCTGATTTTGTAAATTCAATGTGGCCGCATAGTTGAATTCTACGTTGTAATATCTACCTATTTTTTTGAGAACCTCGGTTAAGGAGTTTTTGTTCAATTGCATATAACCGCTCTTCCAGCTGATGTATTCCATCACGTCTACCTGCTTCCGTTGGATGTTTCCATTGTTTACTTCTGCCATCTCACCAGGCTTCAACATCAACGCACCTTGATCACTTTTTATGTGTACCGATCCGTCAACCAGCACGACCGATTCATTTTTTTCATCGGTGTAGGATGAAACATTGAATGATGTTCCATAGACAGTTATTTGAGATTGGGGCGTGTGAATAATAAAGGGCTGTCTTTGCTTAGCCACATCAATAAATATTTCACCTTTTACACTGATTTCCCGCGTCTGTCCGGTAAAGACAGAAGGGAAATCAAGTTCAGTGCCGGAGTTTACATGTACCGCAGATCCGTCGGCAAGAATCACCGACGATCTTTTTCCAAATGGTACGATCAGCTTGTTTGATTGATTTTTCTTCAGATCGATCTCCTTCCGTGAGAGAGAATCCCGAATCAGGGCATTTTCTTTTTCAGTGAGGAACACCGTGGCATTATTTTCCATGTCAACCACCTGATTTCCGGTAATCAATTGTACTTTATCCTGGATCATCACCGCTCCGATAGAAGCCATCTGCTTGTCGGAAAATGTATTCTCTCTGCGTGTTACAGTATATAATGCCGTGATCAGGGCCACTAACAAGATGGCAGCTGCTGATGACATAGATACCATGCGTAGTTTTTTCTTTCTGAATCGGTTGATCCTATCCTGCAATTCTCTGCTTACCGTAACTTCATCGGGCAGGTAACTGCCGTGTGGTTGTTGAATTTCGGCGAAAACAGCAATTGCATGCTGAAATGGTTCTCTAAGATGCTCATTCTGACTAATAAACTTTTCCCAGAATGAGGTGAGTTCTGCCGTGGGATGAATCCTCCAGTAAACGAAAAGATCATCACACAAAAAATCTTTATAATCTAAATTCAGTTTCATTCACACTCTTTTTTAAAAAGACGGAATAAACTGGTAAAAGAGACAAAATTAATATTAATTAACCAAGTATTGTGAATAGATATGTCAGAAAATAACTTGAATTGGTTGTAGATGTGTCTTTCATCTTTTTGAGTGCACGGTATAGATTTTTTTTCACAGCATCGGGAGAAAGGTGCATGATTTCACCAATTTCTGCGTAGCTCAGATTAAACTGATAGCGGTAATGGACAATCTTTCGCTGCCGGGGAGGTAGGTTTTGCAGTAAGTAAGATATTACATGTTTTAACTGCATCTCTTTCTCTTCGTCGATAATTTGCTCCACAATATTTTTTTCGTTCTCTACAAAGATATCCTGATAATCTATTTCCTGTATCTTATGTTCATCGTTGTGCATATCGAAGAGTCGGTTTTTCAGACTTCTGATCAGGTAAAATTCAATATTTCGAATGTGAGCGAGGTTATTTTTAGAGATGTAAATTTTAAAAAAGAGATCCTGTATCGCATCTTTGCATGTCTCTTTGTCAAATCCCAGTTTCAAGGCATAGGCAAAAAGTTCTGAAAAATAGGCATGATAAAGTACTGCGAAAGATTTATCATCACCCGCCAAGAACTTTTTCCATGCTTCTCCACCCATAGCTGAATGATTATTTTTTACTGTAGGTTAAAAATGTATACGGATAACGGTGCTTATTGTCGGCTGCGTGTGCCTCTTTTTTTGTCAGCGTCCATTCATCAAAATTGATTTCCGGGAAAAAGGTGTCGGCATCGCTGAATGAGTGATGGATACGCGTCAGAGAGAGTCGGTCTGCCAAGCCGATCGTGGCACGGTACAGGCGACCGCCACCGATAACGAATATCTTCTCCTGGTTGCTGCAACGACTGAGCGCCTCCTCCACAGAACGGACAACAATACAACCGGGATAATTCTCTGCTGCATCGGAAGTGATCACCACATTGGTGCGGTTGGGTAATGCCCCCTTTGGCAGCGATTCATACGTTCTCCGACCCATGATCACGGTATGTCCGGTGGTGATCTGTTTAAAGTGCTTCATATCGTTGGGGAGATGACAAAGCAGATCGCCATCGCGTCCGATACCGTTGTTTTCGTCAAGTGCGACGATGATGGTGATTTCACCTGTGTTGTGATTTATCATACGGCAACATCTCCTTTTATATGTGGATGCGGATCGTAGTTTACCAGTTCGAAATCTTCGAAGCGAAAGCCGAAGATATCCCTTACATCGGGATTGATCTTCATCTCGGGCAGCGGACGCGGTGTACGGGAAAGCTGCAGATTCACCTGGTTGAGATGGTTCAGGTAGATGTGGGCATCGCCGAATGTATGCACAAAATCGCCCTCCTGCAGCCCGGTCACCTGGGCCATCATTTTCAGCAACAACGCATAGGAGGCGATGTTGAAGGGTACTCCCAGGAAAATATCGGCACTGCGCTGATAGAGCTGCAGGCTGAGTTTTCCATCCGCCACATAAAACTGAAAGAAGGCATGGCAGGGTGGGAGGTTCATATTTGGAAGATCGGCCACGTTCCATGAGCTGACAATGATGCGGCGTGAATCGGGATTATTTTTGAGCGAGTTCACTACCTGTGTAATCTGATCGATGTGTCCTCCCTTATAGTCGGGCCATGAGCGCCATTGATATCCATAGATAGGGCCCAGATCCCCGTCCTCATCTGCCCATTCNNATGATCGATTTCAGATGGAGTTTTTTTGTGGTGAGTACGGGAAAACCATCGTTCATCCTGTAGCGGCTCTGATGCCCGAATATGCTGATTGTACCCGTACCGGTACGGTCCTCCTTTTTTACACCTTCGTCAAGTACCCGTTGTAATAAATCGAGATATTGTTGCATAATTTTAATTTTAGCGTTTAGCTGTCAGCTTTTTAGCGTTCAGGTATCAGCGATCTGCTCTGTAAGTTGAATATTGTAAAGAGCAGC
>DJVY01000213.1:9030-23955 GCA_002440885.1 Bacteroidales bacterium UBA6244
CAAATGTACATAAAAGTCTTAACTTATACACAGACCCATAAAAATTGAATGTTTTACCTCACTTCACTTCATTTCGTTCGGGTGGGTGAATTGCAAGAAGCCACAACTTTCTTTATTTTTGAATATTATTAACCACTAAAACATTCAACATGAAGAAAGTATGTGGCTTATATGTGCACAAAGATAACATCAACTAAATGATTTTACCCAATCTTTGTTGAACAAAATCCTTGTGGGAAAAATTTTTGTTCATTAGAAGTATCTTTTGTGCGATTTACAATGGAGAAGATTATTCCCTCCCTACGAACAGTGGGGTCTGGTTACTTTGCCCTTACACAAGATTTTATAAGGCTTTGTGTATGATATTCTTTGATATGGTAGAATTTATAGAAGAAAATATACTGATTTGTAAAAAAAAATATCTATATTTGTACCAAAAAACAAAATTAGTACAAAAATGACATGAGTATTGATAATACCAAAGAATCAATTTTAAGCGCTGCGAATAGGTTATTCAGCCATTTTGGGTTTCACAAGACCTCAATGGACGAAATTGCTAAAATTGCAAGGAAAGCAAAAGGTTCGCTATACTATCACTTTGCAAGCAAGGAGGAATTATTCAAAGCAGTCATCTCTAAAGAGATGGATATCCTTAAAAATCAGTTGGAAATTATTGTTGACAACCCAAATTTAATCGCCGCGGAAAAACTGAAAAAATACCTCGTGAAAAGAATGGAGATACTGAATTCGGCGGCTTGTTATCACGAAACGCTCAAAGCAGACTTTTTTGAGCATTTCCATTTTATTGATAGCCTTCGTACCGAATTAGATAATTGGGAAAAAGAAAACATAAAAAAGATAATCCGGCAAGGTATTGATGCAGGTGAATTTTACCTGGTAACTGAAATAGATGTAATGTTAGATGTATTTTTAATGGTTTTAAAAGGTCTTGAAATCCCGTTCTTCCTTCAGGATAAATACAAAAAATATTCACCTCATTTCGACAATCTTATTAATATTTTAAATAAGGGCCTGACAAGATAATTTTTTTTACTCAAAACTGACTAAAAAACATAAATAGTACAATACAGTTAATACTAAAAATATGAAAAGATTTGCAGAAAGCATAGTAAAAAACAGATGGCTCATAATAGCTACAGTTTTTGCATTAACCATTTTCTTTGGTTCTCAACTAAGAAATTTGCACATAAATTCCGATATAATAAGCTCTTTACCCGATGATGACCCTGCTGCCATACTTTATAAAGAAATAGGCACACAGTTTGGCGGAAACGATATGGGAATGATTGTACTGGAAACTGACAATGTTTTTACAGCAGAAGTTATCAGGGGTATTAAACAAATTACAGATAGCATCAAATATACCCATGGTGTTTCTACTGTAACAAGTTTAACTAATATTCTCGATATCAAAAGCTCTGAATGGGGCATTGAAATCGGAAAGCTGGTGGATGAATACGACCTCCCAGTTGCAGCATCGCAGCTAGACAGCCTGAAAGAATATGTTTTCTCAAAAGACCTGTATAAAGGGGCTATCGTTTCCGATGATGGAACAGCAACTGCAATACTTTTTACACTTCTTCCTGATGGCGATAAACAGGAAGTTGCCAAAGAAATTAAGTCTAAAATTGAAAAGTTGAACCTGCCTGAAAAACTATACTATGGTGGCCTGCCCATGATGATGAACGACATTAACGATTTGATTGTTTCGGATATCATTTGGCTAATACCTATTGTTTTTCTCATTATATCCATAGTTTTATTGTTAAGCTTCAAATCCTTACGTGGCGTTATGTTACCATTGCTTACAGCAGGCCTGGCGGTGATTTGGACAATGGGCTTAATGTCTGTACTGGGTTACGAGCTAACCATTATTTCCAATATAATACCCGTTGTGCTGCTTGCCGTAGGAAGTGCGTATACCATACATGTGCTCAACAGTATTAACCACAATAAACTTGCAGACAGAAAACAGGCATTACTTCAAGCACTTGGATATATTCTCGTACCTGTAATACTGGCAGCAGTAACCACGGCCATCGGGTTTGTATCATTTGTTTTTGGAGCATACCTCACCATGATAAAAGATTTCGGAATATTTACTGCGGTGGGCACTCTAATTGCTTTAATACTTTCCTTGTTTTTTGTTCCCGCACTTATATCGGGTTTATCGATGTATAGTAAAAAAAGTGCTATCGAAAACGAAGATAAGGAAACCATATTAACCCATAAAATCCTGCTGCCCTTGGTAAAAGTCTTGTTTAAACATCCCAAATATACCCTAACAGGCTGGGTAATACTATTGATAATTTGCATAGGCGGCATTTTTGTGATAAAAACAAGTGTTAACATGGCCGACTATTTTAAGCAGGATAATCCTACACGGATTTCCGAAGATGTTATGCAGAAAAAATTCGGAGGTTCGTTACCTGTGTTTGTTGTATTTGAAGGCGATTTGCAAAGTCCTGAGGTTTTGAAAATGATGATTAAAACCGAACATTTCATGAAGGAAGACCCAAATATAAAAATAACACAATCGGTAGCCGACCTCATTGAACAAATGAACGATGCCATGGGCGAGGGTAAAAAAATTCCCGACGACAAGGCAAAAATAGAACAATTGTGGTTTTTGCTTGATGGACAGGAAGTGATGCCACAATTAGTGAAAGATGACCTTACCAAAGGTATCATCCAGTCGAAATTTGCATCGGTTGACAGTAAAGAACTAGAATTGTTTACCGCTAAAATGAACCGGTTCATCGAGGAAAATCAAAATGAACATTATACAATTAAGCTGACAGGCATGCCTTCTGTTTATGTTAAGTTAAACAACAGTTTGATAAGTAGCCAGTATAGTAGCTTATTTATAGCCATTATTATGGTTATAATAATTGTGGGCTTTATTTTACGCTCTGCTGCAAAAGGGATTTTTGCGGCCATACCTGTTATTGCCACAATTATAGTGCTATTCGGATTCATGGGAATAACCGGCATTCCTCTCGATATTGCTACCGTGCTTGTTGCCAGTATTGCCTTAGGTATCGGTATCGATTATTCCATCCACGTAATTACCGGTTTTAATAATCATCTGATAACCCATGGAGATGCTGAAAGGGCAATCGAAGAAACCATGTTATATAGTGGAAAGGCGGTAATTATCAACGTCATTTCGGTATCTGCGGGATTCTTGGTCCTTCTGTTTTCACAAATAGTTCCCTTGCAAAATTTCGGGCTGCTGGTTGCCATTAGCATGTTTGGCTCCGGGTTTGGAGCTTTAACGTTGCTGCCGGTTATTTTGATACTTGTGAACAGAAAACGTAAAATAACAGCAAATAATCATTAATAATTAAATTCTACAATTATGAAATCAATTTTGAGAACAGCGGTTTTGGCCGCATTTATCGGTGCAGGAAGCATCTTTTCAGTAAATGCACAGGATGCAGCAACTATTTTGAAAAACATGGACAATGTGATGTACTCGCCCAAAGACATTAACGGGAAAAATAAGATTATTCTTATTGACAAGAACGGAAAAGAGGAAGTAAGGGAAGCTACTGTGCAACAGAAAGGCACTGATAAGCGTATGTTCCGGTTCACTGCCCCTGCCTCACAAGCCGGAATTTCGGTTTTATCGTTGCCAAACGATGTCATGTACCTGTATCTACCCGCCTTTGGCAAAGAAAGAAGAATTGCATCGAGCGCAAAAAACCAGAACTTTGCCGGCACCGATTTTTCTTATGACGATATGGAATCGGTCCTTTTTTCGGCAAAGTACACGCCCAAACTGTTAAAAACAGAGTCAAATGTTTTCGTTCTTGAACTCACCCCTAAAGGAAAATCTGATTACTCAAAAGTAATTGTACATATCAATAAAGCAAACTTTTACCCCGAGTTAATGGAGTACTATGACAAGGGCGGCAATAAGGTAAAAGAAGCCAAATACACATTCAATAAAATTGGTAATTACTGGAATGCCTCTGAAATTAAAATGACCGACTTAAAGAAAAACCATTCAACCAAAATGCAAATGTCGGATGTAAAGTACGACACTGGTCTTTCGGATGATGATTTTACGGTAAGAAAACTGGTACAATAAAAAAATAATAAACAACTGACAAAAATTCATGATGAATAAAAAAAATAACCCCGTTGTATGATAATAAATTTTGTAACTGATTACCTGCCAGACATGGTAGTATCAAACGATTACTTTTTTGATAATTACGGCATTGCCAGTGATGCGATAATTGCCAAAAGCGGAATAAAGCAACGAAGGCGTACAATGCCTGACGAGAACACAAATACTATGGCAATTAAGGCTGTAAAGAATGTTCTCAATAAACTGCCGTACAGTCTTAACGAAATTGACTTAATTATTGGCGCAACATACACACCTTACGATACGGTTGGCACACTTGCCCATGCTGTTCAGGCATATTTTAAAATGGAAAGAGCCAAAAGCTTTACCATTGACTCGGCATGTTCATCTTTTCTAAACGCCCTTGAAATAGCCGATTGTTTTTTAAAGGTTCGTAAAGCAAACAAAGTATTAATTGTTGTTTCTGAGCAGAATAGTCTGTATAACGACTACTCCGACCCTAAATCCGGCTTTTTATGGGGCGATGGTGCAGCAGCAATCATTGTTTCAAACGAAAGGTATTCTGATAATGATTTTGAAATTATTGATATTAATACCACTGGTTTAGGGCATATCGGTAAAAGCATCGAAGGAGTATACCTTAAACCGTATAATGGTGGGTTAAAAATGCCTTTTGGCAAAGATGTTTTTCAATTTGCCTGTAAATATATGATACAAGAAACAGAACATATTTTAAATAAAAATAGCATTGCTGTCAACCAGTTGAACTATTTTATTCCACATCAGGCAAACGCGAGAATAACTGATTATGTAACACGGGGACTAAATTTGGATTCTTCACGTGTGTTGTCAAATATCGAATTTTGCGGTAACACAGGCTCTGCCAGTACTCCAATTGTATTGTCACAAAATAAACACAAATTCAGGAGTAACGACATAATTGTAATTTCTGTTTTTGGTGGTGGGTATTCAAGCGGGGCTGTTTTACTAAAAAAATTATGAAAATCCCATGAAAGAAAAACTAAAAAATATCTTTTTCAAGTTTTGGTACTGGTATGTAAGTGCCATTGATAAAAACGCTGAGAATATTTTCATGAATTATGGCTACTCAAAAGATAACCAGAACGGTATTGGATTGAATAAGAAAGCAATTAAGTTTTGTAATAAGAAATATTCATCTGAAAACATTAAGTTTTTTCGAGCAGATGCACAAAAATTAAACTTTGAGGACAATGCTTTTGATGTGGTAATTAACATTGAGCCACCGCACCGCTACTCAAAAGTAGATTTATTCCTGAGTGAAGTATATCGCGTTTTAAAACCAGGAGGCGTTTTACTCTTTTTACTCTTTGCTGATTTTGGGAATCAGTATGATTTAAGAAAGTTAAACCGGCAATTTAAAAACATGTGTTTTAAACGCTTAAATAATAGAGTAATTACGAAAAATGTTGTAGAAGCCCTAAAATTATCAACTCCAAATAGGGAAGAATTAGTGAGAAAACTGCTGCCAAAATTTCTCCAAAATTTAGGTAGAAATTTTGCAGCAACAGAAGGCACAATAACTTACAATAAATTTTTGACAAGCGAATTTGAATATGTTTTTTATGTACTGTTAAAGTAATTTTTTTCAATAACCTGACTTAAAAACGATGTTAGACTAATGAGATTGACGAAATGGGATTAATAATCAAAGCAATATCAACGAAGAAAGAGTTAAGAGAATTTATCAAATTTCCTGATAGCTTGTACTCAGGTAATAAGTTATATGTTCCTGCTATACATTCAAGTGAACTATCTACACTTTCAGTGGATAAAAACCCTGCTTTTGAATTTTGCAAGGCAAAATATTGGTTAGCAGTAAAGGATGGGGTAACAGTTGGAAGAATAGCTGGAATCATAAACGACAGGTACAACGAAAAATACAAAGTTAAATATGCAAGGTTTGGATGGTTGGACTTTGTAGATGATAAAAAGGTATTAATAGAATTGTTTCAAGCTGCTAGAAGGTGGGCATTAAGCCAAAAGATGGAATACATACACGGGCCACTTGGATTTTCCTCATTTGATCCTTCAGGTATTCTGATTGAAGGGTTTGATGAGATGCCTACTTCATTTGCTCACTACAATTTTCCGTATTACCCAAAATTAATTGAAGAATTGGGATATAAAAAGGACGTAGATTGGGTTGAATATAATGTTAAAGTACCCAAAACGGTGCCTGAAAAATTTCTAAAAGGGGCTGAATTGGTAAAACAAAGGCACAATTTACATAGTACAGTAATCAGAAATAAAAAAGATTTACTGAAATATTCCGATGATGTGTTTAACCTTATAAACGCCGAATACAATGGGCTTTATGCTTTCGCTGAGTTATCATACAAACAAATAGAGGTGCTTAAAGAGCAGTTTATCTCATATCTCAAGCCCGAGTTTGTATCAATTATTTTGAATTCATCAAATGAAGTGGTAGCATTCGGAATTACCATACCGTCTCTTTCAAAAGCACAGCAAAAGGCAAAAGGCAGGCTATTCCCATTTGGATTCATGCAAATAAAGCAGGCATTACAAACAAATGACACTGCAGATTTACTACTCATTGCTGTAAGAAAGGACTATCAGAATAAAGGTGTTAATGGAATTATTTTTAATGAAATCATTTCAGCGTTCATTAAAAATGGAATTACGAATATTGAAACCACCCGAAACCTTGAAACCAACCAGAATATTAATAATTTATGGAATAAATTTGAAAGCAGACAGCACAAAAGAAGCAGGTGTTATTTTAAGCAATTGTAGCAATGAACAGAAAATTGAAAAAAATCAATGGTAAGGTTGTAATAATAACCGGTGCTTCTTCGGGCATTGGTAAAGCATTGGCTTTTGAATTTGCTGATAATGGAGCATTGGTTGTTCTGGCTGCCCGAAGAGAAAATGAATTAAAAAAAGTTGAAGCAGAAATTAAGAGCCGTGGAGGTGAAGCATACGCTGTAAAAACAGATGTTAAGAATATTGATGACTGTAAAGATTTAGTTGATAAGACCATTGAAAAATACGGAAAAATTGATGTACTTATAAACAATGCAGGTATTTCTATGAGGGCAAATTTCGAGGATTTAGACTTGAGTGTTATTAAAGAATTAATGGACACGAATTTTTACGGGGCTGTTTACTGTACAAAGTATGCTTTACCCTATTTGCTGGAACAAAAAGGAACTTTAATAGCTATTTCATCCATTTCGGGGCTAGCACCCTTACCGGGGAGAACTGGTTACTGCGCCTCAAAATATGCAATAGATGGTTTTTTTAACACGCTACGTCTTGAAAACATTAAGAAAGGACTGAATGTTTTGGTTGTTCATCCGGGTTTTACATCCTCAAATATACGAAAAACGGCTTTAAATAAACTCGGATTGCCACAAATCGAAACTCCAAGGGATGAAGATAAGATGATGCCTTCCAAAGAAGTTGCCAGGATTATAGTGAAAGCAACTTTAAACCGAAAACGAGATTTGATTTTGACTCTTCAGGGTAAACTTACCGTTTGGCTATATAAAAATTTCCCCGGTATGACGGATAGGATAATTTTACATGAAATGGCTAAAGAACCCGATTCACCCTTTTAAAATAATTAAAAAAAGCACCGTAACATGAAAGCAATTTCAAGATATATATTAGTTAATCTGTTTGGTTGGAGAATAGTTGGTGAATTTCCTGACATTAAAAAGTCTGTTATAATATTTGCGCCACACACAAGCTACTGGGATGGCTTTTATGGAAAGCTATATATGATGCAGTTAGGAATTAATTACAAATTTCTTTCAAAAAAAGAATTTTTCAAATTTCCGTTGAAATACTTTTTCAAAATTTTTGGTTCAATTCCAGTGGATAGTACAAAAGACTTTATTGATTATATAGCCGGATTATTTAACAATAGCAAAGAGCTACATATTGTGTTATCACCGGAAGGACATTTGGCAAAAGTCACACGTTGGAAAAAAGGATTTTACTATATGGCAACTAGAGCAAATGTTCAAATTATTGTTGGATACATTGATTATAAGAAGAAAGAAATCGGGATTAAAAAAGTGATTTACAATCCAACAGATATTTATATAGTTAGAAAAGAGATTGCTCAACTGTATTCTGATGTTACCGCAAAATATCCTGACAAATTTTCAATTGACCAAAGTACAAATATATGAAGAAATCTGTAGCATTGGTATTATCGAGTGGCGGTTCCCGGGGGCTTGCCCAAATTGGAGTAATCAACGAATTGGAACGGCAGGGTTTTAATATAACTTCCGTATCGGGTTCTTCCATAGGAGCAGTTATCGGAGGGCTATACGCCATGGGAAAACTGGAAGAATACGCCAAATGGGTTAGTACCTTTAATATAAGGGATGTATGGGGGTTCATGGATTTTACCCTGACAATGAATGGGCTCCTAAAGGGTGAACGCGTGTTCGACAAAATGAGAACCTTTATCCCCGATATGAATATTGAGGAGATGCAAATTCCTTTTTCTGCCGTTGCCACAGACATAATTAACGAAAAAGAAATGATTTTTACCACTGGCAGCTTTTATGAGGCAGCCCGTGCATCGGTTGCCATCCCGGCGGTTTTTACCCCGGTTAAATACAACGATACCATACTTGTTGACGGGGGAGTGCTAAATCCTATTCCTATTGGACATGTAGTCCGCCAAAGTGAAGATATACTTGTAGTGGTGAACTTATACGGGGAGAAGAAGACTGATGCTCCAAAAGCAGCATCTGAAGAAGAAAAAGGCTACCTGAACGGGTTGGTGAAAACACTGTCAACGCTAATTTCAACAGGCGATAAGCACAGCTTAGGTTATTACTCGCTGCTGAGCAGGACTTCATCCGTCATGATAGAACGGAATGCAAAGCTAAACATTGAAAAATACCAACCGGATTTGGTTATTAATATTCCCCACAATTCTGCAAACACCTTTGATTTTCATAAGGCAAAAGAATTGATTTTATTGGGCGAAAACGTAACTAAAGAGGCAATACAGAACAGTTCCTTAATTAATAAGACGAAATGAATTCAACGGAGGAATACATAAATATTCACAGATTAATAAAGGATAGCAACTCAAAGTTTTTAAAAGGGTTTCCATACTTTGTAATCCGTTTGATTAAATTGATTATCAGGCAAAATGAAATAAACCGAATACTTAATAAGTACGCTGTTTATGAGGGCATTGACTTTTTGCCGATTGTTGCGGCTGTTCATGTTTTCGGAACCAACCCCAGAAGATATCTGTTGGAATTGGAAAAAATTTTTGCGTCCGATAAAGATGTGGTCAGGTCTGTTGCAGAGGTTCCAAAGAATTATACCCTCCGGCTACATTACTCAATGGGTATCACCCTTATTAAACAATGAGTGCGATATGGTTTTGGGTTATTCTACCGTAAATATTTTAAGTCAGGAAGTAAATCCATTAAAGATTTTAACAGGTGAAAGGGCTTTGCTTAAAGAAGATATTGCGCCCCTACTCGATAAAATGAAGGAATCACGTTTCGGTGTTGAAACGCTCCTATACTTCTTCTACATATCTCTGGGCAAAACACTAAAATTTCTACGGCTGGCTGAAATGAAGCATAACGATAAATATAAGAAAATGACTACATTAAAAGCCACAACAAGCTATATCAACGAGGGTTGGGAAATTGCCAGCACAGCTATTAAGAATTATGATTTATTGCTAAAAGCTACTGAAAGGCAGATAAAAAAGGGGGTTAAATTATGAGAAAAATATCAGCAATCATTTGCGCCTATAACGAGGAGAAAACGGTTAAAGAAGTAGTAACAACCGCATGCGATTACTTCTTCGATGAGGTAATTGTTGTAAACGATGGCTCAACAGATGGCACTGACAAAATTTTAACCGGTCTTCTGAATTCTCCATCGCTTAAATACATTGTACTGCCTGAGAATAAAGGTAAAGGATATGCCATGGCAACCGGAGTTGAAAATTCAACAGGCGAGATTATTGTTTTTATAGATGCTGATTTGTCTAACCTGAAGGAAGAGCATTTTGAAAAATTAATCAAACCTATTTTCAACAAAACGTGCGATATGGTTTTAGGACAGGCAACAGAAACCCTGATTAACTATAAAATCAACCCGTTCAAATCGTTTACGGGCGAAAGGGCGATGTTGAAGAAAGATATCCAGCCAATTTTGGAGGAGATGAAAGCTTCAAAATTCGGTGTGGAAACCTTAATCAATCTTTACTTTCAGGCACATGAAAAAAAGGTTAAATATGTTATGCTTGAAGGGTTAAAGCATCCAACCAAATTTGATAAAGCCAGTAGTCAATCGAAAGCAGTAAAAGAATTTATCTTTGAGGGGCATCAAATTGCATTGGCAGCATTTAACAGCTTTAATTTGTTAAAAACAATCGTTAAAAATCAAATCAAAAAATTATAGAATATGAAAAAACGAAATTTATTTTTTTCTATGCTTCTGCTTATTTCAGTTACAGGCATAGTTAACGCACAGGAAGACAATAGCCTTAAGTTATCGGGGGAATTGTTAACCGATGAGCGATTCCAGCTTAAAGACAAGAATGATTGGGTCTGGAACGAAAACAGGTTAACACTAAAACTTGACAAGAGAACAGAAAACTCGAAGTTCTACAGTGAAGTTTGGCTGCGAAATATTGGCTTGCCCAATATAAGTTCCTCTGCCAACCTTTATAATAAAGGAATTGTTGACCCCTATAACCTCGAAGTAAGGGAGGCCTATGTTCAATTATTCGGATTTCTATCTAAAAATTTAGACATAACCATTGGACGTCAGCGAATTGTTTGGGGAACAGCCGACAAACTTAATCCTACCGATAACCTTAATCCTTTGGATTTGGAGGATATACTTGATTTTGGCCGTCGCCGGGGTTCCGATGCAATTAATCTCAATTACTATATAAATAACGACTTCTCTGTGCAGGGTGTTTTTATTCCTTTTTTCCAGCCGGCAAATATGCCTGTCGGGATTTTTGCCGATGCGCTCAACCCCAACATGGAATTGCCAGATGGTATGGTGCTAAAAAGTTTTTCAGACACTATTCTGATGCCACGCTATAATTTGGGTAAAAGCTCTACTGCCGGCTTTAAATTTAAAGGCTTTGCGAAAGGAGTTGATTTTTCCGTAAGCTATGTTTGGGGTTACGATGGTTTGCCTTTCGCTACAAAAAATATATTTACCCCTGTTGATATGACAGGTGGAATAAACATTAATTCACAGCTTTCATTTGCAAGAACCCATATCATTGGAGCTGATTTGGCAACCAGCATTGCCGGAATTGGATTTTGGGCTGAGGCAGCAGCTTTTATTCCCGAAAAAGATGTGATAATGACCAATGATTTATCGGCTTTTTACCCGATGTCGCCAGTACCTGTTACACAGGATTCAATAATATTAGACAAAACAAAACCATACATTAAATTTGTATTGGGTGGTGATTACAACTTTTCTGATGGTTCTTATTTAAATCTACAGTATATGCACGGATTTATCCACGAACGTGGGGCTGAAAACCTGAATGACTATTTTTTTCTACGATACGAAAAGAAATTTTTCAATGAAAAATTAAAAGTAGCACCCATTGGTGGCGGTTTCATTGTTGCCGACTGGAATAATGTAACCGACAATTATGCCATAGTTTACATGCCTGAGGTTGAGTACCAGGCTACCCCAAATGCTGTAATAACTTTCTCGCCGGTTTTTTTTGATGGTAAAGGAGAAGGCTTGTTCTCGCAATTGAAAGATTATGATATGTTTCTGTTTAAAATGAAATATAGTTTTTAGAGTCCATTTATGACCATCCCACAGTCGTAAGCACATTTGCAAGCCAACACAAGCCAACACTCAAACCAAAGGCTTGCAAAAGAGCTTCCGTCTCTCCAGCCCGAGTAACCGCCTTTCAGGATGTTTTTAGGATTGCCCACGCTCAAAAAAACAAAATAAATTTGTTCTTCGTGGACAAATTTTTAAAAACTGACATTGACAAGTAATTTAAACTAATGCACGTTTTCTACGTTATACAGGCAAGTATACAAACTTCAAAATAAATGAAAATGAAAAATAAAAGGTTAACTTCTTTATTATCAGGGGTACTGTTCATCGGAACTGCACTGTTTTTATCCTCCTGTAGTAGCAGCAACGATGATATCGCGGAAACAAACTGGGATATTCAGCAATATACCGTAAATGCTTCCGAATGGAGCTGGAGCACTGTAAACAGACGGTGGGAGGCTGCTAAACAATTGAAATACATCGATGACTTTATCTATGAAAGCGGCGCGGTGATTGGTTATGTTTTTCTGGGTGATCAAAACGTGAACGAGGTACAGGTACAACTTCCCTATGTGAAAAGTTACCTGGAAGATGATGGTTCGGGAGGTACCATTGATTTTACAGAAACGATCGGCTATGAATACAGTTATTTGACCAACAGAGTTACTTTCTTCATTGAGCCCTCCGATGGTTTTCAGGATGTGAATGCCAAAGTTACTTACAATTTCAGGATAGTCATGATCTGGTAATCAGATAAACAAGGGCAGTGCATCTGCCACTACGAAAGAACTACCGCCGATGAAGATGAGATCATTTTCACCGGCGTCTTCTTTGGCAGCATGAATGGCTTCCGAAACGGATGCAAAGGTGGAGCCTTTTAATCCGTAAGTCGCAGCATGCTCTTTCAGTATCTTTTCATCCAGAGCCCGTTCCACAGACGCCCTGGTAAAATAATACCGGGCATTTTTCGGCATCAAAGCAAGCACTGAGTTCACATCCTTGTCATTGGCCATCCCGAAAACAATATGCAACCGGTCATAATTCTCTGAAAGCAATTGCTCCGCTATGTAGCGCAAGCCGTGTGCATTGTGCGCGATGTCACAGATGATCTTTGGTGAAGATTGTAGTTGCTGCCATCGTCCCATAAGTCCGGTGAGGGAGATTACCGACTTAAAACCCTTACAAACTGCTTTCCTGGGTATGGTGTATCCTGTTTCAAGGAGCACTTCCACCGCTGTGAGTACTGTCCGGGCATTTTTATCCTGTGCGGGTCCCTTCAGTTCCCCCGGAAAGCCGGGATAGTTGTCCGCCTGAAACAGCCATCCTCTCCCGGTCCTTTCAGCTACAAAGTTACTCATGTAACGTTCCGCAAAGATCAGGGGTGCCCCCACCGATTTTGCTTTGTCAATAAACACCTGTGCCACTTCTGTATTTCCAATCTCACCGATTACCACAGGGGTATGGGGTTTGATGATTCCTGCTTTCTCGGTGGCAATCTTTGGGAGGGTGTCGCCCAGGAGTTTCATGTGATCGAACCCGATGTTGGTAATCACACTGAGATCGGGAGAGATGATGTTGGTGCTGTCGAGACGGCCACCCAGGCCGACTTCAATCACGGCCACATCGACTTCCTGAGCTGCAAACCAAAGAAATGCCATCTCCATGGTCAGCTCAAAAAAGGAGGGCATCACCGGCTCGAACTGTTCCCTGTACTTTTCCACGAAATCGATCACATACCGCTTGTCTATCATGGCGTCGTTAATCCTGATTCGTTCGCGAAAGTCGATCAGATGGGGAGAGGTATATAGCCCCACCTTATAGCCCGACTCCTGCAGAATGGCAGCGAGCAGGTGAGAAGTGGATCCCTTTCCGTTGGTTCCCCCCACATGAATGGTTTTATAACGGTGGTGGGGATGACCAAATATCTCATCCAGCACCAGGCTGTTACCAAGCCCCTCCTTGTAAGCAAGATGCCCGATACGCTGGTATTCGGGCATCTGCTGATAGAGATATGTGATTGTTTCTTCGTAATTCACAATTCAATGTGCCAATGTGCCAATGTGCCAATATGCTAATGTGCCAATGAGCCAATGAGCCAATGTGTTGATTGCAGGTGCAAAAGGATCAATTCTTCAGTGGTAATACCGAGTACTCCCGGGAATAACGCAGTTGTTGATCCACATAATTTTCATCGTAGGAAATAGTCACATCGGTTATTTTTCCATTCTCATCGGTCACCAGCTTGTAAACGGGGTTCACAAACCCCTTATAGGGAGCAATGTTCAGCGCTTCATAGCGTGACAACACCTGGGCATGCAGCGTTGGATTAACTTTTACACCATAGGTTTCAATCAGCTCCTTTCCTGCTTCAAAATCACCTTCCGACTTGATGCGCTGTACTTCAGCGAGCAACTGACCGAAAAAGGCGCGCAGCTTGTCGTAGTCGTTCACCACCACGTAAGTTTTGCCATCGCGTTCTTTTAATTCAACCACATTGTCGGCTTTGCCTTGTTCAATGATCCAGTTCGATATGGTGGCCCGGTTTCGCATATGGGCCTGTTCAATCTGTTTACCCGGTTGAATGCGTGTGAGCTGTGTCATGGCTCCGTTCATAATGTAGGAGTAGTATTCTGCTTTATAGGCTTCGCCGTCGGGAAGAAGCCCCAGCTCTACCAGTTTCGGGTCGGCCAGGTAATAGAGCGCGAACAAATCGGCACGGGTCTCCTCCAGAGGAGAGGCATAGGCATGGAGCACATCGGTACTGACCCCGGGGAGTAACTTGCCCGATCCGTGTCCCAGACATTCATGCAGGTCGGTATGGAGATTATCGGTGAGTGTGCCATATTTTGTTGTTAGGCCTCTTTCGGCATCACTCCACATGAACTCTTCCTTGAATCCGTTTCCTTCAGCTGCCTTATCATAGGCGAAGGTGATGTTATCGATGGTGACCGACTTGGAGCCGTGATCGCGGCGGATCC
>DJVY01000119.1 GCA_002440885.1 Bacteroidales bacterium UBA6244
TCCATATTGTGCGGAGCTTAGACGACCTTTATGAAAATGACCGTCCTGCATTCAATACCCGGATAGCCGGGTTCCGTGAAGCTTACAACATTTTACAGGCACATGGCCTCACCACAAAAGACCAGCTATGGGAAACGTCTGGTAGTCTGAACCTTTTCACCCGTTTTAAAGCGCTTGTTCTTACATCTCCGGTGATGCTTTTTGGATTTCTGAATGGACTTTTCCCACTGTTAATCAATAAAAAATTGCTCAGTCTCTTCAAGGATAAACAGTTTGTTCCTTCTGTGAGATATGCGTCCGGTTTGATCTTTATACCTATTTTCGATTTGATTCAGTCGGTGCTCCTTGGCGCTCTAACCAAAAACTGGCTCCTTGCGCTTGTTTATTTCCTGGTGATGCCGGCCACTTTTTATTTTGCCCTATACTGGCGCAAATGGTGGAAATCGGCCCTGAGAGACAGGAAGGTGCATCAATTCAAGTGCCGGCAACCTGATTTATGGAAGCGGGTTTTAAAGCTCATATCATTGTAGTCCGTCACATGTTCATAAAAGTCGACACAATCCTTTTTTTCAGTTGATTTTTCAGGTCGCTTGATTGAAAATTATTCATTCAGTTTATCATTGATAAAGTTACTGGTAAAAACTATCAAACGGTCAAATTTCTCCGGAAAAGGGTCATTCACTTCTGCATTGACTACTACGAATTTACTCTTTTCATTTTGTTTTAATTCGATCATATACACGAGATTATTTTCAACGGTACCATTATGATCGAAACCATATGCATCGTCCATTTTCTCAAATCCGCTTCTGTCGATTAAATTTGAGAATGTGTCAAATTCGGCCACAGTAAGTACTCCTCTCTTATATTTTGGCTGTGCCTCGCCTTTATACTTGTCAAAGAAATAGTTATGCCGTCCGATTTGATAAGTGGAATCAGGGTTTAACTGGAGTTCGACTTTAAAATTATTTATACTTTCCACACTGAATCGGTATGTGTAGTTTGTAAGGCCGGTATCTCCGTTACATCCCATAAGGAACATCAAAATTAACACATAGATGAACAGTTTGACTTGTGACATTGCATTATTTTTTTAAAAAAAGGGAGAGAGATAACTCTCCCTTTTGTTTTTTATAGAAATTCATTACTTCCAGGGAGCCGGCTGCACCAAGTAAGGCTCACCATTCTCATCATTCCCCATAGTCTGTATCTGACCGTCTGGTAAGGGAAACATGGTTTTGGAAGCATCTAGTTTGGCTGCCGATGCAAATTTGGTAATAAATTCTTTTTCAAAGTCAACATACTCAGCCAACTCCTTGGCCATATATGTTCCTCCCCAGCGTGCAAGGTCAAACCAACGCTGACCTTCCATAGCAAGCTCAAGTTTTCGTTCCATGCGAATCGCCTGTATACATACGTTTTTATCTGAAAACGCAGGATGAGTTGCAGGGTAGTTTTTAACCCTGTAATTTGCAGCAGGAACGTCAGGATCAGTCTGTTGCCCTTTCTTCTGATAAATAATATTATCAGGATGGGCTGCCCTTGTACGTATCTGGTTCACATATCCCATTGCCGCACCCAATTCATCATCATTTGCCAGGCACTCAGCATAAAGTAATATAATATCACGGAAACTGAGATATTGCACATTTATCGCTGAACCAGGTGCCCAGCCATCACTCAGCCCGCCACCTGCAAGTCCGGCATCAAGCTCTTCTTTTGTGTAAACATGTTTTTTTGGCATATAGAAACCGCCGTTTGCCACATCTCTCACCCAGTTATTTTGTGGCAGTCCCCAATCTTTATAGGGAACACCAAAACGTCCGATTACAAAATCCAGACGAGGATCAACTGCCATATTACCATTGACGGACAAAAAACCGGATCCTGTATTTCTTTCTGCCACATAAGGAGCATTTCTGTAGGACTTGTCGAGGAGTGGCAGTCCGTTTGCATCCACCTTGTAAGAATTTGCCAGCTCATTCGACGGCTGATAAAATCCGCAACACCCTCCCGGTGAACCTGATCCTCCATGAGGATAGGCGATAGAGATACCCGTGTTGGCATTATTATAGTCTGATGAAAACTGAATAGCAAAAACTGACTCTTTTCCATTGTCCGTCGGGCTATAAAAGTTGAGATTCATATTATCCTCCAGTCCATACTTTAATCCGTTGGATGTTACACCCTGATCAATAACATCTTTCAGTATCGGTTTGGCAGCAGCAAAATCTCCTTTTTGCATCAATACCTTTGCTTTTAATGCCCTGGCCGCCCACGAGTTTGCTCTACCCGGCATATCCTGTACGTCGGGAAGGCTTTCGATTGCAATATCAATATCTGCCAGTACGTTGGGATAAATATCAACATCATTATGTACTTTGGGATCATTGTCTGTGATCGTTTCGTCTACCCATGGCAGATGGGGGCCAAACACTTTTATTCCTTCAAAATAGAATATGGCCCTAAGAAAATGCATCTCACCTGTTCTGGATTGCTGAAATGCTTCGGGCAAACCCTCAGTGGCATCAATTGTTTGCAAAGCTACGTTTACACGCTTCACACCTTTATAAACCCATGCATATTTTTCACCGATATATCCGTTTGTCGGCAAAATACTATAGGTTTCCATCGTGTTCAGAACCGACTGGTCATTGGCATCAGAACCTTTATTTGCATCGCCTCCATACATACTTCCGAAAGTCCAGTTAGTGATGGATGCCCCCCAACCGTTTTCTGAAAAATTAGCGTATGCAGATGTAGTAAGCAAATCAATGCCAGTCTGATTCATCAAGGCATTCTGGTCTATACTACCCTGTGGAGCTATATAAAGAAAATCCTCTCCGCAGGAGCCCAACATCACGAATGCTGAGACTATTATCGTGGATATTATATTTTTATTTTTCATACGATTATTTTATTTTTTTCATTATGGTGTATGGAACTCGCAATAATTATGGTTTTGGGTATAACTGTTTATTTGCTCGTTTCATACGATTATTTGAATGAGTTAGAATGTAAAATTAATTCCAAAAAGCAAGCGCAAAGTCGTTGGCCATCCACCCATATCAAGTCCTCTTCTGAGGTCGGCTCCGCTACCTGTCCCGGTTTCCGAGTTTGTAATTTCGGGGTCCAAACCTGTGTAATTATCGAATGAAAGCAGATTTTCTGCCTGAATGTAAGCTCTTAAGTTCTGTATTGTAGCTTTCTGAATCAAATGCTTAGGCAGAGTATAACCCAGTACAAGATTTTTCAACTTAAGGAAAGAACCGTCCTCCACATAGTAAGATGAAGAAACTGCCCCGCCCCAGTTATCGGAAGAATCCAGTATCGGCAATATGGCTTGTGAATTATTTGCTCCCGGAGTCCAGGATAAATCCCTCATTCTGGTAGAGCGGTTTCCTCCAAATAGCGGGAAGTCTGTAAAATATTTGGTATTGTTAAACAGATCATTTCCGATTGTTGAATACCAGAACATTGTGAAATCCCAGTTTCTGTAAGTAAGTGCAACATTTAAACCGGCCAGAAGGTCAGGATGAGGATTGCCAATCATTGTACGGTCGTTTCCGTCAATTTTTCCATCTCCATTTACATCTTCAAACTTAAATTTACCTACATAAGACTTGGGCTTGTCTGAAATAGCAGAAGCTGTCGTGCCGTAAGGTGTGGGTGAATTCAGTACATCCTGTTCATCTTCATAAAAACCGATCACGTTGTATCCCCAGAAATGTGACATCGGCAAACCTTTAATTGTTCTGGTTGAAGCAGTTGACAAACGTGCTCCCCATCCGTAAATAGCATAATCATCTGCAGCGGCAAGTGAAAGAACCTCATTTTCGTATCTTGACAAATTAAGTCCCAGATCCCATCCAAAATCATTTTTTTTATCTGAATAATTAAAGCTGAAATCGAAACCTCTGTTTCTCATACTACCATAGTTAATATAGGGGGTTCCAGGTTCACCCGCAAGATTAGAATATGCAGCACCGATAAGCATATCAGTCGTTTCCTTATTATAGAACTCAAGAGTTGAATTGAAACGTCCCTGTCCAAAGGTTATATCTAACCCAAAATTTATCATTTTAGTCGCTTCCCAGCGGGTTTCAGGATTTCCGTAGGTAGATAATCTGTAACCAAGATTTGCAGTAGTATTGGCGCCAGCCAAATCGTAATTGGTTCTGTCAGGGGTAGTCGTGAAAAGCGAAGCAAAATTGGTTGCTCGGGGTATTTCAGAGTTTCCGGTCAGACCATATCCAATACGCAGCTTCAGATCGTCCAGCCAGTCGCGGCTGTCATTCATAAAAGCTTCTTCTGAAATACGCCACCCCAAGGATGCCGAGGGAAATGTACCATATCGCTCCGCCTCAGCAAAACGGGAGGCACCATCACGGCGTACAATACCGGTAAACAGATATTTATCAGCGTAGCCATAATCTACACGGCCAAAAATTCCGAACAGCGCGGTCTCACCCCAGTACCAGGATTCTGTCTGTCTTAAGTTGTTATTTTCCCCCATTTGCAATGTCCACGTATTGACATTTTCTTCAAACAAATAGTTATATCTCCTGCCTCTCAGGGTTCTTCCAAGTCCGCCTTTAAGCGCATCAGTCCCCAGTAAAACAGTGAATGAATGAATATTATCAAACTTTTTAGTATAAGTAAGCGTGTTTTGCCATTGCAAGTTGTATCCACTGTTGGCCTCTTCATTAAAGTAGTTGGTACCGGGACTCTCAGAAAATTCCGGGTTTTTCTTCTCCATGTTATATTCCCAGAAGGTGGTATGGTCAATACCTAAGCTGGTACGGAAAGTTAATTCTTTCATGAAATCAATTTCTGCCCAGACATTTCCAAAAAGGCGGGTATTTACCCAATAATTGTCTTTATTTCTGGTTTCGCGGGCAACAGGGTTGATAAAATTTCCGGTACCTGTAATTTTTGATCCTCCCCAGTTACCCATCTCATCTTTTACTGGCACCCAGGGTGATGGCCGGTACGTGTACGAATAGGCACTCGCTTCCGAAGAGTTGCTCTGAAGACCCTGATCCTTCGTGTAGGCAAACTGAAGATTTTCTCCTATTCTGAACCAGTTGCGCAAATCAAATGATGTATTTACGCGTGCTTGATAGCGGGTATAATAAGAATGAATCACCGTACCCTGTTGATCGAAGTAATTAAGTCCCAGCAGATATCGTCCCTTATTATTCCCTCCAACAAGTGACAACTGATGATTCTGAATAGAAGCTGCACGATCAATCTCATCCCACCAGTCTGTATCTGAAAATTTAACCATCTGATTGCCAGGAAAAGAGTAATCATTGATGTTCAAATCTGTTCTTCCGTTGGCACCTGTAGTGGTCATATAATTGGGTATCTTTGGTGTAGGGCCTGTTCCAAATTGCGGATGTGTGGGAAACCTTTCATTACCCTCTTCATCAAATTTTGTGTCGCGAATCAGGAATGAATTATTTTGTGACTCCCATTCCATATTTAACCTGTCCATCGAATTTACAAGATCATATCTGGAAGTAGTTTTCTGAACTCCGTAATAGGCATCGTAGGTCAATTGTGGCTGCCCGCTTCTTGTACCTGTTTTGGTTGTAATAAGAATTACACCGTTGGCAGCCTGTGCGCCATAAATTGCAGCCGATGAAGCATCTTTTAATACCTGCATACTTGCTATATCGTTGGGATTCAAGCTACTCAGATTTTGATTACGAGTGGCCACTCCATCAATAACATAGAGCGGCCCGTTATCATTCACTGTATTTACTCCACGAATACGGACCATTGTGGCAGAACCCGGAGAGCCTGTTTGTCCAATATAAACTCCCGGGGTTTTTCCCTGTAGTTGCTGTGTAGCTGAAGAACCAGAAGTGATCAACAGATCTTCAGTATCGACGATTGCTACCGATCCGGTAATATCCTTTTTAGCCTGGGTTCCATAACCCACAACAACAACTTCCTGAAGGCTTTCTGCATCTTCGGTCATCACAATTGTCACATTCCGATCATCGCCTACTGTTACTTCCTGCGTGATATACCCAACGTATGAAAACACCAGCACGGAGCTGGGTGAAGCCACATTCAGAATGAAATGCCCGTTAAGATCGGTAATCGTACCATTTGAGGTTTCTTTCTCGATGACATTTACCCCGATCATGGGGGTCCCTCCTTCATCGGCAACTGTACCTTGAACGCGTGTTTGTGCAAACATTCCCGGGGAAATTATCAACACAAATGCGAAGATCCATCCTTTCACCAGATTTAATCTTTTTTGATTCATACTTTTAAATTGTTTGGATTAATAATAGAGAAGCACATACAAATAAATATTAACGGAAATTTATCCGCCAATTAGAAGTAAGACATGTGGTTATAGTTTCTATTTTAATATGATGAGACCTTTAAGATCCTTAATCATAATAATTTATAAAATAGAAAAATTTTAACATGAATTTTTACCGCAGCTGTGATTAATTTTGTGAAATTAATTTTGTTAATTGATTTAAAAAGTATTCAATGCCAACCCATTGAATTATGGCTTTTCTTGTCTGCTCTGACAGCTCACTTTGGGTTCGATCTTAGAGAGCATTTCTTGCTGTTACTCCGCCGAAGTCAAATGTCCCGGCGAGCTCTCCATGTTTAGTCAAGATTTCCCCTTAGGTTTATTAATTTTCTTGTATCTTTATAACAGTTTTTCAAACCGGTATATACAAAGATAACCCATAATGATTTAATAAAACAACAGAAAAAATATCTTTTTGAGTATAATTATGTTAAATATTGCTAAGATACGAAAGGAATGGTTTATCGAACAGATTGTAACCCTGAAGAACTCCGGTATACAATATGCTGAAATAGCTGCCCGGTTAGGAATAAGACCTCAGTATTTAAACTCGATTAAAAATTCAGAAAGAGGTGCGTCTGAAAATTTGACGATGTATGCCGGAATACCCGTCTGGATCAATATTGGTACTCAGGAAATTGAGAGACTTACGTCTCATTATATGGGGGAGAAATTATTAATCCCGATCATGCAGGGAACTATTTGATCCTATTTCAATATCATTTTTACTTTTCAGACGCCGAACAATTTCTTCTATAGCTGCATTCAGCCCGTCGGCATTTTTTCCGCCGGCTGTTGCAAAATAGGGTTGTCCGCCACCGCCACCCTGAATGAGTTTGGCCGCTTCGCGCACCATGTTGCCGGCATGAAATCCTGCTGCTACCAGGTCGTCGCTCAGCATGACCGTGAGAGTTGGTTTATCGTTTGTAGCTGTACCGGCGACGAAGAACATCTTTTCGGGGAACTCTCCTTTCAGTTGAAAGGCGATATCTTTTACCACATCAGGGGCACCTATCGGCAACATCACACGGAAGA
>DJVY01000161.1 GCA_002440885.1 Bacteroidales bacterium UBA6244
TTCCGTTTCCCAGGTAAGCCGCCGCTCCGGCCGCATCACCGGGAGGCAGGGTGTACACTTCGCCAACCAGCATCCTGTCGTCGTATTGGTCGGCGATGGCCCGTAGTTTCCGCACAATTTTATGCGACCGTTGTTGGTTGGCATTGTATTTCAGGTCCTGGAAAAATGGCAGCCTGAAGGTACGTGGGTTGTCACGGAATTTCTTGTCTTTTATGATCATGTTGATCACATCGAGGCGAAAACCATCGACCCCCAACCTGAACCAGTGGTGCATGATGCTATAAAAGATTTCCTGCACTTCGTTGTTACGCCAGTTCAGGTCGGGTTGCTCTTTTAGGAACGAATGGAAATAATACTGTTCCGTTTTTTCGTCCCACTCCCATGCACTGCCACCGAAACTATTCTTCCAGTTGTTAGGCGGTCCGCCGTCGACTTTTTCTTTCCAGATATACCAATCGCGTTTCTCGTTTTTCGATGAAGAGCGCGACTCAAGAAACCAGGGATGCAGGTGCGAGGTGTGGTTCAGTACCATGTCGAGAATTACTTTGATCCCCCGGTGGTGGGCTTCATCGAGCAGTGCGCAAAAGTCGTCCATCGTGCCAAGCGATGGGTCGATGTCGAGGTAGTCGCGCACATCATAGCCAAAATCGTAATTTGGTGTTTCAAAAATGGGGGTGAGCCAGATGGCGTTGATGCCGAGTTGTTTCAGGTAATCGAGTTTGGTAATTATTCCTCTGATGTCACCAATGCCATCGCTGTTGGAGTCGCAATAACTCCGGGTGTAAATCTGGTAGATGATGCCTTGCTTCCACCAGGCCTGCCTGATTAGGGTATCTGTATTCATCATTCAGAAGATAATCCGGTGTCGGTAAGTAACTTGTTCATAATGAGCTCAGCGTTGTAGTCGCCGGCGCGTTTTATGGCTGAGGCCCTCATTTTGGTATGGTGTTCAGGGGCATTTAGGTATTCAGCGGCTGCGACCGCGAACTCTTCTTTTGTTTTTACCAGAAATCCGTTTTTATTTTGCTGTATGATGTCTTTTGGTCCTTTGGTTTTGTAGGCCACTACGGGAAGTCCGCAGCTCATGGCTTCGAGCACAACACAGCTGAAGGTGTCGAAACGGCTGGGCAGCAGGAGTATATCGGCATTGGAATATATATCGGGTAAACGGGTGTGGTCAACCCATCCCAAAAAAGTGGCTTCGGGAAGACGTTGTTTCAGGGTTTCTTCTTCCGGGCCTGCCCCCGCAAAAATCAGTTTGAATGTTATGCCGCTTTTTTTTATGCTCTCCGCAATATCCGGAATCTCCAGCACGCCTTTTTCCTTGCTTAATCTCCCTGCATAAACGATGGTGTTTGTTCTGGTCTTGTTCGTTTCTGCTTTGTTTTCAGTTGCTTTTGTCGGGGTGAATACGGGATCAGCCCAATGGGCGGTAAGTTTGATTTTTTTCGCGTTGATGTTCATCTGCTCACCTGAAAGCCATTTTTTGTGGTCGTTGTTCAACACGAATATCTGGTCGAACATCCCGTAGTAGCTTCTGAGCAAGCGTTTCATGCGGCTGGTGGCCTGCTCATCGAGTTTAAGGTTTTTGCGCGCAAAAGTCATCCAGTCGGTATGCATGTAAAAGTAGGCCGGAACGGTGTAGGCGTGTTTCAGGAAGAGCGCCACCAGTCCCATTGGCAGCTCGGTGGAAGTCATAATCCGGTCATACTCGCCTTTTTGAAATATTTTGGTGATGGTACTCAGGTTTGGCATGCGTATAGGCTGTTGTTGATAAAACGGCAGGGTAAACACAGCGTCCGGTTTTATAACGATCAGGTTTTCGGCACTTTCCAGCATGTCGCTACACACCAGCAAGTCGATGGGCAGGTCGTGCATCCTGATGTGTTCTACCATGCTTTGGAGTACCATCGACACCCCGTTTTTATCCTCATAGGTGTCGGTGAGCCAGAGCATTCGCTTGGGATGTTTGTATTTATTCAGTTTGCGTGAAAAATTGTCCAACATCGGACGGGCATTGTACAGTACTTTTAAACTGGTGAAATGTGCCGCGAGCAGGAGGGAAGAGGCCAGAAAAGGAAACGAAAGCCCGTCGAGCATGTCCCAAAGACCAACCCTGTTGGTTTGGTGGCTTTTATTCTTAGGTTTACTTTCTTTCTGAGGAAGATAGGAGCGCAAGGTGACGGGAATTTCAAATTTTTCAATGATCTGGTTTAGTGTCAAATCGTTCAGGTTCTTTTCAGGGTTCCACTTTTTTAGTTTTTTCTGTGTGCGTTTCCAAACCAGGCTGTCGAGTTGACTTTGAATGGTGTGGAGCGCTTTGGTGTACTCTACATCCGACACATGTGGATTGGATATTTTGGCTTGGGCAATGTGGGTGGCCTGATCGAAAATGGGTTTGTAGTCTTTTGACACCAGCACGCGTTGTATCTTGCCTGGTTTATGTCCTGAAAAGGCCTGGTGGAATAGCTCGACAAACCGCATGGTGGTTTTATGGCGTTTAAGCTCTAAAAAGGCATTGGAGATAAACAGGCCAAGCATTTTATCCTGGTTGGTACCTTTGTGCAGCATCATCCTTAGCAGTCCCGGATCTTGGTAGTTGAGGGCAATCTGGCAAACGTAGTCTAAAAAGGCGATGTTAAGCTTCTCGTGGTTGTTGTGCGAGCCATAGGGTGCTGTGAGTCCGTTTTTTATGGCCTCTAAAGCCAGCACCGAAGTGGGCGTGTGCCGTCTTCTTTCAGCCAGATCAGGCACATGTAATAGTGTTCCCGAAAGTCCGGTAAAGATGCCCATGTGGCTGTCGGAACCTCCTGTTACGAATTTATTGTAGGGCTTCTCGCTGTAGTTGTATGGGTTGATACCAAAAATGCCGGCACGCTCATCCAGGTAGTCTGGCGTAAGTCCTTCGATCCAGGATTTCACCAACATGTTCTGCCAGGTGTCGCGTTGTCCGTTGATCACTTCAAATCGGCTGAATATAAGCGACATCTTGTCGAAAAAGGCCATGTCGGGAATGTGTTGCGGGCTGTAGTGATACAGCGGGTGTGCCCATACGGTTGGTATATCATTCGCCACAGCGAATTCCTGAAAGGCGTACACATTTTTCCTTTTTTTGTTGAGCTGCACCTCCTGCTCAGGAGTAAATCCATAAGCCAGCACATGTATGCCGATGTTGAAATCGGACACCGTGCAGCTGAACTCAGCCGCTGTAAGCAGGTCGAACCCTTTGTCCTGCATGGCGTAGCACGAGCGGGCGTTGTTATGGTTGGTGATGGTAAAGGCATCACAACCGTTTTGCTTCAGGGTTTGAATTACTGTTTCAGTGGGCGTCCACGTTTCGGGAACTTTCATAATCCTGCCGAGAATTTCATCCGGTACATCGCTGTTGTAGTCATGGCAATGCAGGTCCATGCGCAAAATTTCGTTGGCCGGAAATCGTGTTTGCTGTTTTTGTACAAAATCCGCGAATTCCGTTTGAAGTTCTGCTGAGAAGCTGCGCTGATGAAAGAAATGATAATCCATTTACCGATGTGTTTAATTAATCGGCTAAGCTCGCCCTTTAATATTAGCAGAAGGTAAAGTGTGGGTTAAATTAATGTGATGTAAAAGAGGTGCTTATAAAAAATCCACTCACCGAAAAGAGCTTCCTTTCCGATGAATGGATTTATGATTAACGAGACCTGACTATTTTAGCCTTCTCCCAGACTTCCCCGTTTTTCAAGGCGTTGCAGTGCCCAAACGGTTATTTTGTAGTTAACCCAGATGAAAACGGGCCAGCTAATGAACCAAATTATTTCAGATGTATACATAGTTTTCTTCTTTTAAGTGGTTAGATGTTAATAGGCATGGGTATCGTCTTCCATTTCCTTGGCGGTGATGGATTTTTTGTTGAGCGAACGCCATGCGTACCAGATATAGGCCAGAACGAATGGAACCAGCAACGACACATAACTCATGGCTACCAGCGTATACTTGCTGCTCGAAGCGTTTTCGATGGTGAGAGAGCTTTGTAAATCGCTGATGCTGGGGTAAAAGCAGGTGTTGTTGAGGCCCACCAACAGAAAGAGTGCAAACACGGTAAGCACCGTTCCCAATCCTGTGATCCAGATGCCCTTGCTGCCACATTCCTTGAAATGAAATCCTGCCCTGTAAATGCCAAGCAACACCATGATGACTCCTAACAGCAGGATGATCGTGTTTACAGGCATTTCAATCAGGTTGTTGAAGTATTTGTAAGGAACCAGGCTCACCTCTTTTGTTACAGGATCGTATCCAAACCCATCGATCAACAGGATGTTGACGAGGAAGAAAAGAAAGAACACCAAAAACAAAGCGGCGTTGGTAAGCAATTTCTTGTGGGCTCTTTCGAGGAGGGTAGCGTCGTTGATGTTGTTAAAAAAGTAAAGGATGCCCAACACCCGCGAGAGGAAAAATACACCCAACCCCAGCGATAAGTTGATGAAGGTGGCATAACGGGTAAAATCGAAAGCAAGCTCTAATCCACGCCACGGGCTCATCCAATGCGATTGGTTCATGTTGTTGACCATGAAATCGGAACCGGTGAAAAAGGTGGCTACGGCTGTTCCAATTAGGATTGTTCCAAGAAATCCATTGAGGAAAAGAAAAGTTTCATAGGTTTTTGCTCCCAGAAAATTATTCTTCTTGGTACGGTATTCGTACGAAACAGCCTGAATAATAAAGGCAAAGAGGATTAGCATCCAAACCCAGTAAGCTCCGCCAAAGCTGGTGGAATAGAACAAAGGGAAGGAAGCAAAGGCAGCTCCGCCAAAGGTGACCAGCGTGGTAAAGGTGAGGTCCCATTTGCGTCCGAGTGAGTTAACGAGCATCTTGATTTCGTTGTCGGTTTTCCCCAGACAGCGAATCATGGTTTGGCCGCCCTGGACAAAAAACATGAACACCAGCAGTGCGCCCAATAGCGAAACGATGGCCCACCAATATTGCTGTAATGCCAGATATGATAAGTTTTCAAACATGATTAGTGTCCTCCTTCATTTTTTGATTGCGAAACAATCTGTGAAACCATAATTTTTATTTCTGCGATGAGCAGTACCGTAAAGGTGATGGCGAAGATCCAGAAAGTGGTCATGACGGCACCTTTATCGATATTTGAGACGGCACTCAAGGTAGGCATCAAATCCTGAACTACCCAGGGTTGGCGTCCTAACTCGGCCACTATCCATCCGGCTTGTGAAGCGATGTAAGCCAGGGGGATCGTCCACAAGGCCACATAAAGCACCCACCTCACTTTTTCTATTTTCTTGCGGAAGATTAACACCAAAATGACGATAAACAGGATCAGAAAATGCATGCCCAGACCAACCATGAGATGAAACGAGTAAAACGTGAGTGGCACATGTGGAATCAGACTGTGCGGGTCATCGTAATAGCCGTAACCGAAATAGGCGTAATTGGCCTTGAACAGTTTCAGGTTTACATCGGCAGTGGCCTGATCTTTTGCTTCAAGGGCAGTCTTGTAATCGCTGAGGGCTTGTATCGCAATTTTACCCTTTTCAATTTTCTCGTAGTACGACATCAGCCCGTGTTCTTCATTGCCATGTACCAGGTCGCGAATGCCCGGAACAAAAGCGTTGGGGTTTAAAGCCGCCATATACGAAAGAAGGTTAGGTATTTCCAGTTTAAAGGCAAAGCGCTCTAAGTTGGGGTTCTGTGGGTCGGGGAGTTGCTTCATCAGTCCGATCACTACCAGCGGTGCATTGGTTTCGCCATCGTACAGGCCTTCCATGGCTGCAAACTTCATGGGTTGGGTGCGGAATACTTCTCTGGCCGATTCGTCACCGGTGAGGATCAGGTAAAAAGACGATAAGAGGCCAAATACAGCACCGATCACCATGCTTCTCTTGGCGAAGATTACATTTCTTTTTTTGATTAAAAACCAGGCACTTACGCCTACCACAAATACAGCCGACAGCACATAACCTGAGGAGATGGTGTGGAGGAATTTGTTGATGGCGGTGGGGGAGAAGAGCACGTCCCAAAAGTTGAGCATCTCGTTGCGGGCGGTATCAGGATTAAACTGCATGCCCACAGGGTTTTGCATCCAGGCGTTGGCTACTAAAATCCAAAGCGCCGACAGGTTCGACCCGATGGCTACCAACCACGCCGAAAGCAGGTGGAATCCGGGTTTTACACGTCCCCATCCAAAAAACAAAATGGCGATAAAAGTGGATTCGAGGAAAAAGGCCATGATGCCTTCGATGGCCAGCGGTGCTCCAAAAATGTCGCCAACAAACCAACTGTAGTTCGACCAGTTGGTTCCGAATTCAAATTCCAGAATAATGCCTGTGGCCACGCCAATAGCGAAGTTGATGCCAAAGAGGGTCATCCAGAATTTGGTAATCTTTTTCCAGAGTTCGTCTCCGGTTTTTACGTAAATGGTCATCATGATGGCTACGATAAAACTGAGCCCCAGCGTGAGCGGGACAAAAATCCAGTGATACATAGCCGTCAGGGCAAATTGCGCCCGCGACCAATCGATAAGCGCAAGGTCAAATTGTTCCATAGAGTTACTTTTTATTAATTAATTGTTCCAATACATAGTCGCTGCGTTCTTCATCGGTAGAAAAATTGGTTTGTAAAAAATTGGGGAAGAAGAAGAGCTTCAAAATGGCAAACATGATAAATAATTTGATGAATATGATCAGCCACAACTGTTTACCTACAGTCATGCGCCTGAATCCATCCCGATAAAAGTAGAATATGCGGTGAAAAATAGTCATCTGGCAGTAATTAAATTTTAAGTATCCAAATATATGATTTATTGTATAGTTAAAACTTAATGCCGTTGTTTTTTTGCAAAAAAGTTGCTAAACGACTCAGAAATGCTGATCATTAGTGCATTAGCCGACAGGGCATAATTTGACTCTCAACACATTTTTTGTCGTGTGAAGCAGTAGCCTGATCGCAAGAGATTGGAAGGAGAGGGGAGTGTCTTGTTTAAAATACAAGCCATCCTTTGATGATTGGATCGATGCTCAGGGTGATAATCATGACCAACACGAAGTAATTGATGCGCATGAAGTAAAAAAACGGGTTGAATTCTTTCTTTTTTGCTTGAAGCAGCGGGGTAAAAACTGTGACCAACCAAACGGCTGCCAGCAGTACGATCACCTTGAAAAACAGGGTGCTTACGAGTCCGAAGACGGGCAACATCAACGCGGCAATGGCTGTGGCGGCTGTCCAGACGAAGGTGGCATTTTTTATTTGTTGTTTGCTTATTTTGGCTGTAATGGAGGGATATCCAGCGGTTTCATATTCTTTGCCGTAATTGAGCATGAGCAACCAAAAATGTGGAACCTGCCATACGAAAAAGAAAAAGGCCAGCACCAGCAGGCGCGGATCGGCCAGAGCTCCTCCACCGGCTACCCATCCTACCATCGGAGGGATTGAGCCAATGATGCTTCCCGGAATGACGGCCACGGCGGTTTTCCTTTTCAATGGGGTGTAAATGCCGTTGTACCAGATCAAGGCCAGAAGTCCCAACTGTGCGGCCAGAAAATTGCTTCCCAGATAAATCAGGTAAGTGCCCAGCGCGATCTCCACAAAGGAAATGACAAGCACCTGGTTGCTGCTGATTTTTCCGGAAGGAATGGGCCTGTTCATCGTCCGTTTCATCAGGGCATCCCGGTCTTTATCCTGGTAATGATTGAGTGCTGCCGATCCGCAGGCCAGAATAAATATCCCGAACATGGGCAGCAAAACGCCGGCGTCGAGGGTGTTTTTGGCCAATGCATATCCGGCAATCATGGTCAGCGTTACGGCAAACGTAATTCTGACCTTGTTGATCTCGAGCAGGAGTTTTATCCGTTCACCCATAGCGTTTTTATTTAAGGGTTTCGATGTAAGCAATTATTTGATCGATGTCGGCATCACTCAGGATGTCTTTGTAGGGCGTCATCAGCCCGGGTTGGTAGGTGGCCGTGATGGCGGCATTGGGCTCTTTTATCGACTCGATGAGGTAAGCGCGGTCCACGGTGATCTCCTTTTCCTGGCCATCCACAATCACTGTTTCGGTACGTCCCATCAGTCCTTTAAAACTAGGGCCTACAAGTCGGTTTCCGTCCAAAGTGTGGCACGAAATGCAGGCGTTCTTTTTTAGCAAGGTGAGGCCGGGGTGCTCATTGCTCAGGTCAGGTGCACTTTTTAGCCAGGTTTGGTAGGTGGCTTCATCCACAACGGTCAGGCTGCTCAGCATGTACGAGTGAAGTTGCCCGCAATACTCGGCGCAGAGGATATCGTATTTTCCCGGTTTTTGGGGAATAAACCACATCATGTTAGAGCCGCCGGGCACTACGTCTTGTTTTATTCTGAAGGCCGGTATATACAGGCTGTGGAGTACATCCGGACTTTTTAGGTTGAGCTTTACGGGCTTGTCGACAGGAAGAACCAGTGAGTCAACGGTTTTTCCGTCGGGATAGATGAAAGTCCATTTCCACATCTGCCCAATGGCTTCAATTTCCATGGCATCGTCTGGTGGCGACAGCATGGGTTTGTAGCCGCTCCATCCGAAGTAAAACATGATTAAAACCAGAATGGTAGGGATCACAGTCCAAAGGATTTCCAAACCTACGTGGCCTTCGATATTGGTGGCTACAGGATTTCTTTTCTTTCGGTAACGGAAAAGGAAATAGATCATGGTAGCGGTAATCCCGACGAGGAAAAAAACAGCGATACCAAGGATGAGATAGAGCGTGAAATCAACACTTTCTACGAAGTTGGAAGCATTCATATTTTAATTTCGTGTTAAATAATCGAAAATAACCATCACTAAAAATACGGTAAACAAAGCCATGACAATGCCCATCATGATGCGGTAAATGGCCGGATCATATTTTAAATGCATAAAATAATATCCCACTACCAGCGCCTTAACAGAGGCGATAAGCAGGGCTGTGGCCACCGAAAGTGTGCGTAAATCAGCTCCAAAAACGGAGATAAAAACTGTCATCATGGTAAGTAATATCAAGCCCACCCATGTTCCGAAATGTTCGCGGTAGCTGCTGATATGTTCAGCGTGTGGTTCGCTGTTGTGGTCTTTATTGCTCATAATTAGTGTATTAAATAGAACAGAGGAAAGAGGTAAATCCAGATTAAGTCGACAAGATGCCAGTAAAGTCCTGAGTTTTCGAGGAGCTGGTAACGGTTTTTATTCACCGATTTGTTCTTTATTTTTTTTATCACCACGCCAATGAAAATGCCACCAACAATCACGTGGAGGCCATGGAGTCCGGTCATAAAAAAGTAAAGGTAGAAATAGAGACGCTCGCCGGGGGGCAGGGTGTTAAAGTGGTCCATGCCGGGGAAAAGACCATGCTCGAATTTAGCCCCCCACTCAAAGTATTTCACCACCAAAAAGATCAGGGCAGCGGCGATGGTAAGCCAGAGGAGCATGATCGACTTTTTTGCATCACCCAGTTGCAGGGCTGTTATCGACATGGCCACCGTCATGCTGCTGGTGAGCAATACCACGGTGTTGAAGGTTCCCATCCAAACATCGAGGTTGAATGAGGCCAGCAAAAAGGCTTCTTCGTTAAGCGACCGATACACCATGTAAACGAGAAACAGGCCGCCAAACAACAGGAGTTCGGTGTATAAAAACAACCACATGCCCAGCTTCGAGGCTTTGGCATCGTAGTTATGACCGGAATTAGGCAGTGTGAAGGTGTGGTTCATAAGCTGATTTATTCTGATTTCGCGTTAGGATAATTGTAAGGACCACCGGCGGGTAGCTCAGGCATTTTGTCGAAATTGTGCAAGGGTGGCGGTGAGTCGGTTTGCCATTCCAGCGTGATCCCGTTCCAGGGGTTGCCACCAACTTTTTGGCCTTTTAGATAGCCAGCTACCAAATTGAAAATCATCAACAGCAACCCAACCACCAAAATCCATGAGCCTACGGTTGATATCTGGTTGAGGGAGTGAAATTCGGGCAGATAATCGTAGTAACGGCGTGGCATACCCATGATTCCCAACACGAGCATGGGGAAATACAGGGTGTTGAATCCGATAAACAGCAGCGCAAAAGCCAGGTTTGCGCGGGTTTTGTTGTACATCTTTCCCCAGATTTTCGGAAACCAATAATGCAATGCCCCGAAAAAGGCAAACCCTGTTCCGCCAAACATCACATAATGGAAATGCCCGACCACAAAATACGTGTCGTGTACATGCACATCCACCACCAGCGCGCCAAGCACCAGTCCGGTAAGACCACCGATAAGGAAGTTGAAGATAAAGGCCAGGGCGTAAAGCAAGGGCACTTGAATGTCGATAGAGCCTTTGTAAAGTGTGGCTACCCAGTTAAATACTTTGATGGCGGTAGGAATAGCGACCAAAAAGGTGAGGATGGAGAAAACTATCGCCGCGGCTCCGCTCATGCCCGAGGTAAACATGTGATGTCCCCAGACAAAGTAGCCGACAAAAGCGATGGCCATGCTGGAGTAGGCTATAGGTTTATAGCCAAAAATGCTGCGCTGGGCGAAGGTAGGGATGATCTCTGAAACCACACCCATGGCAGGCAACGCCATGATGTAAACCGCAGGATGTGAGTATATCCAGAACAAATGCTGATACAGGATGGGGTCGCCACCGATGGAGGGATCGAACAAGCCAACCCCGAACATGCGCTCAGCGATGATCATCATCAGGGTGATGCCGATAACCGGGGTGGCCAGCACTTGAATCCACGAGGTGGCGTAGAGTGCCCACGAAAACAAAGGCATTTTGTTGAAAGTCATGCCCGGTGTGCGCAGCCTGTGTATGGTAACGATGAAGTTAAGCCCTGTGAGAATGGAAGAAAACCCCAGGATGAAAGCCGCCAGAACCGACATGCTGACGTTGGTTCCTGTTTTTACACTGTAGGGCGCATAAAATGTCCAGCCGGTGTCGGCAGGGCCGTTGCCGTAGATGAGTGTCGACAAGGCGAAGAGTGCACCGATAATGTAAAGATACCACGAAAACAGGTTGAGCCGGGGGAAGGCCACGTCATCGGTACCCAGCATGATGGGCAGGAAAAAGTTGCCGAAAACTGCGGGAATGCTGGGGATGATAAACAAAAATATCATGATGACCCCGTGAAGCGTGAAAACCTGGTTGTAGGTCTGTGGTTCAATAATATCCCGACCCGGATTGAACAGCTCGAGTCGCATGACCACGCCTAAGACCACGCCCACGAGAAAAAATGCACCGATAGAATAGAGGTAGAGTAAGGCAATGCGTTTATGATCGAGGGTGAATAACCACGACCAGATGCCTTTTTTTACATTCAGGTAGTTTAATGGCATAGCTGCTGTTTCTGACATAGAGCTCATATTTAGGTGAGGGGTGTTTTTTTGGTTTTTCTTCCTTTTATTGTTAATGCGCCCAGTAACATCAAGGCGGCAAGCAGGATGATCGTGCCTGAAATCTTGGTTACGTTGAACACGTATTTTTTTCCTTCAGGGTCGTAGCTGAAACAGAATTTAAGCATTTTGTTGATGGTAGGCCCTGATCGTTCGGCGGCGGCTTCCACCACGGCCATTTTAAGGTCGAAGGGAAGGAAATATGTGCTTCCGTAAAGGTATCTGGTTATTTTTCCACTTGGACTAAGTACAATCAAAGTGCCCGGGTGGATGTATTCCTTTCCTTCCTTTTTAACTTTAAAACCAACTTCATCTAGTAGCTGTGCTATGGAAACACTGTCACCGGTAAAAAAATGCCAGCCCTTATCGGTGTCGCCATGTGTAACCAGTTTGGTGTAGGTGCTTTTCTTTTTTAAGGCCAAGGGAGGTTTTTCAGTGTGGCTAAAACTCACGGTAAACACCTGATAATCTTTGCCCAGGGTCAGATCGCTTTTCTCCATGGCTTCGGCCAGCCCATTGAGCAGGGGAGAGCATATACCCGGACATTCATAATATACGAGGGATAAAATGGTGGGCTTGTCGATGGCTTGCTTCAGGTTTACCTTGTTGTATAGTTCATCAGTAAAGATCAGCTCAGAGGAGAGGGTATCGTCTAAATGTTCGTATACCCCTAACTCATCCTGTGCCGTAACCGACCACGAGTTAAGGAATATAGCGAATATAAAAAGAGAGCGCCAAAGCGTTTTTATTTCTATATCTTTCATAATCAATAAGGTGTCATTAAATAGTTCCTATAATTTCCGGCGGCTAATTTAGACTAATTAAAAATAACCTCAACAAACAAGGAGGTATAATCATCATAATGTGATATATAGCATATCAAACCGGACAATGACAGGAATGAAGTTGAGGCCTGCTGCACGGGCAGTTTTAAAGGAATAGGAAAATTAGGGACATTGAGAACTGTGTAAGGCGAATGCTGAAATATTATCTACTTACAACAAACTTAACAGAAGTCACCTTTTTACCATTGTTAAAAGTAGCAAAATAAACACCGGGCTTCAAACTGCTAATATCAATTTTCTCCATCTTGCTGCCAGCAGGAATAGTTATTTTATTTGTTTTAATGCCATAGATATTTACAATTTTAACATCACTGTTGCTCGATGATTCTTCGTCGAGGGCAATCGTGAGCTCACTGCTGGCGGGATTTGGAAAAACACGAAACCCATGCATTGGGTTTTTATTAATTTCGGCAAGGCCCACAATGGTATCACATCCCGCTTCCAAACAGCCTACACTGTCCATTTTCATGACCCAAATATCAACGGTTCCGGTATCTGGTATGACAGGTGAAACCATACCACAACCTACCAAACCATTAGAAACGCCTTGTTTAACATCATATAAATAGTTAAAACTATTTGTGCCAAGTAAAAGATTGTATTCTCTATACCAAAGTTGATTTCCAGACGAGTCAACACTTAGTATCCAAGAAGTTCTTCGAGGTTCATTGTCACCAAAATTTCTAACACTACCGTTTGTAACAATATTCCCATTATTCAAAATGGTTGTGTTAAGTAAAAATTTATCATATCCCGATTCGGTGTAATCATTGTCCCACATGATTTCTCCTTCAGGTGTAACTTTCATTATTTTTACAACCATCCACTGGTTGTCGCCTGATTCTTGCGTACCATAGTTTGTGCCTGCAATGATATTCCCATCATCGTCCGTTGTTAGCATCACTTTATTATCATCAACATCCGGGTTGCCGGGGTTAATGCGCCATTGCTCATTTCCAAGGCTATCTGTTTTTAAAATTAGCGGATCGCCCCGGCTAATACTTCCAATTTTAAACATAAAACCTCCAATGGCATAGCCCCCGTCATTTGTCTGTACAACGCTGTGTCCCTGATAATAATATTCATCCTCTCCACCAATAAATGTTTCCCATAATTTATTGCCCATACTGTCGGTTTTCATTAACCACAGGCTGCTGGGGGTTACTTTTGGTAGCCTGACCCCGGTAGTAATAAGATTTCCGTTAAATGTCTTTTTTATTTGAAAAATAACAAAAGTTGTATCATAGGGCTCAGCAGTCTCACCATAAGTTTTTGTCCAGAGTGTATCAAAGTTATTATCTAGGCATAGCATCCAACCTCGGTTAAATACCCAATCGCCACCGGGTGATATTATGTTTCCAACAGCATAATACTTATTGTTCCCATAATCTATCAATGCGCCGGGATTACCCAACATGTGGTGGCTTATTGTATCACCATAAACTTTTGTGTTTAATTTATTTCCG
>DJVY01000237.1:0-5243 GCA_002440885.1 Bacteroidales bacterium UBA6244
GGAGTTGGTTGGTTTGCTTTTGGATGCTGGTGAGTTCTTCGAGTAGCTTTTGTAGTGTTTCGGTATTGAGGTAGCCGATGTTGTGGGCAATAGTGAGTTGGGTTTCGAGTTCGAAGGCTGAGCCTATTGCTATGTCCAGAAAGCGGGCAAAGTCGGCAGAGGTTCTGCGTGATGATCCTTCTGCAATGTTTGATGGGATGGATACAGCGGCGCGTTGAAGTTGGCTGATTAAGCCGTATTTTTCTTTTGATGGGAAACTTTCGGTGGTCTGGTAGATTACAGTGGCGAAGGCGATAGCTTGGTGGTAGACGTTGAGGGTGCGGAAGTTGCGCATGGGTTTTGGGGTTTTGGGTTTGGGGTTTGGGGTTTGGTCTTTGGTCTTTGGTCTTTGGTCTTTGGGGTTTGGACTTTGGTGGTTTGGTCTTTGGTCTTTTGTCTTTTGTCTTTGGGGTTTGGTCTTTGGGGGTTCTAAAAACAATTAAACAATTAAACAACTAAACGAATCAACGGCTATCTTCGAATTGTAAGGAGTAGTCTTTTTTCTTGATTTTTAATATTTTGCCAGATGAGTTCCTTGAGCCAGGTCAGGGGCTTTTCGTTCCAGCACTGTGGGTGGAAGTTGAGCATGGCGTGGTTTGGGAGGTATCAAGATTTGAAGATATGTCTCCCGCTGGTCGCCAGACAGGCCTACCTCTTTTCAGTCGGTAGGTAAATTTGAGGATTCTCAATGATTCAAAAGCGTACCAAGCCTCTTTTCACCACATTTTTCAAACGTTGTAAAATCAACTCTTTTAGCCATAATGCATGGTTGTCGGTCCAGCGCTGGGGATGAAACGTCATCATGATCTTATCGGGCAGGCGTCCCTCGTTGGCAGCCCTGATGATCTGCTCGGTAGATTGAAACACCAAGCCCTGCTTCACCCACTCCTCCTGCTGTGGTACTTTATCACGCACGCTCACATTCCACCCGTCCCAGCAACGACCGGTATCGGTGAGATAAAAGAACTGGTTGAAATCAAGATCGAAATAGGGTTCAGCTGTTATAGAGAACAGTGAATAGTGTACAGTGAACGGTGAATGGTGAACAATGGACGGTGGATTTGTTGAAATGTTAGCTTGTTGGCTTGTTAGCTTGTTAGCAGGTTGATTTGTTGCCTTTCGACTTGTTTCGACTACGCTCAACAACCACCGCTCAGGGTAAAATTTGTTGATTTGTTGAGGATATGTCTCCCGTTGGTCGCCAGACAAGTTTGAAGATTCAAGATTCAAGGATTCGAGGAGTTGTGGGGTGAGGGGTTGTTTCCAGAGGTTGCGGTTGTCGTATTTGGAGAGGGGGGCACCTTCCATGGTGATGGTGGTTACGGGGGCAAATTGGCGCAAGTAGTTGAGGTTTTTTTGGAAGCGATTGAGGGCATTTTGGTGGTTGCCTTTGCAGGCGGTGAGGTCGTCGTAGTGATAGCCGATTTCGTGACCGAGGCTAACTATTTGTTTTATGATTGCTTCGTTGCCGGGTTTACTGAAAAGGCGGAAGTAGTAGCTGCCTTTGATGCCCAGACTGTGTTGGATTTTGGCCATACGGAGGGCGTTGGAGTAGCGTGACTCGACGTCGTGGCGAAGGATGATTGTTTTTGAGTGATTAGTGAACGGTGAACTGTGATCAGTGAACTGTGAACTGTGATCAGCGAGTGGTTGATTTGTTGATTCGTTGATTTGTTTTTTGTTTTTCGTTGATTTGTTGATCTGTTGATTTGGCTTCGATGTATTGGGCGAAGGTCATGAATGAAAAACCCCGCATGAGCAGGGATTTCAGGAGTTTGTCGTATGTTTTGAAGGTGAAGTCCATGAGGGTTAGTAGAGCCAAGTTAAACCTGCCTTCCTGCGGTCAGCAGGCAGGAGGCAAAAGTAAGAAGTTTTTGTCTGATGATGGAGATTGTTAGCGAGTTAAAATGTTAGCTTGATGGTTGATTTGTTCAGGGTTGACTCGTTGATATGTTGATCGGGATGTTAGCTTGCCAGTGGGTTGGCCTACAGCAAGCAGGAGGTTTTTTTTGAATGGGATATAACTAATACAGAAAACCGAACATCCAAAGTGGTATAACATTTGCATAGCCTGTTTCGATATCATCTTTAGCAACAAATGAATATTCGATGTCATTTAGTTGGGCCTTTCCTTTGTTTTTTCCTCCTACTTCAACTAAGTATTTATTATCTACATAAAAATCGGCTGTTTTTGGGTATTTTACAGGCAATACATACCGGACCTGGTTTAGGAAAAATGTTTCGCGAATTGTGCCAAGGCTTACAAGTTGTTTATCAATTGCATGCATCAGGTTTGTGTTATTCAAATATATTTTTGCAGGTTTGTTTAAGATTTTATTCCCAACTGCACGCGACCCTAAGGTTGTAATTAATTCAGCTTTCTCCAGATAATTAAGATAACCTATCAGGGTTCGTTGGTCGGCTATATACAATTCGGAGGCCGTATTGCTCAAATTAGGCGTGTAAGGAACTGTGGATGAAACGGCAGCAAGCAATTGTTTGATTTTATGCGCTGTTTCCTGTGTTATTTCGCTCACATAGGGTATATCTGTATCTATGATCACATTGATAATATCGCCCAGGCGTTGAGAAAAACTTTCGGGTGATTCGTTATAAAAAGGGTAATAACCGTTTATTAAATATGTCTGAAATTGGGGTAGTATTTTTACTTGCTTGCAGATTTCTGAGGCAATTTCTACGTGGTTTTCAAGTATAATGGGGAAACTGAATTTTCTAAATTCTCCCTTGTGGTTGTAAATTAAGTATTCGCGCAGTGATAAACCGTTTAAAAGATAGGATGTTTTTCGCCGACTTAAGTCGCCTGTACTTTGGTAGAGTTGTAAAATAGAAGATCCTGAATAAACAAGTTTTAAGTCAGGTATGGCATCGTAAATATTTTTTATTTCCTGAGCCCAGTCATTTTGTTTTTGTTTTTGAGGATATTTATGCACCTCGTCAATAAACAAGATTTCGCCTTCATACTTTTGAAATTTATCTGCAATGTCGAACAGATTATTTTTGTAGAAAAACGGAAGATCGGCTGAAAAATAAAGGACATTATTTCCGCTTTGTTGTAATTCTTTCGCTTTTTGAAGCATCAGGGTAGTCTTACCAACCCCCCTTGAGCCTTTAATTTCAATCAGTCGGTTGTTCCAGTTTATTTCAGTATAAAGTCCACGCTTAAACGCAACACTTACATTTTGAATTAATCTATTGCTTATTTCGAAAAGTTGATCCATTAATTTTTCTTCAAAGATACGATATTCTGTAATCCATTACATGTTTTTTGGCGATTTTTTGTAATATAGTACTGTTTTTTGTTCTTTGTTGAGGATTAGAAGAGCCAAGGTTGAGGATTGTTTATTTGGTTAAGTGTTTATTTGTTAGAGGGTTAGCTTGTTAGCGGGTAGATTTGTACTGGGCTTAGCATCAACAAATAAACGAATCAACGCATCAACGGATTGTTGATTTGTTCTTTGTTGATTTGTTCTTTGTTGATTTGTTTTTTGGTGATTTGTTTGGTGTTTAGTGTTTAATTGTTTCTATATCTGCTTGTTAGGTGTTGATTTGTTGTTTTGTTGCACTTCGGCATGGTTCGGCAGGCTCCCTTCGGCAGGCTCAGGGCATCGCAGGGCATCGCTGTGTAAAATTTGTTCTTTGTTCTTTTTTGCACTTCGGCAGGCTCAGTGTAAAATTTGTTCTATGTTGATCAGTTGTTTTGTAGTGTTGTAATCACTTCATCAATTATCTTTTGAGCAGTTTTTGCAGGGAATGCAGTCTGTTTTGCCACTTCAAGGCAGTCATTTAATACCGGCTTTCCTTTGCCACCTATGGTTGTTGTATGGTTATTATTGAAACCAGCCGATGGAAGGATGTCATAGGCAGGAGAAAGCTTCCAGTTATGATCATGGTAAATGAAGGAAAAGTTTTTTGCATGGTCGTCTTTATTGCCAATAGCAACATTAAAAACCATTAACCTGAACATTTTTTCTACTTCGTTGAAGTCTTTGGTCAATGCCATGGTTGCTTTGAGCAGGTCGGTATAATCGAGTGAGGGCAGGCGATGACTGGCATAAAGCAAGCCTGCAGCACTATGTACATGGATGCGTTGCCCGTACAGGCGATCGAATCGTTTTACACCAAAATATTTTCCATCAAACAAACGGGTTTCGGGCATTTCGATACCGCATTTTCCGGCTAATTGTGCATAGTGGTATTCAATGGCACCCACTTGTACGGGGTCAACAGAAGCCCTGAATTTGATCAACCATTCTGATTCTTCAATAGTCACGAGCACTTTTGGTCGTGCACCACCAGAAGAACCTGCTTTAGTAAAAATTTCATTCAGGGCAGCTGAGCTTTCTGCACGCAGCATTTTCGCCACCTCATTGGCGTAGTAATCAAGCGGATGGTTTAATTCAGCATTGGGCAGATCAATTTGGACCGGATGGTAAGACAAGGCACCCATTCCATGGTTGCCCACAAGACTGAGCCTGTCAATGACGGTAAATTCAGCGGGATTCAATCCTTTTTCCTTCAACCAGCGATCGGTAAGCAGCATGCCCCAACCATCAGGAAGGCTGTCGTTAAACACGCCAAAGAGTCCGTTGAATGGTTCTGCCCTGCCAGTAAAAACACCGCTTTTTAAAGGAAGGTAGAAGGGTGATATGGAAAATCCATCTCTGATCCATTCGGATTGATACTCAAACAGGCAACGCCTGTCGGGGGCAAGTGCCAGTCGGCCAATCTTTTGCGCCCTATAGTACACGTCAAGTGCTTTTGGGTGCTTAAACATTGCGACTGCCCCTTTCACGTTTTTTTACTTTTGTTGTCTCTAAAACTTCATCGAGGCTTTCAAATTGTCTTTTGGTAAACAATTGTTCAAAATCCTCCGTGGAATCCAACACTAAAGCTATCATTATCAGGTGTTTCAGTGATATTTCATAGCTGTTTTCAAAACGTTTGAGCGTGCCCAGACTTACACCGGCTTTACTTGCAAGTCCTTTTTGGGTGAGGTTGAGCTCAAGACGGCGTTCACGTAAGCGTATTGCAATACCTTTTAGTATTGAAGCAGGGTTGAAAGCATCAAGAATAAATTCATTATCAGCTACCATATTAGACGTTAATGGTTAAAAAGTATATTTGTGGCTAATATTTTAACTATTGCAAAGATAGGTTTATTTGTTGTTTGTTGATTTGTTGAT
>DJVY01000237.1:5317-5587 GCA_002440885.1 Bacteroidales bacterium UBA6244
TTGATTTGTTGATTTGTTCTTTGTTTTTTGTTCATTTGAGGGGAGACGGTTGGCAATAAATGAATTAGTTTTCGGTTTATATTGTGTATTTCCTGAGTTTGTTTAGTTGGTTTGAGATGTGTTCGATGTGGCTTCTCAGTTCAATGTATTTTTCCTCATTAAGTAATCCGAGATCCATGGACAAAATAAGCTGGTTGAGTAGTTCTATCAGGCTGCTGAAGGCTATGGTGTAGAAATGTTTCTGGTCTTTGATGGTTTTTCTGGATGATC
>DJVY01000245.1 GCA_002440885.1 Bacteroidales bacterium UBA6244
ACCTGATCGTTTGAAACAAAAAAAATCTCCTCTTTTTTACGTTGCACCAAAGACCGGATCAGCTCATCGGTTTCACTCAGGTGGTTCATGCTTTGTAACAAACCGGAAACAAAATCCGGCATGATTTCTCCGGCTTTTGGCAGCAGGTGATGGCGGATTTTATTACGCAAATAGTTATCGGTCAGGTTAGAGGAGTCGGTTCGGAAATGGAGTTGGTTTATCCGGGCATAGTCTTCAATTTCACTGCGCGAAGCGAAAAGAAGAGGCCGGATGATGTTCTCATTTTTTACCGGAATACCGGCAAGCCCTCTGAGACCGGCACGGCGGTAGAGGTTTATAAAAAAAGTTTCGGCCTGGTCGTCGGCATGATGTGCCACAGCTAGTTTGGTAAACCCCTCCGATTCGCAAAGCCGCTGAAAGAAATCATACCTTATTTCGCGGGCAGCCAGCTGGGTATTTAGTTTATGTTGGTGCGCATAGGCATGGGCATCGACAGCAATGGTAAAAAACGGAATTTGCCATTCAGCCGCCAACTGCTTCACAAACAAGGCATCGCCTTCCGACTCTTCTTCGCGCAGCATGAAGTTAACATGGGCTATGGCAAAGGTATGGCCCAGTTGTTTGAAAAGGTGAGCGAGCACCACCGAATCAGCTCCACCACTTACCGCCACCAACAAACGGTCGTGGTCCGTGAGCAGCTGGTTCGCGGCCATGTAAGCACGCATTTGTTCGGATAAGGAATGAGTCATGGCTATTTTTTTTGCACCACCCGGCGTCCCTGCATAATCAAATCGACCAGTTGAAAGCTCACATCTGTAAACAAGATGCCGGCGTGTGCATTGCGTTCGATGTGGTAAATGGCTTCTTCGAAGAGGGAGGCCATCTGTTGTTGGTTGGCCTGGTTGATAAACGGAGCGAACTTTTGAGTAAAATCAAGCTCCTCCCCTGCCGCTTTCACCAGATGTCCTGAGTTGTGGTTTATCGTCAGCGCGTTGTGGATGGTTTGGAGGCCGTACCTTAAAAAACTCTTCTGACGTTCCCGTCCCAACTTAGCCAGTTCCTGGTTTGTCCGGTGAATTTCGACATAGCTTCCCGGTTTATAGCATTGGCGCAACCAGTTGCGGAAAAGCATGAAATTGGATTGTTCTTCTTCGGCATGTTCGAGCAGATCGAGCGCCTTGTTCAGGTTGCCATTGGCCTGAACTGATACCAGCTCAGCCGTCTGCGGCTCTACATTACTGGTTATCAGCCAGTCGCGCACAGTATGATCGCTCAGCGGTGGAATTTTTACCAGTTGCGCCCGTGATCGTACTGTAGCCAGAAGCAACTCATAACGCTCACCGATGAGCATAATGAGGGTGTTGTCAGGAGGTTCCTCCAGTGTTTTCAACAGCTTGTTGGAGGCCTGGTCATTGAGTTTCTCGGCCAACCAAATCACCACCACTTTGTAGCGCGCTTCATAAGCCTTCAGGGTCATTTTGCTGATGATGTCGGCAGCATCACGGACATAAATAGTACCTTGCTTGTTTCCTACATCTAAAAAGTTATACCAGCTGTTTTGGGTGGCATATCCTTGATTTTTTGACAGATAGGCACGCCATTCATTGAGAAAAAGTTCCGACTTCGGCTCTTTTTTTACCACGTCGGTGGAGGTGGTAGGGAAATAGAAATGCAAATCGGGGTGAGCAAATTTTTGGTATTTCTTGCACGAAGGACACACCCCACAGCTATCGTTCTGGCTTGGCGAAGCACAATTAACATATTGGGCGAACGCAATGGCCAACGGCAACGATCCCGACCCCTCAGGTCCGAGAAACAACTGGGTATGCGCCAGCCGACCTCCCCGGTAACTCGAAAGCAACCGTTCTTTAACCTCTTGTTGACCAACAACCTCTTTTAACAGCATAACAAATCAAGTGAAGGCTCAAAAGTACAAGAATTTTTTCGAATTGGACAACCGTATTGTCAACGCCGGCATGAGTCTGGAAAAAATAGCATCCAAGGCATGACAAGCCCTTTTTTCACAAGTATAAATCATACTTTACGGCATTATAATAACTTTTGGTCATAACTTTTGGTCATTACGATAATTGTTCTGCCTCTAAGTTATACATCAACCGATTCTCCAAAGGGGCGGAGTGACGAAAAATGCAAAATGCAAAATGAAAAATGAAAAATGAAAAATAAAAACTAGCATCTCATAACTGACGGGAGTCAGGCCAAAGCCAAAGCCAACGCCAAAGCCAAATATTGTGAATCACCCCGTCTACTGTTCGTTTAAATTGGAGCGCACCAAAAGGGCTGTAGACAAGGAAGCCATGACCAGTTTAAGCCGGGCAGAGGCGGTCTCTGAAAACACTACATTTCCTTTGTTGTAAAGCGATACGGCACCAATGGGTTGTCCGTCGAGTCTGAACTCAAACCCTTGTACAACACCCTGCAGGAATCCGGGAATTTTTTTGCCTTCCAGCGCTGTAATGGCGAAGAGTTCAATAAGTTCTTTGTTGCCGTTTCGGATAAACCCGGAAGATCCACCGGTCTCGGGTTTGCTGTCGGGCTCGATGATGATGAACTCCCATGTGGTAGAATCAGCCACCACCTCCACACTCCCGGTGAAGCAGTTTTTAAACTCATAGCTCAGCGCCAACAGGTTTCTCACAATCTCAATTTCAGCCTGAGATAGCTGACCCAGACACGACACTTCGGCTTGCTCCTTTTCAGGGCCTATCTGGGTAAAACTAAATTTCTGACTCGATTTGCTCGCCGACTTTACCCCCGAGGTAATCCTGGACGTTTTAGTCCAGCCCTTTTTGATCTTCGAGGTGGTAAAAT
>DJVY01000042.1 GCA_002440885.1 Bacteroidales bacterium UBA6244
TCCAGGTATCGCTGAAGCAGCCTGTGTACCATCAAATCGGGGTATCGGCGAATGGGCGAAGTAAAATGCGAGTAAAATGGAAAAGCCAACCCATAATGCCCGATATTTTCGGTCGAGTATTCGGCTTTGGCCATGGTTCGCACCGCAATGGTTTCGATCATGGTCTCCTCTCCCCTTCCATGAATTTTTTCAAACAGACTGTTATAAGAGGCTGCCAGACTTTCTCTGGAACTCACGTTTAACGAGTAACCCAACTTTTTAAGAAACTGCACAAAGGTGTTCAGTTTTTCCGGGTTTGGCTCGTCATGTATGCGGTACACAAAAGTTTTTAGCTTTTTGCCGGGTTCAGGCTTTCCGATAAACTCGGCCACATGCTTGTTGGCCAGCAACATAAATTCTTCAATCAGGTGGTTAGCTTCCTTTTGCTCCTTAATGTAGGTTTCAATTGGTTTTCCGGTTTCATCAAGTCTGAATTTGATCTCCTCCGAGTGGAAGTTAATCGATCCGTTGTTGAAGCGCTTTTTCCGCAGCAAGGTAGCCAGCGCGTGCAGCACCTGAATTTCTTCGTTAAAATCGCCTTTGTTGGTTTCAATAATTTCCTGCGCTTCTTCGTAGGTAAAACGTCGGTCGGATTTGATAATGGTCTTGCCAAACCAGCGATCAGTTACTTCAGCTTTCCGGTTCATTTTAAATACTGCCGAAAAAGTTAATTTTTCCTCGTCAGGCCTGAGCGAACACACGTTATTCGACAGCTTTTCGGGAAGCATAGGAATTACCCGGTCGACTAAATAAATGGAAGTGCCCCGTTGAAAAGCTTCCTTGTCCAAAAGGCTTCCCGGCTGCACGAAATGAGACACATCGGCAATATGAACACCTACCTCCCAGGTTTCGTCATCGAGTTTTTTTAGTGAAACCGCATCATCAAAATCTTTGGCATCATAAGGGTCGATGGTGAGGGTAAAAGTATCGCGAAAATCTTTCCTTTGCCTGAGTTCTTCCTTCCCAACAGTAGTTTCACTGCCAGCAGCTTCCCGTTCCACTTCGGGTGAAAATGACAAGGGGAAATTGTTGTCGGCCAGAATAGATTTCATCTCCACATCATTGTTACCCGGCATTCCCAACACTTCAACTATTTCACCGAAAGGGTTATTGGCATGATCAGGCCAATCGACGATGCGTACCAACACCTTTTCACCATTCTTGGCCTGATTTAAATGCTGAGGCTGTATAAAGATGTCATAAGGCATGTTCTGACTGTCGGCAATAACGAAACCAAACGACTTATTTAGTTCCAGAACACCCACATAAGTATCTTTTGTACGGCTTAAAATTTCAACAATCTCGCCTTCGGTTTTGTGATTTTTCCGTTTGGGAAAGATAAAAACCTTTACACGGTCCTCGTGAAGTGCGTGCCCTGCATTGTTTGAGGCGATAAAAATATCATCACCTCCTTCATCAGAAATCACATACGCCTTTCCTGTTTTCTTTAAATCGACTTTTCCAGTAATAAACTGCTTTTTATTGGCTAAAGCCTGCAATCTCTCCGGGTTAAGAATATATTTTCCGGTTTTCACTACCTGTAGGTCGTTCGCTTCGAGCAGGCTGTCAAGCATCTGGTGCAGCAAATCGCGACCGGCCTTGTCTTTAATACCGATTAAATGTCCTATTTGTTTGTAATTGTAAGCTTTGAAAGGATTTTCTGCAAATATGCTCAGAATTACGCCGGCCAGCGCATTCTTTGGATAGGTATTGTTTTTCTTCGACATAAGTCTGTTTATTAGTTAGTTATTGCTAAAGTGGGCAATGCCGAAATCAGCTTTCGGGTATATTCGGTTTGCGGATGAAGAAACACGTCATCGGCATCACCCGTTTCGATAATTTTTCCGTCCTTCATCACCATAATACGATCCGACATGTACCTTACTACCGACAGATCGTGAGAAATAAAAATGTAAGTAAAGCCAAAATCCCGCTTCAGGTCGTTAAGCAAGTTGAGTACTTTGGCTTGAACCGAGACATCGAGAGCAGATACCGCCTCATCGCAAATAATAAAACGCGGTTGCAGGGCCAGGGCGCGAGCAATGACGATGCGTTGCCGTTGGCCGCCCGAAAACTCATGAGGAAATCGGCCCATCATCTCAGCCTGTAGCCCGACTCGTTCCAGGATTTCGGTGGCTTTTTCCTTACGTTGCTTTTGGTTTCCATACAGGCGATGTACAATCATGGGCTCGATAATGGCTTCGCCAATACTCATTCGGGGATTGAGCGATGAATAGGGATCTTGAAAAACAATGTTCATCTCCCTGCGCATTTGCTTGGTTTCAGCCAGATTTAGTTGGGTCAGATCACGTTCGTCGAACACAATTCGGCCACTATCAGCGGCTATTAACTTGAGGATGGTTCGCCCAAGCGTTGTTTTTCCGCAGCCTGATTCGCCCACCAGTCCCAGTGTTTCGCCCGGAAAAACCTCAAACGAAACCTCATCCACCGGACGAATCGATTTGAGTGGCTTTCCAAAAACGCTGCGTTCGGTAACGTAGGTCTTTTGCAAATGCTCAATTTTTAACAATGGAGAAGTGTTGCTGACCTCTTTATTTGGTTTTACATAACCCCTATCGTGGTGATTCAGATCGGTTTTCCCCGAAAGGAAATCTTCGATAACAGGAAGGCGGGTGGGTCGCGTCGTCAACGGCGGACGGCAAGCCAGTAGTCCTTTGGTGTAACTGTGCTGTGGATTGGCGAACACCTCTCGGCTGCGCCCTTTTTCCACAATCTCCCCCTTAAGCATCACAGCTACCTGATCACAAATTCTGGAAACCACCCCCAGGTCATGGCTGATAAACAACAAAGCCATGTTGTTTTCTCTGCGCAAGCGATCGAGCAACAACAAAATTTCCTGCTGCACGGTTACGTCAAGTGCTGTGGTTGGCTCATCGGCAATAAGCAGATCAGGGTGGTTGGCAATGGCCATGGCAATCATAACCCTTTGTTTTTGACCTCCCGATAACTCATGTGGATACGACTTGGCAATTTGTTCAGGGCGCGGCAGGTTTACCTGTTTAAATAAATCAACAACCTGCCTTTGAGCCTCACGGCTACTAACTTTTTGGTGTCGAATGATTCCCTCCGAAATTTGTCGGCCACAACGCATAACCGGGTTTAAGGAGGTCATGGGTTCCTGAAAAATCATGGCAATCTTTTGTCCCCTGAATCCGTTCATCTCTCGTCGGGTAAAGGACAATAAGTTGTGACCGTTAAACAAGATACGGCCTTTAGGCACAGCAGCCTGACTTGGCAACAACCCCATAATCGAAAGCGCCGACAACGACTTGCCTGAGCCCGACTCCCCTACCAGTCCCAGAGATTCACCTTTGTTGATGTGGATATCAATGCCCTTAACAGCGAAATTTTCACCCTTTTCATTTTTAAAACTGATCTGTAAATCTTCGATGCGTAACAAGGCCTTGATTTTTATTGAACTCCAAAATTAATCAAAAAGCCTCTGTAAAGGAACTAAATTAATGAAATGTAAGATATGTTCTTTACTTATCGGGTGTAAGTATGAATGCTGTTGGCAGCCGAAGGAAGATTATTCACGCCAAACCAACAAATAAGCAATACCAAGAAGGCGATCAACAGTGTCCAAAACAGTTGGTTTGCAGTCAGTTTTTGGCGGAAACGAAAATGGAGGTAGAGCAGATAGATAATCCAGGTGATGAAAGCCCACGTTTCCTTTGGATCCCAGGTCCAGTAATGACCCCAGGCCTCTTTAGCCCAAAGCGCGCCAAACAGCAAGCCAAGTGTTAAAAAAGCAAATCCAATGTAAACAAGGTTGTCGGCTAAACCAAGCGATTGTCGGGTGACCTCATCTTGTTGGCGATAGCTCGAAAAAAGCCCCCTGACAGCAACAATACTGCTTGCCGCTAAAAGGGCATAAGCAAAAATATAAACAACAACATGCGGAACAAACCAAGGACTTTGTAAAGCCGGCATCAGGGTTTTAGAATAGTTTTCGGGATAAATGGCATTAAGCACCAAAAACAAAGCCGACAAGATCAGACTGTACGCCAGAAACCATCTGTATCGCCAGCGAAAATAAGTAACAAGTCCGACAGCCGGCAGAAAAAAGCTATACCAAAGTCGCGTCTCACCAAGTGTACGCATCGGTGGTCGATCGAGCAGCAGCCAGAGTTGAACCAGAAAAAAGGAGATAATCAGTTGCCCGACGACAATAAAAACCAATCCGGCATTTTTAGTCCCTGCAGACTTACCCCGATACATCAGCAACAAACCAACCAGCCAGGTGGTTATTGCAAGCGCAGCATAGACATTATAGTTAATCCAGATCATGATGTAGTAAGGGTTTTATTTCCTCTCCAAAACAAGGTAACCGCTCCGGCCATCATCATAAAAATGCCGGAATAAACAGCAGGAAGCCAGGGATCGCGAACCAATTCAATTACCGAGGTATCCGACCAACGCCCCAGCTCATCGTCATAACTCACCTGGTATATTTTCCAACCTTGAAAGGAAAACGGACTATTTACTTCCAGTGAAACAGGAACCGTTTCGGTGTCCTTAGTGAGTATTTCAATCTCAGACAAAAATCTTTTCGGTTCAGGAAAAAGCATGATCAACGAATACTGATCGCTGATTTTAAGTGCCTCATAAGGTCTGTTGAAACTGCCACAGCTAATCCATCCGGTGATGGTGTCAGAAAATTTTTCATTTTTGGCCTGAACCTGCACTGAGGGCGCAGCTCCCGGCTCGTTATTAAAATAATAGTGTTCACCAGCCTTTCCCGATTGATCGAAGTATGTTAAAACTCGGATGTACCAGTCCAACATCGTACCAGTGGCCGCTGTATCGACAAGCATCAGGTACTTACCGTTTTCATGTATTATCCTACCCGTTTTATTATCGATAATGCCCAACTTTGGCGGGTACTGCTCCAAAACAAAATCGTGCAACCTGATGGCAAAAGGCATGTCGATCCAGACATTGTACTTGCGGTCGAGCGCCCGGTATTCAAGTCGGCCTTCCTGAAGCGTCATTTCCAATCGCTGAATTTGAGAAGCACCAAATGTAGCTGCGAAAATCACGATCCACAGCCCCAGGTGGTTTAACAGGTATCCGATATTCCCCGGTTTCCATGGATATATCCTTTTTATGGTGGCCATCCCCAACACAACCAATAAATAAAAAGTGGCGATGAGATAAGGCCATGAAGAGGTTATTCGCGATAAGCCAAGACGACTTACCCAAAAAGCATCCGGGTTTTGCTGTTGTAAGGTGAGCCCCATCAGCAAGGCCATGAATGAAATGCCGGCAATGGCACTTATGGCAGCCGGAACACCCGATAACCACTGAATTAAAGGAACTTTCCTGAAAAAAAGGCCACCTGTGAGAATCAAAAAAACCAGTACCACCGCCGTAACATTGAGTGTCGCATTGGTAAAATCAGGTACGCCCCGCCCCTGTGTGCTGAACTCCATGGCAAAGCCCACGCTTATCAAACCAAAAGCAACGGAAAAACTCTCGACATATCCCCATGGATGAATCCAGAGCGGTTTTTTATTTTGTTTTTGACTCATTCTGATAATTAAACAACAAAGAAACAATTTTTAGCTCACAACGGCCTATCCGAAAAAGAAGGGCTCACACCACCAAAGAGGCGAACCCTTCCTTATCAATCCAGCGCATTTGGTTATTTGTTCCAAACAACCGGCATAGCCGCTTCGCGCGTCTTAGCTTCTTTTTCCCATTCAGGAAGTAAATTCTTTTTAAAATTTTCCTTTTCCTCAATCAGCTTTTCCATTGGCAGACCAATATATTGTTGGGCTTCGGCTTTGGTGTCAATTTTAGGATAGGGAACCTCGCCCTTATATCCGAGCTCCACGAGCAAACGTGCCAATTTAATTCTTCCTTCCTGTGCAATGTTGATACCAGTGGCCACCACACGTGAAATCTCAACAGGAGCATGAAATGAGCCACCATGAGAAGCGGCTGCGTAATCCCATCTCCATTGCGCATGCCTTATGTCCATTAAAATATCTTTCATTTGCTCCTCAGTTGCACCCAAGTCCCAGGCTGTCTTAGCTTCCACGTGCAGGCGAACACAGAGTTTCTCGAGTTCATCACGGTTTTCGATAATTTTATCCTGTCTGTCGTAAACATCGTTCATGAGCTGAGCGGTCTTTTCTTTGTGACAAACCATGCATGAGTTTTCAATATTGTTGAGTGGCGATTGAATGTGGTGGTCGGTATATTTTTTTCCACCTTCGCTCATGTAAGGCATATGACAGTCGGCACAGCTAACCCCACGTTCGGCATGAATTCCTGTGAGATAAACTTCGTAGCCGGGATGTTGGGCTTTCAGCATAGGGGCTTTACTTAATTTGTGAGTCCAGTCGGTGAAATTTCTGGCGTCGTAATATGCTTCCATTTCTTCCACAGAATAACCATTATCCCATGGAAAAGTCAGGTAGTTAGCACCTTCGGCTCCGGGACGCTTTTTATCAAAATAATATTCTACGTGGCATTGAGCACAAACCAGCGAGCGCATTTCCTGATGGGTTGCCTGGTTAATATCCTTTCCCTGACGTTGAAAAGCTTCAACCAACGCCGGACGTGTAATTTGCAGCTCCATGGTTTCGTTGTTGTGGCAATCGGCGCATCCAATCGGATTCACAATCTCAGAGCCCAGTCGTGCCCACTTTCCGGTATAATATTCGGTAACACCTTCTTCGTTCATTACCCGGGGCACATCCGGCCCTTTACAAGTCCAACAAGTGGTAGGCATTGGTCCATCGTCAGGGCCGGTAGGTCCGCCTGTACGTAAGGTATTACGAAGATCTTCAATGGCATAAATATGACCCCGGCCTTGGTTATAGTCCTTGGAAAAGCCATAACCAGCCCACATCACCACCAGTCGCGGGTCTACCTCAAGCATATCTATCATGGCATTGCCATTGTATTTCGACCGGAAATCGCTTTCAGACAATTTTTCGTATGAATCGTATTCGGTGGGGTAGTTTTTGCCCCACACCTCGTTACGTGGTTCAAACTGCGCTATCTGTACCTCAGGTTTCCAGATAGTGGCCTGCTCGGCCCGACGTTCGGTTACTGAGGAGGCCAACAAGCCCAGGAAGAAAACAACCACCAGGGTGACTAAAAACAACACCCAATTTAATAAAGGACTTCTTTTCTTTTTCATGACTATACTTTTTAATTCTTGATTTTTCTATTTCGTTAAATTATTTATCCATGCCGGAATCGGTTTTTTGGTTTCGGGAATTTGGGCGTTTGGTACCGATGAAAGGCTATTCACCCTGCCGTGAGGTACTTCACGATGGCACGTCCAACATTTGCGGCCATCTGTTCTGAAATGATCGAAACTATCTGTTTTTGAAAGCATTTTATTGTCTGTAATGAGTTCGTTATGACAACGAATACAATTCTGCTGCACCACTTCTGCCCCGGCTTCTTTAATCACGATCACCTGAGGCTCGAGCCTTAGGGTGAACATGGTGGCATGGCGCATGCCATCTTTTGCCTTAAAGAAGTACTTGTTGAAAAAATTGTCTTGCGGAACATGACAATCGTTACAAGAAGCGCGCTCACGGTGCGAACTGTGAAACCAGGTGGCATATTGCGGATTCATTACATGACAGTTAATGCAAGTCTTTGGATCGTCGCTTAAGTAGGAAACGGCGTTCGACACATAAATCAGATAAGCAGCCAGACCAAACAAAATCCCGCTGACGATAGCCACAGGCACACGCCACGAGGGAGGAGGAATTAAATTGTTAATGATGTCTGATATCTTTTGCATTTTTTTATCACTGTTTTGAGGGAACTAACATCCCGTAATTTATTTCTTGCTGTAAAAAGTCGGCTTAAAGGTAAGCATGATCCAGCCCCAATTGTTGGTGCTTTTATAATCACCTCCTTTAAGTTGTTGAAGTGTTTCAGTGGCCAGCATTTGCGAGTAACCTCCACTTATGTCGAGGCTTTTTGAAACCTGGTAACCAACAGAGAAATCAATCTCAGTACCCAAAGTGCCACTTAAACCTTCCCAAGCACCCATGCTGTTTCTGGTTGAAACTTTTGCGGCTGCCATAAAATAGTGAGGTATGAGCTTAAACGTTAACTTCTCTATCGAATAGGTCAAGGGCAGGTAAAGATCAATTAAACCATTGCTGCCATTATACGTTCCAACATAAAAATAATCCATCCACCCATTAAATTTATGATTCGTGCCATAGAGCGGTGTAAAAGACCTGTCTCTTTTGTTTGGATCTCCCTGATCTACAGTAGTTGTTCCGGAAAGGTATTCGCCGCCCAAGGCCATAACAAAATGATCGGTAACTTTATAGCTGGCATTGGCTGAAAAATACAATGCGCTTAAATCTTTGTTTTTGGCATTTTTACCTCCCTGATAATACGCGGAAGCATCAAACCTGAGGGCATTCTTTCCGTAAGTAAATCGAGCACCAACTGTTTGACTGAAGGCTACTTTTTGGGTTGCTGAATCTGCCATGTAGGCCATGCCGTTGTTAAGAGCCAAAAAGCTTAAACCCGCATTCCCGAAATTACCATGATACCACAGGTATTGAAATGTTTTGTAGCTATTAACTGTGTAATCAGCTTTAAACAAGGATTCTCCATTGGCATTGTAGGCAAAGCCTAAATCAATACGGTGAGCAGATGAAGGTGTGTACCTTAATAAGGCCGCATCGTGACTTCTGGCCTGTTGTGCCCAACCCACGTTGCCAAAAATCCGTGAGTCATCGTATACAATCTCTTGCCGGCCAACCTTAATGGCAAATTGATTGCTTAGCAGATATTCGCCCCAGGCTTCGTGAATTGCCGGGCCATTAAAATCCGATGTGTTAAGCTGGGACACATCGCCCCATACCCGGACATCCTGAATCACCAATCCTACTTTGAAGTTTTCATTGGCAAAAAAACCGTTTAAACGCGTGCGCTGCGAAACAAAAGAGGCCGCTTTTGCCCCATCTGCACTCAGGGTTTTGTAGCCATGACGGTACTCAAAACGAGGACGTATTTCGCCTGACAGGGATACCTCCTGCGCCATCAAATCAGTAGCTTCCATCAGTAGGAAGACGAAAGCCAATAAAAGCAATAGGTTTTTGTTCATAACAATAAGATTTATAAATATATTAAGTATTTTTTTTCTTAAAACAAAAGTAGTTTGTTTGACTATACAAATTGCAATTAACTTCTAATTTAGAATCACAACAAATAAGCATAATCCAAATGACGGAAAAAACAAAAATTAGTAATGAAACACCATGTCATCCCACGCCGGATTGCCTGCAAACAGTAGAATTATGCAATATTTGATCTTTCTGACAGCTTGCCAAGCAAGTTTTTATAGTATTTTTGTAGCTAAATTAAGCTCTAAATGATAAAACGATATACACTTCTTTCTCTCGTATTCATGCTAATCATGTCGGTGGCAGCTCAAATTCCTGTGCGGGTTGAAGAACTGACTCCTGACGACACGCCACTGGGCTATAACGAAGACACCTTGCGCAGTTGGATACTCAACCGCTTACACGGGGGTGGCGGCTTAATCGACACCAACAGCATTAAATTTATTGGGAATCCTCAGGCGTTGGGTCGTTTTTGGAACGGTTCAGATCTGGGGTTAGACAGTGGTCTTGTGATTTCGAACGGAAAAGTTACCAGCATCACCCCTCCCAACGGAATCGGACTGATGAGCGACAAAATGGGAACTCCCGGCGATCCGGATTTGTTGAAAATGTACAACACGATTTTCGCGGCCTTGGGCGGAAAAGATACCTTGATTGATTACACAGGCGATGCGGCTGTTATCGAATTTATTTACCGGCCTTTTGGCGAAGAAATTATCCTCGACTATGTGTTCGCTTCCGAAGAATATCCGAACGTCCGTCCACCTGATGCGGATTTAACCGGTTTTAGCGGTTCAGGCCAGATTTACGACCTTTTTGGGATTTCGATGGAACGCTCAAATACATTCAACAACCTGGCTTTACGTATAGAAGATGCTCAACCACCCGGAACTCCGGATCCCTATCGATGGGTGAATGTGGGCAACATCAATGCCGGCAATTTCCCAACCTATTATCAACAAAACCCGACGATAACCATCCCTACAGGCCAAAACCTGGGAACACAGTTTGATGGCTTTACCAAACAAGTCGGCGATTTAGGTAAAATGTTTGTCCGCAGAAGATATGTTACTCCATGTGCCAGCTACAAAATAAAGATAGCCATCGAAGATTTTTGGTTTGATTACCCGACAAATGAACAGCTGGATGGGTTTACCGTAAATTCAGCTGTGTTTCTGGGCGCAAAAAGTTTGTATGGCGGAATGGATCAACCTGAGTGGACAAGCAGTCATTACTTTACCAATCCGGCACTTGAAGGCCAGCTTATTGAAGAGTGCAACGATTTGGTGGTGACCTTTACCTTAGACAAAACGTTTGATGAGGATTATTATATCCCGTTTCGTGTGGTAGCCGATGCTTACCGCGATAAATGCCGGATAACCTATTTCGATTCCGGGCTGCCATTAGCAGGTGATTCGGTTCATTTTCAGCCAGACTCCACTGTCGTCACCATATTGGTTGAGGCCATAAACCTAAGTGCCGACATTCCCAATATTACTTTCCAGTACGCGGCCAATCCATGCGAAAAGCGCCCTTCTCCGTTTGGCGGACCGGTTTATTCAGGAAGAATTCCTTTGATTTTGCGCAATAACGAACCCTTCAGTTTTACCCAAAACCCCAAAATCTACGAAGCCTATTGCAAAGAAACCATTGACCTCACCATCACCGATGTCACACAAGGGGGGGTAACTCCCATAAATTTTATATGGAATGGAGAACTACCTGCCGCCGATCAGTACACCTATCAGGTAAACGGTAGTCCCGATTTTGTTAACGTAGTGGTTTCGGATGTTTGCTCTAATTCGGCCTCCACTCAGGTACAAATTGTGAACAAACCAATTGTGCTCGAATCTATTCTGGATGCATTTTTATGCGGTCCGGGTCAGCAGCAGGTGGTCGTTGTAAATGCAGCTATACCCAACTACCCGGATTATTCCATCGATCAGGTAAGGTGGTTCAAATTGCCCGATAATACCCCGTTGGGAAATGCTGCCGGAAACGAAATTACCGTCACATACGACGAGGTAGT
>DJVY01000229.1 GCA_002440885.1 Bacteroidales bacterium UBA6244
ATCGCTCTGTGTAATAACATTCTGGCTGTTCCACGAAGAACCACAAAGAAGCCACGAAGTAACACGAAGGTTAAAATTAAATCATATTTTATTGACCCTCACATATAATAGCTGAAAAAATTACATGCGAAACCTGAGATAGTTATAATGAATTGATGTAAATGAGTTCGCATGATTTCTGCAAAACATTTATTTTTGCCTTATTAGATAAAAAGCTACATGATACTGTTTTTCTCAATTACCGGGATTTTCCTCTCGGTATTGTTAATATCCTTTAATGCAAGAAGTTACCGATCATCAGTTTATCTTGGTCTTTTTTTTCTGTTGGTCAGTTTATACGGTCTCTTTCAATTTATTCTTTTATATTCAGCATCAGTATTCTGGATTAAGGTTTTCCTGTTTTTGATACCTTTTTTGGCAACATCCTTTTATTTAATTGGCCCCTTCCTTTTTTTGTATGTACGGAGTGTTGTTACCGATGATCACCGCTTACACAGAAATGATTTATGGCACCTTTTACCGGCGGGTATTTACTTTCTGTCGGCGCTACCTGCCATATTCACACCTTTTGATCTTCTCAGTAAAGCGGCAGAGGCGATAGTACAAAATCCAGAGGCCATTGGAAATTACAGGCCAACCATGCTCTCGTCATGGGTTTCTTATCCGGTATTATTTCTTAGCCGACCAATTTTAATTTTTGTATATACCTGTGCTGCTCTTATCAAACTGATCAAATATTTAGTTAAATATAATAATGCTCCGGTTTTTTCGCGGCAGTCGTTCATGTCTGTTTGGTTGATGATTCTTTTAGGTTCATTTTTTATTCTTGTGGTAAGCCAAATCCTCATCATGTTCGATTTCACGACCGACAACTCAAGCTTATACTTTTTGTTGAAAACTTTGCGTGTGATCTCAACCTTAGGACTTGCCGGGATGTTGGTATCTCCGTTTTTCTTTCCGGGAATTCTTTATGGTTTGCCCCGCTTACCGCGAAATAAAACTGTTCTCAGAAATGATGGTTTTACCACCGTGCCTGCACCTGATGGCAATCAAACACCTGGTAGATTAAATCAGGAAATTGAAGTTGACACCGTTACCATTGCACCAGTAATCAAAAATACTACATCCGGATTTGAATCGGATTATCTCATCCTGATCGGAAATCAGGCAGAGGCATGCATGAAAGAATTTCAGCCCTATCTACAGCAGGATTTCAACCTGGCACAGCTTTCGGTATTACTCAAAATTCCGGTACATCACCTGGCGTATTATTTCAGAGAGATAAAAAAAATGTCGTTCACCGATTTCCGGAACAGCTGGCGGGTTGATCATGCTAAAAATCTTATTTATGAAGGAAAGTGCAACGAACTGACTCTTGAAGCCATCGGTTTTCTTTCCGGCTTTGCCTCGCGTAACACGTTCCTCAATGCTTTCAAAAAGGCAGAGGGAATTTCACCTCAGTCATTTCTGGTTCAGTTTAGAAATCAGTAATTTTATCAAGGTTGCACCATTTTCGGAAAAACTGTGCAATTTTGGCTACCTAAAGCCTCCATTTTTCATTATCCACCTCCCATATTTGCATTTGTTTTTTTTTGAATAGGTTAATACCTTGTTTTAAGTTTACCTGAAAATATTCAGAAGCGATGATTGGTTACATTCCCTCTGGCTTTTAAACTGATTCAAGCATTAAGTAATAACATAAATAATGGACAGAAAAAAATTGAAGCCGGATTCAGAAAATCAGGAATCCAGTTATCCGGCAGCAACCATCGAAAAGTTAGATTTTTGTATGAAGCAGTACAGGCCATACACCAGAAACGATTTCACCTTGTATCATCTTTCGGTAATAACTAATATTCCCGAAACGGATATTGAAAACTACTTAGGAGAGTCCTCTCAATCTTTCGCTCAGTACCTCTGCAAATGGCGGGTTAAACACGCCATATGCTTGCTGGATAAAGAAACAAGCTGGAATCTGGATATCAAAACCATCGGGTTATTATCCGGCTTTTCTTCAGAGAAAAGGTTTACCGAAGCCTTTATCCGCCTCGAAGGAATCTATCCTAAAGATTATCAATCACAAATACACACCTCAAAATCATGAAAGAACTTATACTGATGATAGCTGCCACAGCATTGCTTTTCGGCAGCCAATGTTATGCCCAGACTGGTGTCGCCATTAATACCACCGGCAATGATCCTGATAACAGTGCCATGCTCGATGTGAGCTCAACCGACAAAGGCATCCTTATCCCGAGAGTGGATTTCAACAACCTTCCCGTTTCCCCGGCAACCGGCCTGCTGGTGTATGTAACGGCCAATGGTCCGGATGGGGATAATGCGTTTTATTATTTTGACGGAACGCAGTGGGAGAAAGTGCCTGTGTCGTCAGGTTTGGTAAGTAGCCAATGGACAACCAATGGTTCAACGATTTATTACAATACCGGGAATGTAGGTATTGGAACAAATACACCTTTGAAGCCACTACACCTTTCACGGGGTGATAGTCCAACTGTTCGTTTGGAGCAGGACGGTACATCGTGGCCTGCCCATATTTGGGATATTGCTGCCAACGAACAAAGTTTATATGTGAAAGATTTTACCAATAGTTCTTTAGTACCATTTAAAGTATATGCAAATTCACCAAACTATTCCTTTGTCGTTGCCCCCAACGGTGTTGGTATTGGCAAAAGTGCTCCAACCTGCAAACTCGATGTTGCAGGCAGCGCTTCAGTATCAGACAACCTCATCATTGGCGACAGTCTCTATTTCGATGGAGCATGGCGTAAAAACTGGCCTGTCGTTGGCCTTACCAACTTCACCGAATCCAATTACACTTACGACTCCAGAACCGGTGTAAAACTTACACCCGATAATGCCGCTTCAAATGTCGATTTTGTTTTACAGCCCAAGGGCGCAGGAGGTATCGTTGCCCATCAGCCTGATGGAACAGCAGTCGGTGGAAATAAAAGAGGGGATTACGCTATTGATTTTCAATGCGTAAGAGGTGATGCTTCGGAGGTAGCCAGTGGAACCGGTGCTATTATTCTTGGGGGCGGTAACAATACATCAAGTGGATATGGTTCAGTTGTTCTCGGGGGTGGTTTGAACATTGCCTCCGGCGATGCCTCGGCCGCTCTGGGTTATTCCACTTCTGCCTCGGGACATTTTTCATACGCTTCGGGCTATGAAAGCAGTGCCACTGAGGATTATTCAATGGCTATGGGTAATAATGCGGAAGCAACCAATATATACGCTGTCGCGATAGGAAATAATCCTGCTGCATCAGGTTACGCTTCACTTGCCATGGGCGATTATACTACTGCATCAGGCCGGATATCAACTGCCTTTGGAAACCGGACTACGGCTCCATCAGCCAATGAAACGGTATTTGGAAAATACAACTCAGATTACACCCCTTCAAGCACCACCGACTGGATTGCCACCGACCGCCTTTTCGTGGTTGGGAACGGGGATAGTGATGTCGCTAAAAGCAATGCCATCACCATTTTAAAAAATGCCAACACCACCATCGGCGGCTCATTAATTATCAATGGAAATGGCTTAAGCACAAGTTATTTATTCCCGGAAGCCAGAGGTGCCAACGGCCAGGTGCTCACTTCGGATGGCAGCGGGAACACAAGCTGGGCAACTCCTTCCGTAAGCCAGTGGATAACCAGCGGTTCCAATATTTATTACAATGCAGGGAATATTGGCATCGGTACTTCAAGCCCTGGCAGCAGGTTAACCCTTGGCAATAATATAGGAGACGGCTTTAATGAGTGGACAGATTATCAGTTGCTTTTATTCAGTGGAGCTACACCTCAAAGTTCTTTCGGGGTTGGTATAAAGGCAAGTACCCTGGCATTTAACTCCGACCGTGATTATGATTTCGATCAGGATGGCTCAACCGTTTTGACCATCCAATCCGGGAAAGTGGGAATTGGAACCACTGCCCCCAAAGCAACACTGGACCTGGGAAATGCAATCTCGAACCGAAAAATCACACTTTTTACCGCAAATGATAACGACCACGAATTTACCGGTCTGGGTCTGAATGCGGATGCATTGCGTTTTCAGATGGCCGGCACAACCGGGAATTTTAAATTTTATGCAGCCACTTCGGCGACTACTTCAACAGAATTGTTCAGGATACAGGGCAATGGGCAGGTAGTTATTCCGGCTTTAACTACTCAGGGTATTTTGCAAAACAGCGCCACAGGCCTGGTAACCAGCACCAAAGGAACGGCCAACCAGGTGTTAAAAATGAACTCGGATGCCTCGGCAACCGAATGGGGCAATGAAACTGACCCCAGCGTTCCTGACGGCACCGCCCCCGGCCAGATGCAATATTGGAATGGTGTCGCATGGGTAACGGTTGCTGCTGGACAAAACGGGCAGATTTTGAAATATGTAAATGATGTTCCAACATGGGTAGATGATGATTTTGTGAATAACCTACAGATTGGTAATTTCTATCAAGGAGGCATTGTTGCATATTTTTTAGAACCTGGAGATACAGGATATGATCCTGATGTTAGACATGGTATAATTGTGGCACCAAACGACCAAAGCACAGGAGCACGATGGGGTTGTTATGGCACATTAATAGGCGGTACGCAATCTGTTTTGGGATCAGGAAACAATAACACAGATTTAATTGTAAGTGGTTGTTCTACCACGGGGATTGCCGCGAGATTGTGCTTTGACCTTTCATTAAATGGATATGATGATTGGTATTTGCCAAGTATTGACGAATTAGGTAAACTTTATCTGAACAAAGATGCCATTGGCGGATTAAGTGGCAATACTTATTGGAGCTCCACAGAATATAATTCTGAACTTGCATGGGATTTACAGTTTGATTCTCTTGGTTATCCTGCCGGAACCTCCAAAAATAATCTTTTTCGTGTACGAGCCATCCGGTCATTTTAACAATAAACACTTTCTAAAATACCAGAAAACAATTAGTAAGGATACAATGAAACAAATAATATTTCACTTTGCACCAGCACTGCTTCTTGATTCTTGGAGCTATTCCCTCAATGTTGCAGCCCATAACCATGGTAACATTATGTGCTGTTTTTCCGCTTGCGCAAAATAAATTGTTAATAAAAATTGATTCGGACAAAAGGTAGGAAACTTTGGTCCCGGCGGCCGTCACTCTTGACGGCCGTTTTTTTTATTATTTCTGTGATATTTGAACACATCCTTTCCAGAGCTGAGCAACATTTGCGCTTCAGTTTTTGGAACAAAAGAAATTCAATTATGACACACTTTTTTGAACAGTCTTTAATTATTATGCTGGTATTGCATAGCAACCCTTTAACTTCGCCTTATTGGAAGCATTGAGAGGCTCGCTTATCTACTCATTTCTTACTCTTTAGTGTTTTGTCAATTGAGTGATCACCTATGTAATTGATATACAGAAGATAAAATCCTTCAAAAGTTAAAGTATGCATATCATTTGCATACTTATTTCGGTGTTTTTATTAGCACCTGCCTACTATTTGCCTACTACTTAAACAATGACACAGCCAAATTCACACAATACATTTGCCGCATCAAAAAATGATCGCAACACAAATGTTGAATTGTATGAAAAAATTATTGATGCTTTTGGTTATTATACAGATATCGGGTTACGCGATTGCCCAAAAAGGACTGTTTGCAGAACTATCAGCTAGTGGTGGTATTTCAATAATAACACAACAAAATACCTGGGGTAACGATATGGAATACAAGTATGATCTAGCTCCAGCCTATTCAGGCAACGCCCACCTTGGTTACAATATTTCCAATTGGCTTGGTGTTAGTATTGGCTACACTAAAAGAAAAGCACAACAATATTATTCTGATGAGCAGGAAGGTCGGCAATGGGAAAGAAAAATCTATCTGAGTTATAATAGTCTGCCAGTACAAGTGTATCTCTCGACGAATACCGATCTGGTAAATGTTTTTGTTTCAACAGGGGTAGAACTTACATTATTAGAAAACGCTACACAACATTGGAAATATAATGATACACAATACCATAAAATAACCCAAAATCCATTTACAAACGAAGAATATGATGTAGCAGAAAGCGTGGTAAAGAATAGATATGAAGAATACAATTTTATCGTCAACCTGAGTTGGGGGGCTAGAGTGAAAGCCTATAACAACCTTTTTATTATTATGGCTTTACGCATGGATTACGGGCTTAACGACATAAATAGACCTGAGTGGCAACTACCGGATAAGAATGGCCTGTATAAGGCATCACATCTGGTTCAAGGCGGCATTCAATTCGGTGTACGGTACAGTTTTAAAAATAATGTTCAACTCAATAAATAATGAATCTATGAAATTAGTTTACTTTTTTATGCTTATCGCTTTAGGGTTATCCGGCACAATAAGTGCTCAGGTGGCCATAAACAATACCGGTGAATTGCCGGCGAATTCTGCCCAACTCGACATTAAGAGTACAACGAAAGGAATTTTGATTCCATCGATGACAACAGCTCA
>DJVY01000154.1 GCA_002440885.1 Bacteroidales bacterium UBA6244
TTTCGAATTCTGAAAAAACCCGGATAATCCGGGTTTTTTCAGAATTCGAAAATCAGTTGTTTGGCAGGAGCAGTGGTAGTTTGTAACATACCCCCTCCCCCTGCGGGTACTCCCCCTGAAACAGGGGGAGAATCGTTTTGTACAATGTCAGGTTTTTCCGGGAGTCGAAGTTTAATGTAGCTTTCCTTTTCGGAGATGGGCCTTACGCGTGGCGCACCGGATATGGTTGGTTCGATGAGCCATCCGCCATACCACTGCTGGGTGATTGTGTTCATCCAGGCAACTTCGCCATACATGGCGTTGAGTGTAAGGTTTACCACAGTCATCATTGCACAGGTACGGTCGTTGTCGGCACCATAGAACCGGGCGAAGTGGTTGAGTTTAGCCATAGCCATCAGCATTCTTCCGGATCCACATGCAGGGTCAGCGATTCGTGGCATGGGTTCAACAGGGTTCATCATCCGGGCCATCATGTCGCAAATGTGCTGCGGGGTGAAGAACTGACCGTTGTGGCCGTGGGAAATGTACTCTTCGAAATAGGCGCCGAGTACGTCAACCATACCGGAACCGTCGCCAGTCATTTCGATGACAAGTGCACCGAGAGCTTCGGATATTCGGTAAGCTTCAGGCTTTTCGTATTTCCGGATAACAGTGAGATATTCGTCTTCCCGCTACCCGTGGGAGAAAGCACAAATGAGGAGCGTGAGGAAATCGGAAAAAACCGAAGACACACCATAGCGGCGTGTCAACGGATCCATTATCTGAGCGAAAGTAAGTTGTTGTTTCATGATAGTTCAGAGTTTAGAGTTCAAAGTTTAGAGTATCAGAAACAGGTTGCATGGAGCTTGCTTCCTGTTCGACAACAGTTTCAGACGTTTCGTGGGGTTTAATTCCCAGGATATAGTCGGTAGCGAGCTGGGCATAATTGGCAGCCTGTAGAACAAACTTGTTATCGTTTTTGAGTTTCTTCAGCCAACCCTGAATATAGGCGGCTGAGTTGTCGATAGTTTCGTTTTCGATGCCGGCAACAGCGCAGAGGTAGGCAGCTCCCATTTCGGCAACCAGTTCCTCCTGGCTGTAATCTTTGCTACCAAAAGAGTGATTTGGAAATTTGCTGTGCCGGTCGAGCCGTTTCCGGTGGCCGGTTGAATGCACCAGCTCGTGAAACAGCGCCGAGTAATATTCTTCGTCTTTGAAAAACGTACGGGGCGATGGAATTTCAACTTTATCGAGCGATGGAATATAACAGGCATGTGGTTTTCCCTGTTCGATAAGCGGTGAATCGGTCCATTCTTCCACCAGTCGGTCGCAGGTTCCGATGGGGTCGAAATCGTGGTCGTGGTTACCAGTTTCGGGGAGTTTCTTCGGGTCGATGCCTTCAATGTCATCAACATGGAAAACCCTGTAATAACGCAGGTAAGGAACTTTCTTTGCCGGGTCTTCGCGCGATTCGACCATTTTCCAGAAAACTACCTGGAATGATTTGCAGCCTTTGCGGATGGTGCCACCCATATCCTGCACCTGGTTAAAGGTGAGAAAATAGGGCCGCTCGAATCCGAAGCTGAGCAGGTACCAGAAGTTAAACCCGCGGTAAGTTTTTTTGGAAACAAGGTTCCGGGGGAAACCGCCTGCAGTTTTCCATGGCATGTGCCACGGCACCACACCAGCTTCGAGGCGTTGAATGATCAGGTTGGTAACCATTGGCTATTTCGGAGTGACCATGCCAGTCTTTTCGGTCAAATGGTGCCACTTTAAAAGATCAAACAATAGTACAAAATTAATTATTCATTTTTCAAAATTCCTTTTCTTAATGATTCACCTTTAAGGTCAATCCGGTGTGATGAGTTTACCAATCGATCTAAAATGGCATCAGCGATAGTTCCTTCACCAATGATGTCGTACCAAACCGATACAGGTATTTGTGACGAAACGATGGTTGACATTTGATTGAACCGTTCGTCAATTATATCCATTAAGGCTTCACGTGCATGATTGTCAAAAGCTTGCAATCCAAAATCATCAAGGATAAGTAAATCTACTTTAACCAATTTTTTAAGTTCGTTGATATATGTTCCATCAACTTTTGATAGTTTAAGCTTTGTAAACAATCGGGAGGTATTGGAGTATAAAACTCTATATCCCATTAAACAAGCTTGATTGCCCAGTGCCTGTGCCAGATAACTTTTACCAACGCCTGATGCTCCGGTGATGATGATGTTTTCGTTTTTCTTCATAAAATCCAGCGTGCTTAAACGGTTAAACATGTTCTTATCCAGATTCCGGTTTTCAGTGTAGTTAATATCGGCGGCACTGGCTTTTTGTCGAAACCCTGCCACTGTAATTAACCGGGCGATCTTCTTGTTTTGCCGGTCTTCCCATTCATGATCGGCCAGTAATGCCAGGTATTCGTCTGGCGTAACATTGTTAAACTGATTGTTTTTTACGTGCTGAAGGTGCATCTCGGCCATGGCACTTAAACGCATTGACTTTAGTTTTTCAACTGTTTGATTGTTGTTCATATTATTTAATTTTGATTATTGATAGGCACTTGCGCCTCTTATATTTTTATGCTGCGGAATGTGTGATTCAAACAACCCGGTTGATTGCTGTTGGCTTGGTTCTTTGTCGATATTGTTTTTTAGTATATTCTGGATTCGTTTATAGGAATAAATTTCTGCTTCAACAGCAATTTTACAGGCAGCATCAAGCCTTTGAGAACCATACTGCCTGTGAAGCTGTAGGATGCCCATCGATCGCTTATATTGGGTTTCGGGGTAATCACCTTTGATTAAAACCCCTTCTATACAGGCCAAAACATTATGGCCATGTATTGCTGCTTTCTTCTTGAAAAAGTCAGGACTCCATTGGGAATAGGCCTTGTGTTGACTGCTTAAATGCTCTCTGTTGGTGTTGTAAATTCCTTTTGATTGGTTACGGACATGTACTGCAATACGTTCGTGATTATAGTATACTTCAACGGTAGATTTTGTAAAATGTATTTGTGTATCCATTCCAATGTATCGGTAAGGCGCACTGTAATAGCTCTTGTCGGGCGAAAAGTAAACATACCCGATCTTCTGTACCTTGGCACGCCTGTAATCTTTAAGTTCGTAAGCAGTTGTTGGTAATGGCTTGAGGCAGCTTCGTTCTATCGATTGAAAAAGTTCCTTTCGGCTGGCCTCTTTCCGCTGAAAAAGCAGATCGTTATAGGGTTCTAAGAGCTTCCTGATTTCCTTGTTCAGATCACTTAATGAAAAAAAAGTCATCTCCCGCATTGGGTAGTAAATACGCTGATAAACAAGTTGGACAGCATTTTCAACCAGTGCTTTATCCTGAGGGGAGTAACCACGTGTGGGGTTGATTACACAGTTGTAATGCCGCGCAAATTCTTTAAAAGTCCGGTTGATATCAGCTTCATATTTACTGGCCCTGGTTACTGCCGATTTTAAATTATCAGAAACGATAGCTTTTGGTACGCCTCCGTAAAACGACATGGCATTGGCTGTACATGCGATCATATCTTCTCTTTTCTGGCTCAGGCATGCCTCAGCATAGGTGTACTGGCTATTGGGTAAAATGGCCACAAAAACTTCAACTGGTATCAGTTCTCCTGTAAGGGCATCAACAATATGGAGCTTCTTTCCTGCAAAGTCGATAAACAGCTCACTGCCGGCATTGTGTTCAAGTTTCATTGAACCCTTCACCTTAGCGTATTTCCGGTTAAAGTGCTCCATGAACTGGGTAAAACCATAAGGATTTTCAACCTGTTGTTTATACTCATTGTGATGAAAACCAAAGGTAAACCCCGGATGATTACGGCTGTGCTTCATCTTTTCAAAGTAAAGCATCAGCTCGTTATACCGTTGGTTGACAATGGTGGTGTGGGAAGGGAAAAGTTCTTTTAATGTTGGAGGCTCCATTTGAAGGAGTTCTTCCAGCTGATAGTCACATGACTGAAAAAGTTTCAGATATGCATTTACTGTATTACGGGAGATGCCCAGAAGCTCTCCGATATTACGATTACTCAAACCATCAAGGTGAAGGCTTATTATTTGTTTCAAATCCATAGGATCAAGTGTATTGGCCATATCGCATTTTATTTCTTCCTGACTTCTGACGTTTAGTGCNNTTGGCCATATCGCATTTTATTTCTTTATGCGATATAACAGATTTAAACCTGATCTTTTAAAATGGCACAAAACGAACCGAAATCGGTCTGCGACCTCAGCCCCTCATTGGCACGGTTTGAACCGAAACCGCTGGCACAATAACTCCGATTTTACTGGCACAATTCAAACCGAAATAGCCA
>DJVY01000090.1 GCA_002440885.1 Bacteroidales bacterium UBA6244
GGAGATTTCAGGAAGTTACACGGAGTTGCACGGAGAAGTCACAGAGCTACACGGAGTTGGGCAAAGAAAATGATTGCATTGTATTATGCCCATATACAGGCTAATGAAAACTCAAAATCAACGGCGAAACTTAAGTAACGAAATAGAAAGCTGGATACGCAAAGGAGATCACGATTTAGGGACAGCTAAGATAACTTATCTGCATATCCCTGAATTTCTGGATTGACTTAAAACCCAATCTCAAGATTAAACTGATCTTTCAATTTTTGTACAGCAGGATATTTTTCTATCAGCCGTTCCATTTTTTCTCTGTCTGTGTAGGCTTTTTTTGGCTCTGTTTTATCGGGTACAGTAGCCGTTAAGGTTATCTGGTTGTTGTGTAGTTCTTTTTTAAGAAATTCGAGCAGACTCGAGATACCCAGTGTGTCTTTCGAGATAATCAAAGAGTCGACTTTGTAGGTAATTACATGTTTATCACCAATTGCAGGAACGTATTTAGCCAACGCATTGGCAAAGCTGGGCGATTTTTCCTCATATGCCCGACAAAAAGTGTTCCACGCGGTTTCCAGTTGTTGCTGTGTAAAAGGGTTGTCGATTACTTCTACAGGTTTCTGGTCGTCGTTTTCCTTTCCGTTTTTAATCAGGTCCATGCTTTTTTTGATGGAAATATTTCGCATCACTTTTCCGTTACCTGTCTCTGATTCCGGCATTTTTCTGGGAGAGGCCGCCTCTGGTTTCGTTCTTTCAGCAGCTGGCGTTGCAGGCGACGATGGAGTCTGTGTTTCCGGTTTAGAGACGGGTGGGGGAGGTGCTTTTTCAACGGGCTTTGTCACCGGCTGATAGGTCGACTTGCTTTCTCCGGCATCGTTTTTGATAGGCTCAGGTTTGCTGGTAAGAGGTGCTACACTGGCTTTAACTTGCGCCGGCTGGTTATTTATATCGGCCAAAGCCAGCAGTGCAATTTCAATGTGAAGTCGTTTGTTGTTGCTGGCCTTGTATTTCAAATCGTATTGATTACAAATGTCAAGTGCTTTAAACAGAAAATCCTGATGGCAGGCGGAAGATTGGTTTTTATACCTCACTTTTAACTGTTCGCTGGCATGCATCAGTTGAATGGTCTCCGGGTTTTTCATTACCAGCAGGCTGCGCAGGTGTTCGGCAAGCCCCATAATAAAATGCTGGCCATCGAAGCCGTTTTCGATAACTTCATTGAAAACCAACAGTAGATCTGTGATATTTCGTTGCAGGATGCTGTCTGTAATCCTGAAAAAGTATTCATAATCGAGGATATTCAAATTCTCAATCACACTTTTATAAGTCAGGTTATTGCCGCTGTAACTAACGATTTGGTCGAAAGTGGAGAGCGCATCGCGCATGGCTCCGTCCGACTTTTGGGCGATGATGTGCAGCGCTTCGGCATCGGTGGTTATATGTTCGTTGTCGGCCACATACTGTAGGTAGTTAGCCGTATCTTCCACGGTAATTCTCCTGAAATCAAAGATCTGACAACGGGAGAGAATGGTAGGGATAATTTTGTGTTTTTCAGTGGTGGCCAGAATAAATTTGGCATAAGCAGGCGGTTCTTCCAGGGTTTTTAAAAAGGCATTAAACGCACTGGTCGAGAGCATGTGCACCTCATCGATGATGTAGACCTTGTATTTTCCTACCTGCGGGGGGATGCGCACTTGTTCCACCAGGTTTCTGATGTCGTCCACCGAGTTGTTGGAAGCGGCATCCAGTTCGTGAATATTAAACGACGAGTTGGTGTTAAACGAACGGCACGACTCGCACTGATCACAGGGCTCGAGGTCGGCGTTCAGGTTGGTGCAGTTGATGGTTTTGGCCAGAATACGGGCGCAGGTGGTTTTGCCTACACCGCGTGGACCGGTGAAAAGAAAAGCCTGAGCGAGATGGTTGTTTTTAATGGCGTTCTGCAAAGTGGATGTAATGGCCTGCTGGCCAACTACCTGGCGAAAAGTAGCAGGGCGGTATTTGCGTGCCGATACAATAAAGTTGTCCATATGGTCTATTTGAGAGCTCAAAAGTACTTATTTTTGACGGTTGCATAAAAGGAAAATGTGATAATAATGTTCATGAAAAACTGCATTGCCTTTTTTGTCCTGATTTCGTTTGAAATGGCTTTTTTTATTTACTTTTGATAGGATGGAAAGTTTACTCATATATGTGCCCAAAAGAACCAGTCGCGTGAAGTACGTATTCAGGCTGGTATGCAAGGATTTGCTTAAGATTTCCTATACACTCACCGACGATTTGGATACTTTTCAGTCGGCTGATGGCGCTAAGTTGGTGTATGCCTCCAAGCCCTGTTCCGACGATATTTTTATCAAAAGCAATGGTTTGTTGTTCGAGCGCGGGGTTAATCCTGTCGATTTAAATCCCTTCACTTTCGAAGGCAACAAAGCGTTTTTCCCGGTTGTTTCTGCCGAATCGGCTCTGCCATTTGATGTGTTTTCTGCCATCTTTTATCTGGTTTCAAGATATGAGGAATATCAACCTTATGTACCCGATCAGCATGGACGTTTCACAGCCCACCTGAGCGCGAGTACGCGGATGGGCATACTGCAAAAACCCATGGTGAATATCTGGACACTGAAAATTAAAGAATTGATTCTGACCAGATATCCAAAGTTCTACTTTCCGCCCCGCCAATATCGGTTTGTGCCTACTTACGACATCGATGCGGCCTATGCCTATAGCCAGAAAGGATTGGTGCGGGCTGTGGGTGGGTATCTGCTGGCCTTGAAAAACTTTGATTGGGAGGATACCATTCAACGTACACGCGTTTTGTTTGGAAGTAAAAAAGATCCGTTCGATAATTTTGACTATCAAATTGAACTGCAGAAGAAACATCAGCTTAAGTCGGTTTATTTTTTCTTGTTCGGACACTATGGTCAATACGATAAAAATATAAATACCCGCAACCGGACTTTCCGTTTCTTAATCAAACGCATGCTGGATTATGCCAAACTGGGCATTCATCCTTCCTACCGTACCAATGATAATCCGGAATTGCTTGCCAAAGAAAAGGCCTCGTTGGAAAAGGTGGTAAACAAGGAGATAAACCGCAGCAGACAGCATTTCCTCCGACTGATGTTGCCGCATACTTACCGCAATTTAATCGATAACGGCATCACCGATGATTACACCATGGGATATGCAGCGCTTACCGGATTTCGTGCCGGGATCTGTGATTCCTATAACTTTTATGATTTGGACATGGAGGTGGAAACCAAGCTGCGGATACACCCGTTTATGGTGATGGACGGAACGCTGAAAGATTACATGAAACTCACCCCGGCCGATGCCATCAACCAAATATCAACCTTGATCGGGGAGGTGCGTCAGGTAAACGGAACTTTTATCTCCTTGTGGCACAATGAGTCGCTAAGCGATGAAAAACGCTGGAAAGGTTGGCGTGAAGTGTATGAGGTGTTGATTCAGAAAGCGTTACCTTAATTGTTAGGTCTTAGGCTATCATTTTAAAATAATTGTAAAATGCACAAAATTAGATTTCTGGCTCACGACGACATCAACAAACAAAAATGGGATGCCTGCCTAACCCATGCTTTCAATGGAAATGTGTATGCCACTTCCTGGTACCTGGATATTATTCATCCGGGCTGGGCGGCTTTGGTGGAGGACGATTACGTGCGCGTGATGCCCTTGCCGCTGAAAAAGAAATACGGCATTACCTATGCGTACCAGCCATTTTTCGCGCAGCAACACGGAGTGTTTTCGGTTAGCTTGCTCACGCCGGACATCGTTACCGAATTCATTAAACGTATTCCGGCTTACGTGCGGGTAATAAACTTAAATCTGAATAGCGTTAGTGCTCCCGATCCTGCTGTTTTTCCCGTTACGAAATACAGCAATTTCATGCTTGACCTGATAAACGAGTATCCGGTGTTACATAATAAATTCAATACCAACACCAGACGCAATCTAAAGGTGGCCGAAAAAAGCGGGCTGACCATGACCCCGTCACTCAACCACGAGGAAATCATTTCGTTGTTCCGACAAAACAGGGGCAAAGAGGTGAGTAAGTGGACTGACCAACATTACCAGACCCTTAACCGTTTGATGTATCAGGCTGTTTATCAGGGAATAGGTCTGTCGTATGGTGTTTATAACGCCCACAACGAATTGGTTTCGGGTGCATTTTTCCTGAAAAGGGCCGGCAGGTTGATTTTTCTGTTTTCAGGAACCAGCGAGCAGGGAAGGAAAGTATCTGCCCTGACCTTTCTTATCGATGCGGTAATCAAAGACTTTGCTCCTGGCAAATTCATCCTCGACTTTGAAGGATCGAACAACAGTGATCTGGCCAGGTATTATGCCGGATTTGGAGCCAGAGAGACTTCCTATTACAATTTGCAGTTAAATAGGTTAAGTCCGATCTCGAAATTGATGTTTAAGATGCTGTCACGTTTAAAAACCTCGGTATGATCAGGATAGCGTTAAATGTTCAAAAAAAATTGATTGTTTGGGTTTTTACCAGTGATTTCGATTAATTTTGTTTCAAATACTTACAAGATGATCAGGGAAATAGGAAAAGAGAACACCATTTTTAACCGGTTTTTGTCGGAATTGCGTGATGCAAATATCCAACAGAACAGGATGCGCTTTCGCAGAAACATGGAACGGGTAGGTGAAATTTTTGCCTACGAGATAAGTAAAACCTTTAGCTACAGCGATACGGAGATTGTAACACCGCTCGGAATAGCCCACATGCACCTGCCTGTCGAAAAGCCTGTTTTGGCCACCATTCTCCGTGCCGGATTGCCTTTTCATCAGGGATTGTTGAATTATTTTGATGATTCAGACAGCGCTTATGTGTCGGCTTACCGAAAATATACCAAAGACGAAGACTTTACCATTAAACTGGATTATGTTTCAGCCCCTTCCCTCGACGGAAAAGTATTGATTATCAGTGATCCGATGCTGGCAACGGGAGGTTCACTCGTGGCCGCTTTAAAAGGGCTGATGCTGAATGGCGAACCAAAACATATCCATGTCGTGACCCTGCTGGCCAGTGATGAAGGGATCATGAAACTGAAACGTCATTTTTCATTGAAACCCTTTACACTCTGGGTGGGCGCTGTGGATGATGAACTGACTGCCAAGGCCTACATCGTGCCCGGACTGGGTGATGCCGGTGATCTGGCGTTCGGACAAAAAGAAGACTAAAACCATGACCGACCTTCAGTTTATAAAAGAAAACCTGCGTATCTCGCTGCTCTCTATAAAGAGTCACATGTTGCGCACTATCTTAACTGTCATGATCATCGCCTTTGGCATCATGGCTCTGGTAGGCATACTCACGGCCATTGATGCGGTTGAATATTTCCTGAACAATAATTTCGCCATGATGGGCTCCAACACCTTTAATATACAAAACAGGGATGTCCGCGTGCACATCGGGGGCAGAGGAAATCGTGCCAAAGACTATAAGGAGATCAGTTACCAACAGGCGCTTGACTTTAAAAAAAGCTATACTTTTCCGGTGGTCACCTCCATTTATACTTACGGAACAGGTATCGCCACGTTGAAATTTCAGTCGGAGAAAAGCAACCCCAACGTGCAGGTGATGGGCGTGGACGATAATTACCTTACTACCGCAGGATTAGAAATAGAAAAAGGGCGAAATTTTAATCCAACGGAAATTGAAAACGGAAGTCCGGTTACCGTGATTGGGAATGAAATAGCCAAATTGCTTTTTACGAACAACGAGGAACCTGTAGGCCAGGTTATTTCTATTGGCGCCGGCAAATACAAGGTGATCGGGGTGCTAAAGGAGCGCGGTTCGAGTGTGGGATTTAGTGGCGACCGCTACTGTCTGGCTCCGCTGTCGAATGTACGCCAGTATTTTTCGCGCCCGAACATGAATTTTAGAATAAGCGTGATGGTGAATGACCCGAACATGATGGAAGCGGCCATTGGAGAGGCAACGGGCGTGTTCAGGCGGGTACGACAAGATAAGGTAGGCTCGGATGATTCTTTCAGTATTGTAAAAAGCGACAATATCGCCAGCATGCTGATTAAACTCACGGGAAGCATACAGTTGGGGGCTACGTTGATTGGATTAATTACCCTGATAGGGGCGGCCATTGGGTTGATGAACATTATGTTGGTGTCTGTAACTGAGCGTACACGTGAGATTGGGATACGCAAAGCCGTAGGTGCACGCCGCAAAACCATCAGAAATCAATTCCTCGCCGAAGCCATTGTTATTGCTCAGATAGGTGGATTTCTGGGCGTGGCCGCCGGAATTCTCATGGGCAATGCCGTGTCGATTATGACTGAAAGCGCCTTTATTGTGCCCTGGGCCTGGATAGGACTGGGGATAGGGCTCTGTTTGGTTGTAGCACTGGCCTCGGGAATTATCCCGGCTAACAAAGCCGCCGCCCTCGACCCGATCGACTCGCTGAGGTATGAGTAAGTAATGGCTTTTGGCTGTTGGCTGTTGGCTTTTGGCTNNTTGGCTTTTGGCTGTTGGCTTTAGTATCTCGTTAATAATGAGTTGGTTTGCTTGTATTGGGGTTGAGGTTGAGGTTATTCTTAAGGCACAAGATGGAAGTACAAAACGATTTGTCAATCTGAGTCCCGGTTATCCTGGGTCTTTACTCTACTTTACACCAGATTGTTACGCTCCGCTCTCCCGATCGTCACTGGGATAAACGCAAAATAATAACCGTTTAACTCTCTGAGCGAGGTTTACCCAGTGAAATGCGTAGCATATTTAACAGGGAACGAGCGTAAGAGTCTAGTGTAAAAAATCATCAACCCACAGCCATTAACGCAAAAAAACCAACCCCATAATTAAACCGCCAACCCAGCCAACGCCAACGCCAATGCCGTAATCAACACCTAACCTTATTATTTACTGTACACCCAGCAATTTGTTTAACAAATACCGTTCTTCTTGATATGATCTCTTTTTGTTCATCTTGCAAAATGGTATCCATATTCATCTTGCGTAAGCCATCCGGCCAATTGTTTATCCATTTTTATAGCAGCTTTTTTCATCACTCATTTTCTTTTTTGGCAGGTACAGCTCCGACTTCATATCCAAATAGTAGCAGCACTTGATTTACCTTGTCTAACCGCAAACTTTTTTTTCCCTGTTCCAGCTCTCTTATAAAACGTAAGCCAACACCAGCTTTCTCTGCCAACTCCGGTTGAGTTAGCCTAACTGATTTACGTTTTTCCTTTACAAAAATTGCTAAGCTCATATTTATACCCTTTTGGGTGCAAATGTAATACAATATCAAATTCATATACCTTTTCGGGTATATATTTGTTGATGCGAATGTGTTTTATACCTTTTTGGGTATAATTTGGCGTAACTAACCAATACTGTACCCTTTCGGGTATGATATAACACATGAACATGATGTGAAGTATTTGATTAAGTGTATTTCCTGCAATTCAGGCAACGTACCTCCTTTGTGCAATGATTATGTGGCAATGTGGAACTCGGGGC
>DJVY01000131.1:0-22475 GCA_002440885.1 Bacteroidales bacterium UBA6244
CTTTTTTTTGATGTTTCTTATTTTCATGGTGGGGCTTTAACCGGCGAACAAGAAAGAAAACAACCTTGGCTACATTCTTGGTCGTAACCACTGATTTGTAAACGTTTTTAAAAAGCTCCTGTGCAATGTTGGTAATGGTGACGGACTGCTCCAGCGTTTGAAACTGCTGTCTAAGGTCTTCCTGTTGCTGTTTCATGGTGTGCGAAAGCAATTTCATCTCCTCTTTCATCGCGTCCCGGTTGCTGAAGGGGTTTTTGCCGTCTACAGTGAGGTCGTCGTCGAACAGTATAGACCCAAGTAAATTGCGAACAGGGCTGAATAGTAATACTTCACGGTACTTAATAATTAAACCAATTGCTGCTCCGTAGAACAACGCGATGATTAAATACCCCCAATACTCATCTAAATTAGTGATGTTGGCAAACCAGTTGGCGAAAGCGAACGATAGAAATAACACCAAACCACCCGCCAGTGCGCTTACAATAAAAAGTAAGGCAAAGTAGGAAGTAATGTCACCAAGCTTTTGAGTAAGTACAAGTTTGTTGTACTTAAACTGGCTGTCGATGTACTCCTTTAATGAGTCAAAAGAGCCGTGCAGGGCTTCTCCCAGCGTGCTTTTTTCCATCACTCGTCAGGACTAAGCTTCCTTAGCCTTGTTTTTTTTCACTTCGTTGATTAACTCCGTGGTGCTTTTTTTAACATTCTCAAGGGTTTCGGCAGTCCCTCTCTTTACTTCTTCTACAACATCTGCCATAGAATCTTTGAAGTCGTCGAATTTATCAAGCAGATCGTCGGCAATTTCTTTGCTTTTGTCACCCAGTTGTTTACGGGTTTCTTCCCCGGTTTGAGGCGCAAATAGCAAGCCTGCGAGTGCGCCTACAGCAGCTCCTACAACTAGTCCTGCGATGAAGGCGAATCCTGAATTTGAACTTTCGTTACTCATGGTGGTATCGTTTTAAGGTTTAAACTATTATATGATTATTATTTAAAAAAGTTACATTCTGCTGGTTAAATATTTCACCAGTTTCATTTGATTTAAGAACTGACGAAGGATAACCTTTATTATGGTATAGGTAGGAATTGCAAGAATCATACCAACTATTCCTGAAATTTTACCTCCAATGATGATGGCCAGAAACACTTCAACAGGATGGGCTTTCACACTCCTGCTGTAAATTAGGGGTTGCAGCACCAGGTTGTCGATCATGTTCGATCCGCCAAAAACAGCCGCAACGCCAATGATGGTGTAGAATAGTGCATCGTAATTTCCGGCACTCAGCTCTGAGAGCACACCCAACACAATCCCGAAACACATGCCGATAATCGGGCCGAGGTAAGGGATCACATTCATCAGACCGCCAAAGAAACCAATTAGCACCGCATTGGGTACGCCAATAATTAACAAACCTATCGTTTCTAGGCTCATCATTATCAGTACTTCGGTCAGTATGCCATGAAAGTACCTCACCAGAAGAAACTTGGAGTCGTGGAGGGCTTTCTCTACATCGTTCACATATTTCTCGGGCGACAGAATGAGAAAAACATTTTTAAGCAGTTTGTCGTCGAGTAAAAAGTAGTAGGTGAGAAACAGGATAATGAAAATGCCCATAAGTACAGAACCTGTGGCACTTACCAGATTTGAGAAAAAATTAGTGAAATGGGCTAAATCGACTAATTCGCTAATTTGTAACTGAATGTATTGTGTTAAGGTTTCTCCCGAGTTGATCACATTGTACTGCACCAGAAAAGTATCGAGCCTGTCCATTGGCTCCTGAAAATGACTGATAAAGGCTTCGATGTTGATGCTGCTGATGATGTTGGCCTGGTGAATGATTAGCGGAGCGATGATGACAACAAAAATACCGAATATAACAAAAATGGTCAGCATGGTAATCATGGCGCTAACACTTCTTGGCATATTTATATTTCTGTATTTTAATGTGTTAAGCCTCTTGGTCAATGGTGCTCCCATCATCGATAAAAAGGTGGCCACCAGGATATAGCCCACCACATCCGAAAAGTACCAGGCCATAAATGCAAGCACGCTGAAGCCCGTGATGGGTTTAAGATATTGGAGGTAGTCTTTATTCATTGCCTATACTATTCTTCTGAAAATTAAAAGGATAAATGTACAAAATATTGTATGATGAAGCAAGAATATTTTTGAATCCCGAAAAATATTTCAGCTTAAAATCCATAGTACAAACTTATTTTAAACGCAAAGTTATCGAAAGCGTGATCATAACCATAAGGTCCGTAACGGTACAACACGCCAACTCCCAGATCGTAAATCTGTAAATTCAGGAGTTTGCGTATCACCAACCCGGATTCATAATATCCCTTATCGAGCGTGTTGAACTGCAGGTTGTGATGGTTCTCTTTGTTGCTTAACGATCCAAAGGTCAGGTTGGTGACAAGGTTTAATTCAGGATTAAATTTCCCTGATTTAAAAAGGAGGTTACCGAAACTGTGATTCAGGAATAAAGCTACGTAACGATCGGACAGAAACTCATTGGTGTGCATGGTACCAAAGCTTCCGGGCGCGTAAAGGGCTACTATACGGTAAGTTCCGGTTGCGTTGAACAAATTGCTTGAGGGCAATTCGCCATCTATTATTCCGGCCTGTAGCTTGAAGGTTGTTTCGCCGTAATACTTTGTTTTGTGGGTGTATTCCACTTTTAAGTCAATTCGGTTGTAAACAAAATTGCTCCCGAAAACGTCGTTCAGTCCTCTGGTGTAATTTAGCCACACTACCGGATATTTCGATCCAAAGGAAAGCTGGCCTTTGGTGGTCTGTAGTATTTTTTCTCTGAACGAAAACCTGAAACCGATGCTGACATCCGAGAAGTTAAATCTGGTAGAATCTGCTGTGGATGGCCTTTCCTTGCTGGTGAAGTAGTAATCGCGAAACGCCTCCTTTTCCTGATGGCGCAGGCCAACATTCCATTTGAAGTCGCGTAGAGGGCGTAGCCGGAAGGTGTAGTTCAGTTCGCCGCCAATGGTTTTGTTCATCTGCGAAACGTAGAACTGGTAAAAGTCGTCGGTACGCCAGATTCTGTATTTGTCATCGAAAAACCTGACTTCACCCGAGGCAAAAGTTGTGTTGTAGCCTTCAGCCTGTAACGTCGACTCGGAACGTTTGTGTACAATCCACGACACATCTCCACCGTATTTTGCCTGTGCATCAGTAAAGCCATAGCCTCCGAAAACACCAAATTTTACTCGTTTGGACACCTTGTCGTTGGTGTGAAATCCGAGCCCAAGATACAGTCCTTCGTAATCGTTATAGCGTATTACCCGGTTTAAGTCCAGGTCTACCCATTTTATTGGAATTCGTCCTGTTAGCAGCGTTTGGAAGGTGGTAGCCAGCCGGTCGAAATTCACTTCTTTTCCAATGCTGTCGATTACGCGGTAGGTTTCTTTTTCTTTTGCCGTGAGACTGTCGACACGATATTCCCGCCAAAATTCACCCTTGCGTTTGGTGGCTCCTTCTTCAATTTCAATTTCGTGGTAGCCAAACTCACTTTTTTTGATGTCGGGATTGAAGCTGATGTCTCTGATATAACTTCTTCCTTTGCCAATAAGTGGGTAGTTGTTGCTGCTGTCGCTGGCCGTCGCCATCAGGAAAGTGATGTCGGTGTTTAGCTGAACAGGAAACCACCTGTTGTCAATAAGCTCATATCCTTGTTGGATACGAATGGTTATGCCGGTTACGGTATCATTTTTCGGACTTGCTTTTACATTTTGAATGGCCCAGCCGTGGCTGTTGATGGATAAAAATCCTTTCATGCCTTGAAATCGTGTGTCAATTTTTGGTCGGTACGAAATAATAAAAACGGTGTCGTTATGGTCAGTATAGGTGGTGTCTTCTATCAGGAAAAAGTACTTCTTTGTGCTGCCTTTACTGATGGGATTGATGTATTTCTGTCCGGCAATTTCAATCATTTCATCGTAAAAGCTGGTCGATTGAATTTGTGAGATCATGAAGGTGATGATGGGGTCAGAAAACCCTGAAACCCTTGTGGCAATTACATTTTCCTGGTTCAGACCAGGGTAAAGGTAACGGCGCTCGGTAACAGTTTCCATGATGAAAAGATCCTGTTTGGTAAGAAATTTTCTTATTTCCATCTGGTTGCTGTCGAGGAGAGCTGTATCCTTTTTCATGAGTGAATCTGCGCCAACGGTCAATATCATTTTGTCGTACGATGTATAGCTGAACGCTTTCATCTTCTTTGGGTCGTTCAGGTCGCGGTTCTCAATCACCTTGTTGATGATTCGGTGTGCTGGATTTTCTCCGGGGAAAATGCTTACTTCGTCGAGGTCGAAAACTTTTCCTGTAAGTTGAATGTTTTGCAGAGGTTTGGAAAAGTCTATCTCATAGGTTTTTGACTGATAACCAACGTAGGTGGCTGTTAGGGAAATGGTGTTGCGACCGGCTGTCAGGCTGAACTTGCCATCGATGTCGGTAACTGCGCCACGCCCATCGTTGCTCACAATATTAACAAAAGCCAGCGGTTCGTTGCTCTTTTTGTCGGATACCAGTCCATGAATAACCCTATTCTGACCGAACATCCAAAAAGGTGACAGTGCTAAAAGCAAAAGCAAGGAGATATTTTTCATTTATTGCGGATGCGTTAAGTGATTTACGAGTCAAAATTAGTTGAATTGCGTTGTTTTGAAAATGGTTTTTAGCTAATAACTGTTAAATAGTGGTTAAAAGAGGTGGTAATACTTTTTTTTGAGTTTGTTGAGCTAGGTGTGTAGTTTGAGGTTGTTTTTATGTCGGTCGCTGTCACGCATTTCCTTTTTTAAAATATTTTTTCTCAAGGCTTCTGTGAGGTCGATGCCTGTTTGATTTGCCAGACAGATCACCACAAAAAGCACGTCGGCGAGTTCATCCGCCAGATCCTTGTCCGATTCATCATCTTTAAACGATTGGTCACCATAGCGGCGGGCGATGATGCGGGCTACTTCGCCTACTTCTTCCGAAAGGATGGCCATGTTAGTCAGTTCGCTGAAGTATTTTACCCCGGTGGTGTTTATCCATTTGTCAACCAGACGTTGAGCTTCCTGTATTGTCATGGTGTGAAAGTTAAAAGTTTGTTGATTTGATAAATGCGGCGCTAAAATAGTTAATTTTGCGCCCTTATGGAATCTCTGAAAGAATACGTGCCCGGAATGGATTTTATTGCAAAAACCTTTGCCGGTCTTGAGAACGTGCTCACTGCCGAACTCACAGCTCTGGGAGCAATTGATGCCGAACCCATTAAAAGAGGGGCGAAGTTTAGGGGCGACACCGCCATGATGTATAAGGCCAATTACCTGGCCGGCACTGCTATTCGTGTATTAAAACCGATTAGCGTATTTGAGGTTACCGACGATAAGTTGCTCTACGATAAGGTTATGCTTACCGACTGGACGAAAGTGTTCAACCTGGAACAAACTTTTTCGGTCGAAGCCAACGTTTTTCATTCTGAACTTACCCATAGCCATTTCGTGGCACTGAAAACAAAGGATGCCATCGTGGATCAGTTCAGGCAGAAACTGGGTAAGCGCCCATGGGTGGATACCGAAAACCCTGATATTTTTGTAGATGTACATATCAGCCACAATTTGTGCACCATTTCGCTAGATAGCTCAGGCCATTCGTTGCACAAACGTGGTTATCGTGTGGCGGCAGACAAAGCGCCCATCAATGAGGTGTTGGCAAACGGGATGATCCGACTGGCGGGTTGGACGGGTGAATCTGATTTTTACGACCCTATGTGTGGTTCGGGGACGATAGCCATAGAAGCGGCTATGATCGCCATGAGAATACCGGCCGGGTATTACCGTAAGAAATTCGCGTTTATGAATTGGGAGGATTTTGATGAAAGCCTCTGGACGAAAGTAAAGGAAGAAGCCGACAGCCATATGGGGGAACTTACCCACAAGATTTTCGCTTCCGACCGTTCGGATAAAGCCGTTGGTTTTACCCGGGCCAACCTCAAAAGTGCAGGTTTGCACAAAGATATAGAAGTGCAATGCCAGTTTTTTGATGCCATTAAACCCGAGACGAATAAGGGTATCCTGATGATGAATCCTCCATACGGTGTCCGGCTTGAGGAGCGTGGTGAGCTAAGAGATTTGTATCGCGGTATTGGTGATGCACTCAAACAAAATTTTACGGGCTTTGATGCCTGGATTATCACGCCAAGTATTGATACATTTAAGTTTATCGGCCTGCGTCCGGCACGTCGAGTGCCTTTGTTTAACGGCCCTATCGAAACCAGGTTGCTGAAATTTGAGGTGTATCAGGGTAGCAAACGATATGGTGAAGAGAATCGCGACTCCTCAGCCAATTCTTCCTATAAAGAAAAAAGAACTCCCCGCCGTCATGAGGAAGGGTCTGATTCAGGGAAACGCCGGTTTGCAGAAAAGTTTAATGGACCTGGCGGTAGCAAGCGTGAGCCATATAGAAGCCGGGATGAAAAACCCAGTTGGAGAAATAAACCCCTCGATAAAGAAATCCCGCATAGAAGACCTCCTTTTTCTGATAAACCTGGCCACTCTGATGCCGGACGACGTGAGGAATGGGAGAAGTCAAAGGAAAGTACCGGTCGCCGTCGTATCAGAAGTTATGTTAAAAAAGATAACGAAGGGGACTCCAAACCGCCAAGGCGTACTGATAAACCTTAGCGTTTATTTAATTGGTCTGTTACACAACAGATAAAAGTGAAAGCGAGAAATTCAGGAACACACTTTACAGCTCACCATTCTTCCGGTGTTTCGGCAACCGCCCAGATATAGGCTGATGGAAAGACAGCAAAATACCCTGAGGCATTGTTGTCGATGTTACTGCTGACATTGGCTGCCGGTCCGCTAAAAAGCGGGTTCTTTGGTTCAATTTCCTCCTGTGCTCCTAAAATAAAATCGAAGTACGCTTTTGTGATATTAGACAATACCAGGGTAATGGTGTCGCCCGGATTTACTTCATCTTTGTTTAAAACCTGTACAACACTGCCGTTGGTGTAGTTCCCATTAAAAAGCTTGTCCTCGGAAACAATTTTTCTGCTTAAGCTATCGGTAAGCAATCGTCCGTTGTTCATCGCGTTAAATAGATAGTAATCAACGGTTGGGGGTTCCCAGGCATACAGATGAACCAGCCATCTTTCCCATCTGGGATTATATTCCAATGTTATTGAATCGAGACGGTCGGTTAAAACGGGCATTGTTTCTTCTGATTGGTACAATAAGGAATTGTTGATGGGCTCGTTGAGTAATATTTCTAGAGAATAAGTCATGCCGGGCATGCCGATAAAGTTGTCGGGTGGGTAATACAGGCCTTTAAATGTTTCGTCTTCGTTGAAGACCACCACAGAATCAGCCACTTTAACGGTAACACGGGCATCCGAAACCGCAGGAGAAGGGTTGTTGTAAAAATAATCGGAGGTTCGTGATAATTTTATCCATTGCTTTTCCGGCTCGTGGGTGATATATCCTTCAACTGCCAACCTGACATAGGTTTCATCCAGATCGATATCGATGCGCTCGGTGCAAGAACTGAAAGCCAGTATAAAGGCGAATAATGCGGGTATGATGAGGTTTTTAATTGATTTCATGGTTAAAATTTAAAGTTGTAGGTAAAGGATGGGATGATGCCAAACAAATAGGTCGATTCGGCGTAAGTGGTGTTGGGGTTGTCCGGATCGTTTTGAAAGTTAATGATGTACGGATTTTTTCGGTTGTAGGCATTATAAACAGACACATTAAATTCGCTGTGCCATTTTTGATCCGGTTTTTGCTTTGGTCGCCAGGTAACACTCAAATCCAATCTGTGATAATCGGGCATGCGGTAGCTGTTTCGGCTCGAATACACAGGCACAGTTTCATTTCCGTATTCAAAACGGCCAACGGGGAAAGTAACCGGATTTCCGGTGCTGTACACCCATGTAAATCCAAAACTTATTCGTGTGGAGTAATCGTAGTTCATCACCACCGAAACGTCATTCGGACGATCGTAAGGTGCTGAGTATTGCTTGTTGTTGTTGATTCCATCAATTTTTCTTAAAGCCCTGGAGTAGGTATAGCTCAACCAACCTGTGAGTTTACCCTTGTTTTTCTTCACCATCAGCTCAGCACCATACCCGTGGTCTTTACCGAAAAGCAGCTCGCCTTCAAAGTATTTGTTGAGCAGTAAGTCGGCATGATCGCGGTAATCGATGGCGTTGTCGGAAAATTTGTAATAAATTTCGCCGGAGGTTTCAAAAATGTTTTCGTTAAAATTTCTGAAGTATCCCAATGCAAATTGGTGTCCGATTTGCGGTTTTACATTTGGGCTGCTGGGAAACCATATATGTAAGGGCGATCCGGCGGTGGAGTTTTGAGCTTGTTGAATATACTGGTTGTTTTTGCTGTAACTCGCTTTTACAGAACTGCTTTCGTCGATCAGAAATACAATACCCAGCCTTGGCTCCAGCGCGTTGTAGGTGTTGAAAAAGTCTCCTGAACTGTAGAACGTCGAGTCGGTCGGAATTCCTTCGTCGTCGAATTGGTAAACCGTAGCCTCTCCGATGTTGTTGAACAAGCTGAATCTTAAACCATATTTCAAAATAATCCGTGCTCCCAGTTTTTGTTCATTGCTGATAAAAAGTGCACTCTCGAGGGCCGACTGCCTGTTAAGCTCGTATTTGGTGATAAAAGATTCTTCGCTGGTTCCCTCAATGACACCCGGAAAAAAGCTGTGAAACAAAGTAGAAAATCCAAACGAAACCGTGTTNNCCAGTCGAAACCGTTGGCAGAGTTCTCTGTTACACCAAGTTGGTAATTGAAGCGGCTGGCCACAAAGGTGAAGTTAGCGAATAATTTCTCGTCGAAGATGTGATTCCAACGGGCTGTCCCGGTGGTGTTGCCCCAATTCATTTTGAAGAACCCGGCTTTAAAAACATCCTTGCCAAAATAGCCCGAAAGGAAAACGTGGTTCTTAGCGTTGATGGTGTAGTTGATTTTAGCATTCAAATCGTAGAAATAGAGTGTGTTGTTTCTGAGGTTTTCATCGGATGAGAGTTTCAGAAACAAATCAGCATAGGAGCGTCTTCCGGCCACCATAAAGGATACTTTGTCTTTATATACAGGACCTTCGAGCAGCAACCTGCTGCTTATTAGTCCGATACCGCCATTGCCATGGAAACCTTTGGTGTTGCCGTCCTTCATGCGGACATCGATCAGGGAGGCCAAACGACCACCATATTTTGCCGGGAGATCGCCTTTGTACAAGTCAACACTTTTTACAGCGTCGTTATTAAAAACCGAAAAGAACCCCATGAGATGGCCGGCATTATAAACAGTGGCTTCGTCCAGCAAAATCAGGTTTTGATCGGGGCTTCCACCACGTACGCTAAGCCCCGACGAGCCTTCGGCAACGAATTTCACACCGGGTAAAAGTTGCAGGGCTTTTATCAGATCCACTTCGCCCATGAGTGCCGGTATCGATTGTATGGTTTTGGACGACATAGAGTTCACGCTCATCTGGGCGTCAATCACATTGGCGTTTCCGGCTTTTCCGGTAATCTCTACCTCACTTAGGTCTTGACTAACGCTGTTTAACTCGATGTTAAGCGTTCGATTGCTGGTTAATTCCAGTTTAAAGGTGTGGTTGTCGTAACCTAAATAGGAAATGGTTACCTGATATTCTCCTTTTTCAAGCGTGATGCTGTAGTATCCGTAGGCATTGGAGGTGGTACCCTTTTTTATTTCGGCAATGTAAACAGTTGCTCCGGGCAGCGACTCGCCATTTTCGCTATCGGTGATGTAGCCGCTGAGGGTAAATCCTTTGGCGGCTTCTTCCTCGGACGCCGTGGCCGTGAAGAACAGACTTACAAAAAGTGAAAGAAAAATGAGCTTCAAAAATTGTTTCATTACAGGGTTAATTAAGGTGTATGGTTATATGCAGGATTTCGGAAGTGCCATCGTCATTGTCGCAGGCCACCACCGTCTCGTAGCTTTTGTTGCCAATGTGTTTTTTTATGGCAATGCTCTCGGCCTTTGTTTGAACGAGTTTTTCGTTGAGTTGAATCGGAGCAATACTGATTTTATTTGAGCACTCCGCACAAGTGGGAATAAAACCGATGTAACTGCCAAGCACTTCGCCATCGGCAGTAGCACTACCTGTATTTTCGAGTGAGGCAGTAAAAAGTATTCCCGACTCATCAGGTAACATGCAGGCTCCCGAAAAACCTGAAGCTACTCCATCGAAGGTGGGTAAATCGAAATTATTCCATGATATTTCTGGGGTTGGCGCATTGTTTAGGAAGAAATCGAAAAAATTGTCACGGGGTACCCTGATCATGATGTTTGAGTTGATGTTTCCTCGCTGAAAGAAATACAATGTGGTGGCATCAGCGGCCAGCCCTTCAATATTTAGCTCTTCGGCTTTCATTTTCGTTTGAGTGATGATTTGATCGAAAAAAGGACGCAGACTTTTCTTTTTGATTACTTCTTTCGTTGCAAGTGAAACCAGGTAAGCCGTATCACGGGTAATTTTCTTTGATCCGCTCGACACTACCAAAGCTACCTTTTCGTGCTGCAAATCGAAGAACTCCATTGCCTCGAAGTCGGCCTTGATTTTGCCGGGTGTTCTGCCGTTGACCAGGCTGTCGAGGGAACTCAACCGTATGGAATCTGTTTTTTGTAGCTCAGGGCTTAAGCTGTACAACCATGAAACGTCATCGCCTGCCAGATAGATGTGGTCATCGTAAACGCCTGAGGCCGAGGCTGAGGATATATTGTTTAACTGCGTTTTTTGATTCATTACCAAAGAAAGATTTTGCTTTTTGTCGGAATTGCATCCCGAAAACAGTATCAAAGACATCAAAAAACTTAAAAGGTTTAAAAATTTCATACGTTATGAGTTTATTTTTTCGAATCGATTGTTATGTGTCCAGGTTGGTTAATGTTTGCACGGCATGTCACGGATTACCAATTATGTTTAGGGCACATATTTTTTGCAAAAATAGCCGCAAAATGGTAACCAAAAGTTAATTATCCTTAAAGGGCACACTATTTGAGGTGAGTTGAGCCAGATAGGACAACCAGGGGTTAAAGTAATTTTTCGCCTCATTTAATAGAGAATATAAAACAGAAGTCACATGAAGCACGAAACCAGAAAAATTATAGCCGCATTATGGCCGCCCTTATTTTTTTTGTTGGTCATGTGGATCATCAAAACAGCTGAATTTCTTTTCGGGTTGGATGTTGGCTTTCTTGGTACTTATCCTCTGGAAGCAATTGGTTTGCAAGGTATTTTAACTATGCCGCTTGTTCATGGTAGTTTTAGTCATCTGTTGGCTAACTCAGTGCCATTTTTTGTTTTGGGAACGGCTTTGTTTTATTTCTATCGCGACATTTCGTGGCAGGTGCTGGCAGGCATCTGGATTTTGTCAGGTATTTGGGTATGGTTTGGAGGACGGCCATCGTGGCATGTTGGAGCAAGTGGCGTGATATATGGATTGTCGGCTTTTTTATTTATCAGTGGTATTGTTCGCGAAGTAAAAGGGCTGGCAGCGCTTTCGTTGGTGGTGGTTTTCCTTTACGGCAGTATGATTTGGGGTGTTTTTCCTGACTTTTTCCCTGAGGAGAAAGCCATTAGCTGGGAAGGTCATCTGGGCGGATTTGTAGCCGGAGCCATTATGGCGCTATATTACAGAAAACAAGGCCCGCAGCGAAAAAAATATTCGTGGGAACTTGAAGACCAGAACGAAGACGAAGAAGACGAAAACCCATACTGGAGATCCACTCATACCTGACAAAAACTCAGGTCTTTGGCGTCAGCCTTTTTTCGATTGATGATAAATGCCAGCAGCCTTTACAAAACCGATGAAAAGCGGATGAGGCTGCTTCACAGTACTTTTGTATTCAGGATGAAACTGCACGCCAACAAACCACGGATGATCTTTATACTCAATGATTTCGACAAGATCCTCTTGTGGGTTTATGCCGGTTAACGCCATGCCGTTTTCCTCAAACCGACTTCTGAACTCGTTGTTGAATTCGTAACGATGGCGGTGACGCTCACTAATCATTTTTTGCTTATAAAGCCCGATGGCCAAACTGTCCTCTCTGAGTTCGCATTTGTATGATCCCAGTCGCATGCTGCCTCCCAGTCCGGAGATTTGTTTTTGGTTTTCCATCAAATCGATTACAGGGTAGGGGGTGTCGGTGTTAATTTCGGTGGTGTGGGCCTCCTTTAAGTTAAGGACGTTCCGTGTAAATTCGATGGCAGCGCATTGCATGCCTAAACATATACCGAGGAATGGGATTTTGTTAAGTCGTGCATATTTCACGGCTTCAATTTTGCCTTCGATACCGCGACCTCCAAAACCCGGGGCAACCAGAACGCCATCTATGCCTGCCAGTTTACTGCTGACGTTGTCGGCATCAATAGTTTCGGAATGAATCGAGATTACATTTACTTTGGTTTCGTTGGCTGATCCGGCATGAATGAATGACTCGTTGATGGATTTATAGGCATCTTTCAGCTCGACATATTTACCTACAAGGGCAATATTGACTTCTTGTTTGGGGTTTTTTAGTCTGTGAATAAAACTTTCCCAGTTTTTCAGGTCGATGTTTTCCGGAATTGGGGTTTTGGTTTTTCTCAGTACCGCTATGTCCAGTTGCTCTTCTTTCATCAGCAGTGGAACATCGTAAATGGTTTCAGCATCAATTGATTCAATGACGTTGGCGGGAGTTACATTACAGAATTGTGCAATTTTTCGCTTGATCCCTTCATTGAGTGGGTGTTCGGTACGGCACACGATAATGTCGGGTTGAACACCTTGTTCGAGCATGGTTTTAACTGAGTGCTGCGTGGGTTTGGTTTTCAGTTCACCGGCGGCACGCAGATACGGTACCAGGGTCAAATGAATAACAGCGCAATCATTTTCGAGTTCCCATTTCATCTGGCGAACGGTTTCAATGAATGGAAACGACTCAATGTCGCCAACAGTACCGCCAATTTCGGTGATAACGAAGTCGTATTTTCCGGTTTCGCCAAGAATTTTAATGCATCTTTTTATTTCATCGGTAATGTGAGGAACCACCTGAACAGTAGTGCCAAGATATTCTCCTTTTCTTTCTTTTGAAATCACATTTTGGTAGATGCGACCAGTGGTTACGTTGTTGGCCTGCGAGGTGGGGGTGTTGGAAAACCTCTCGTAATGTCCCAAATCAAGGTCTGTCTCTGCTCCATCTTCTGTAACATAACACTCGCCGTGTTCGTATGGATTGAGTGTGCCCGGGTCGATGTTAATATATGGATCGAGTTTTTGGATAGTTACCGAAAACCCTCTTCCCTGCAACAGCTTAGCCAACGATGCGGAGATAATTCCCTTTCCTAATGAAGATGAAACACCTCCGGTTACAAAGATGTATTTTACATGTTCTTTCATGCGATTTTTTTTATTTTTTCGGTACTTATGGAATGTATCATGATTATAACATCATCTTTTTTGGTGACTTATCTGTCATGTTCATTACATATAATTACAAAAATGCGGTACCCCTAAGAAAGTGCAAATATAATAATCGGAAACTTTGTAGCGCTTTTTTATGTGTTAATATTTGTACGAAAGTTAAGATATTTTCACTAGTTGTTTTTGCCTTGTAATTTGGAAGAAATAAAAAAAGCCGGCCTTGAAAAAGATACCGGCTTTTTAAGAGGGTGTTTTTTAATAATAGGTGGGTCGTGTTACGCCTGCCATGGATTTGGCTACCCTGATAACCTGGAGGGCATAACCAAATTCGTTGTCGTACCAGAGGTAGAGCACTACATTTTTGCCATCCTCAGAAACGATGGTGGCATGGCTGTCAACCACACTCGTGATGTATTCACCGATATAGTCGGATGAAACGGCATCGGCCGAGGTTGAGTACTTAATTTGCGAGACGAGATCGCCGGAGAGGGCTGCCTTACGCATCATCTCATTAATTTCGTCTCTTGTCACCTCACGTTTCATGGTTAAATTCAGCACAACCAGCGAAACATTGGCGGTAGGAACACGAATAGCGTTTCCGGTAAGTCTGCCTTTGAGGGCAGGAATAATCTTGGTTACTGCTGAGGCAGCACCTGTCTCGGTAATCACAAGGTTAAGCGGTGCCGAGCGTCCTCTTCTCGACTTTTTGTGCATGTTGTCGAGTAAGTTTTGGTCGTTGGTATACGAATGCACTGTTTCAAGATGTCCACGGTCGATACCGACTTCGCGTTCAAGAATTGAAAGCACTGGAACCGAGGCGTTGGTGGTACATGAAGCTGCAGAATAGACCGTTTCTTTGTCGTAGTCGATCATTTTTTCGTTGACTCCAAAAACAATATTGGGGACATCACCTTTGGCAGGAGCTGTAAGTAGTACTTTGCTGATGCCTTTGGCGTTCAGGTGGCGACTAAGTCCTTCTCTGTCGCGTAGGATGCCCGTGTTGTCGATCAAAACAGCATTGTTGATGCCGTATTCGGTATAATCCAGGTCTTCGGGGTTGTTGGCATGAAGCATCAATACTTTATGACCATTAATATAGATGGTTTTTTCGTCGAGGTTCTCAATGGCCACCCCCCTGAAAGGACCATGAACTGAGTCGTGACGGAACAAAGAGGCACGTTTTTTTATCGCTTCCTGGTCGTTGCCACGTGTTACAATGGCCCGCACGCGCAGCTGTTTTCCGTTGCCCTGGATAATCAACTGACGTGCCAGCAAACGGCCAATGCGTCCAAAACCGTAAAGCACCACATCTACCGGACCTTTGTCTTTGGGTTTGTCGCCAATAAATTTCTTGAGCTTAACGCGGATGAAATCCTCCGCATCAACATAATTGCTTTTTTCTTCCATCCACTCGCCTCCCAATTTGCCAATATCGAGTTTCGATGGAGCTACATCACAGTGAAGGATAGCCTTGGCGAGTAAAAGCGAATCTTCGATGTTCAGTTGTTTGTTGATGATATTCTCCAGATAAGAGTGTTTGTAAAGCAGCACACTGGCGCTTCTGTCGATGAGTTGGGTTCTGAAAAGTACCAGCTCAATCGATTTCTCGTAAAACAACTTCGAGAGCACACTGATAAACTCATTGGCAATCATCTCCTTTTGAGCCCAATCGTTCAGCGACTCTTCGTAATGGCCATTCATGTCTTTTTTTTGTACCATGTTCATTTTTTTTTGATAGTCAAAGTATTGATAGCTGTGAAGCAAATTTAAAAAAAAAGCCAATCAGGCAACCTAAATCGGTTTTTTTATTCCTGATTCCTATTCGCGTTTTATTATCTATTGCAGTATTTGAAAAACCCTCGAAAAATGTCGTATGGCAATGGGATTCGTTGGGGTGAAAAATGAATATAAAGCATTGTAAATGAATGATATTGTTAATATAGTTTGTGCAAGAAATTTGCTTATCATAACTTGTTAAGTTATTGTTAAATTTTAACAATCAAAATGTTTTGAACTTTTTAAAGTTATTTTTACTGCCTGTAATTTCAAAAAGTTGATTTAAAATTGGTTTTCTGGTTACAGATACATGATTTGGTGTTTTGCCAAACAAGCGTTTCATCAAAGTTAAAGTAAATTAAAATCTTAATTATAAACAAGTTAAGGGCGGAAACCGAAAAGCCATACGAGTAGGTTACAACAACACTAACTACAATGAAAAAAATGTACTACAAAACTACCTGGGTAATTTTGGCGACAGTCTTTATGATTTCATGTCAGCCTCCCACCACTAATGAGAAACAAAATGCTACCAACTCAACTGAAGTAAGGTTTGTTAGAGATAAAGTCCTTACCCGGTTTGAGCAGGAAAAAATGACACCGGATTTGGCAATTCAATCCTTAAAGGATGGTAACCAACGCTTCGTAAAGAATGAATTAACAGCGACCAATAATACAGCCATGGTGCGTGATGCGGCAGCAGGCCAGTATCCTGAGGCTATCGTGCTTTCCTGTATCGACAGCAGGGTTCCTGTAGAGCATGTGTTTGACAAAGGCATCGGCGATTTGTTTGTTGGCAGAGTTGCCGGAAACATTGTAAACGACGACTTGCTGGGGAGCATGGAATATGCCTGCAAAGTGGCCGGATCTAAACTCATCCTCGTTATGGGTCACGAATCATGTGGTGCTGTGAAATCAGCTATCGATCAGGTGGAATTAGGAAACATAACGGAGTTACTTGATAAGATTAAACCGGCCATTGAGTTGTCGGCAGACTTTAATGGAGACCATAGCAGCAAAAACGATGCTTATGTTGACTATGTAGCAACCAACAATGTGCTCGAAACGATGAGGGAGATCAGAGAAAACAGTTCAATTTTAAAACAAATGGAAGAAAGTGGACAGATTAAAATTGTAGGCGCATATTATCACCTGGACACAGGAGAGGTTTTATTTCTCGATTAGCACGACCTCACAACATTTTTAAGGACTGATCAGGTGGCCAGATGGCCAAAAAAAAGGGCAGAAAACTTTTGTTGAGTTTTCTGCCCTTTTTGGTTATTAACGGGTAATCTATTGTCCCAGATAAGCTTTCAGCAAGCGGCTTCGTGCCGTATGACGAAGTCGTCGAATGGCCTTTTCTTTGATCTGGCGCACCCTCTCGCGGGTGAGGTCGAACTTGTCTCCGATTTCTTCCAGGGTAAGCCCATGGCTCATGCCGATACCGTAATACATGTTAATTACATCACGTTCTTTGTCGGATAGGGAGGCCAGCGATCGCTGAATTTCACTTCCCAGGCTCTCACGCATGAGCGATTCATCTGTATCTTCAACATCATTTGGTATATAAAGCTCCAAGAAATTGGTGTCTTCATCTTCACCCATCGGCGCATCGGTAGATATGTACTTGGTGGCAATTTTAAGTGCGGAGTTTATTTTATGATCAGCTACTTCCATCTCTTCCGCTATTTCTGATTCGGATGGCGCTCTTTCAAATTTCTGCTCCAGACGCGAGGAAGTCTTTTTAATTTTGTTCAGCGATCCCACTTGATTTAAAGGCAATCTGACGATGCGCGATTGCTCGGCTAAAGCCTGTAAAATGGATTGACGAATCCACCAGACCGCGTAAGAAATAAATTTGAATCCACGGGTTTCGTCGAATCGCTGAGCTGCTTTTATCAGCCCGAGATTTCCTTCGTTGATCATATCCTGAAGACTCAAACCCTGGTTTTGGTATTGTTTGGATACCGAAACAACAAAACGGAGGTTTGCTTTGGTGAGCCGCTCAAGGGCATTTTGATCACCGGCTTTTATACGTCGAGCCAGCTCCACCTCTTCTTCCGCTGTTATAAGCTCTTCTTTTCCAATATCTTGAAGGTATTTGTCAAGCGAGGCCGTGTTTCGGTTGGTGATTGATTTGGATATTTTTAGTTGTCTCATGGTGTGTTAATGTGAATCTATAGTCTCCCAAAATTGGGCACGCAATTTATCAAAAATAATTCTAAATAACAAAACTATTTTCGTTTAATTTTTATTTTTTTTTGGATACATGTAAAAAACCATGATTCCAAATTCATATTCTGAAATTAATTTCCTTTTCATGGTTATTTCATAAACTCGTAAGAAATCTTTGCTCCGTTGGGATACATTCCCTTTAGCCTGATTACATTATTCGATTTATTCAAGGCTTCATCAAGGTTTTGCTGTGAATTGATTTTCATCCCATTGACTTCGTAAAGAATAAAACCTTTGTTTATCCCGCCTTGTCTCAGGATGCCGCTATCCACCTCAACTACTTTTAGTCCGCCTGAGATGCGCAGTTTTTCGCGGTCTTCAAGCTCTATTTGTTGTAATTTAGCTGCCAGCAGCTCGTTATAAAACGCTTCCGACGAGTTGACAATGGCAGTAGTTCCATTTTCATTTTTTAGCACAACAGATTTGGTAGAGGTGTTGTTATTTCTGTTAATTACCACATTTACCGAGCTGCCCGGGCGGTATTGAGCGATTACACCCATTAGCGACGACAGCGTAGGAGTTGGTTTTCCATCTACCGAGAGGATGATGTCACCAACCTGAAGTCCGGCTTCTTCGGCTCCGCTGTTTTCAATAACGCCTGCGATATAAACACCTGTAACCTGATCAGTTCCAATTTTGTCGGCCAGTTCGGCATTCATATCCTGAATCTGAACCCCAATGTAAGCGCGTTGTATTTCGCCATATTCCATCAGATCGTCCACAACCTTTTTGACAATGTTTACCGGGATGGCAAAGGAATAGCCTTCATAAACACCGGTGTGGGAGGCGATGGCGGCATTTATCCCCACGAGGTCGCCACTGGTATTTACGAGTGCGCCCCCGCTATTGCCTTTATTAACAGCAGCATCGGTTTGTATGAAAGATTCGATGGCCGATCTCGATCCCAGTATGTTGATGTTTCTGGCCTTGGCACTTACAATACCTGCTGTTACGGTTGAGGTAAGGTTAAAAGGATTTCCTACGGCAAGCACCCAATCGCCCACTTGCAGTTCGTCAGAATCGCCATAGTTGAGATAGGGCAGATTTTGTTTTTCTACTTTGATCAAGGCCATATCGGTGGTAGGGTCGAGCCCGACAATGGTGGCTTCGGCTTCCTGCCCGTCGTTGAACTTAACCGATATTTTGTCTGATCCGTTTACAACATGGTTGTTGGTTACGATATAACCATTTGCCGAAATAATCACTCCCGACCCGAAGGCGGTATAAACATTTTTCCGGTCCGGGTAAGGGTGAAAATAATCTTTAAACGGGCCAAAAAATTCGTGATAAGAGCTGCTGGCAGAAACGATCTCTGTTTTGATGTGCACCACGGCATCCAATGATTTTTGAGCCGCTTTCCTGAAATCGGTAGTGGCTTCGGGCAGGTACGCTGCCTGATGTGCCGGTATGTGTTCATATTCGTTGACTACCACCGTAGGTGAGTTGGTTTCGGATTCCTGCTGTTGATTATTAGGGGCGATGTAGAAAGCTACTGCCACAATGAGTGCTGTTCCTGTTGCTCCGCCCAAAAAACTTTTAAAAAAAGGACTTATTCTCATATTTCTCATGTATTTTTGTTTGATAAACGCAATTAGTTTGCCCAAATTACCTGACAAAGGTTAAGAAATGTTAAGGTAAGGCTTACAGGTTGTTATAAACTGATTTTGAATATATGAAGATCGAATTCTTTAAATTTCACGGCAACGGCAACGATTTTGTCCTCATCGATAACCTGACAAAATCGGTCATGTTGACAGCCGGGCAGATTGCCGGAATTTGTCACAGACAATTTGGTGTCGGAGCCGATGGATTAATTGAGATAAATCCGTCCTCCGAGGTTGATTTTGCGATGAAATATTATAACGCAGACGGGTTAGAAGGAACCATGTGTGGAAATGGCGGAAGATGTGCCGCTGCATTTGCTTATTTCAAAGGCTATGCGTCTGAAAAAATGCGTTTTGAAGCGGTAGATGGTTTTCATCAGGCTGAAATTGAAAGGGTAACTGAAGTCGGTTCGGCGTGGTATGTAGCCCTTCAACTGAATGATGTAACTGAAATTAAGCCAGTTGATATGGGCTTTTATCTGGATACCGGATCGCCGCATATAGTGGTGTTTGCCGATGGGGTGAAACAACTGAATGTTTACGAAGAAGGCAAAAAAATTCGCGAAAGTGATGCCTTTTCGCCTAATGGTGTTAACGTTAATTTTGTTGAGGTGGTGCAGGAGACTTTGTTTGTGCGCACTTTCGAGCGTGGCGTGGAAGATGAAACACTGTCGTGTGGAACTGGCGTTACCGCCGCAGCTATAGCTGCCGGTCATGTGTTTGAGAAAAACGAATGGCAGGTTAAAACTCCCGGTGGTGATTTTCTTATACATTTCAAGAGACAAGAGTCTGCCGTGCGTGAGGTATGGCTGCATGGTCCTGCCGTCCTTGTTTTCGGCGGATCGTTGACGATTAACTAGTTTCCGATAACTGAATACAATTATTCTAACAACATAAAACCTACGACAGAAATGAAAAACATGCTTGCCAACCAAGGGATCCGGTTGAGAGCTCCCGAGCCGGAAGATGTAGATTTTTTATTTGATCTGGAGAACGATAGTCGCTTGTGGCATATAAGCGGAACGCAGGCTCCGTTTTCGCGTTTCGATATGGAACAGTATGTATTTCAGTCGGATAAGGATATTTATTCATCGCGCCAGCTGCGGTTCGTTATCGAAAAAACAGGGGGAGGAACAAAACAAACGATTGGTACAATAGATATTTTTGACTTTGAACCGAAACATAAACGTGCCGGCGTCGGTATAACGCTGGTTGAGGATGAAAGAGGAAAAGGATATGCGCTTGTCGCCCTGAAGATTTTAATCAGGTATGCTTTTGATTTTTTAAAGATGCAACAGCTATACTGTGATATTGAAGAAGGGAACGAAAAGAGCATAAGCTTGTTCGAGAAAGCCGGATTTAGTTTGTCGGGCATCAAAAAACAATGGCTGATAAACGGCGTCCGGGCATCCGATGTGCGTTTTTATCAGTTGTTGAAATCAGAAAATATTAAATAATGGCCTATTATCATAGCAGTTATTCAAAAAGAAAGAAAAAGAGGAAACCCATCGTCAGGATACTCATGGCCGTTGTGTTTCTTATCCTGGTTGTGACAGCAGGAGCGGCTTGGTATATATATGGTGTTGTTTTTAAACCTAACGTTTGGACCAATGACCGGGAATCCGTCTCGGTTTTCATCCCCTCCGATGCCGGTTTCGCTGAGGTAAGCGCTTTGTTGTACGAAAAAGGGCTCATTGTCCACCGCAAGAACTTTGAATGGTGGGCAGGGGTTAAAAAGTATCCTGAGCTGATAAAACCCGGTAGGTATGTATTGAAAGATAAAATGAGTAATTATGAATTGGTAAATTTGTTTCGATCTGGCAATCAGATTCCTGTGCAGGTGGTGTTTAACAATCAGCGCGATATTTACCAGCTTGCCGGGCGTGTATCCGAACAAATTGAAGCCGACTCAGCCTCTATCGTAGCTTACCTCACCGATGCAAAAGTGTTGGAAAAGTATAACCTTAAAAAAGAAACCATTTCGTGCCTGTTTATTCCCAACACATATGAGTTTTACTGGAATACGAATGCAGAGAAATTTGTGAACCGCATGGCCACCGAATACGATAAGTTTTGGAACGAGTCACGTCTGATGCGCGCACATGCAATCAACCTTACTGTTCCCGAGGTCATTACGTTGGCCAGTATTGTTGAAAAGGAAACCAACAAAAATGATGAGAAACCTTTGATTGCAGCGGTTTATTTGAACAGGTTAAAAGCCGGCTGGCTGCTTCAGGCAGACCCTACTTTGTTGTATGCCATCAACGACAAAAACATACGGCGCGTGCTGAATGTACACAAGGAAATTGATTCGCCCTACAATACCTACAAAAATGGCGGACTTCCCCCAGGGCCAATATGTATCCCTTCCATCTCGTCTATTGAGGCTGTGCTTAACCCCGGCGATGAAAACTATTTGTATTTTTGTGCTAAAGATGATTTGTCGGGATACCATGTTTTTGCGAAAACCAATGCCCAACACAACCGGAATGCTAAAAAATACCGTGAGGCTTTGGATGAATTAAAGGTGTTTAAATAATTGGAAGATACACAATGAAAATTGATGTTGAATACTACATACGTTGTGTAAAAACTTTACAGCATGCCTTCGCTCTGCTTGAAACAGTTGATACTGATACTATTGAATACGATATGTACAGATCGGCTTGCATTAAAGAATACGAAATTATTTTGGAGCAGAGTGGTAAACTATTACGTAAAGTGCTAAAACCTTATTTTCACTCCTCAAAGGAAGTGGATCGGTTATATTATAAAGATTTATTCCGTCACGCTGTTTTGCGGAGCTTAATTACCGATGAAACATGTGAACGATGGCTTGAGTACAGAGACAACCGCAACCATGCAGCGCACGACTACGGAGTTAATTTTGCCGAAGAGACATTGGCACTGTTGCCAAATTTTATTGCTGATTCATTTGAGTTTGCTGAAATGATAAAAGTACATAACGATGTTGCTGAAGAGTAAATATAGACACATGCTACTTGACATTTTTTCAGATATTCCTATTGATGTCGAGGTTTGGGCTTATGGGAGTAGGGTGAAGGGCGATGCCCATGATGGAAGTGATTTAGATTTGGTGATGGTTACTCCCGACCGAAAATCAATTCCTTTTGATGTACTCCGGAATTTGAAAGAAAAGATTAAGAAAAGCAATATCCCTATCATCGTTGAGCTTTTCGACTGGGCAAGATTGCCTTTATCGTTTCGCGAAAATATTGACAAGTCACATGAATTGCTCTTTAGGTCGGAGCTCAATGTAGTGCAGGAGCCGAAAATCAGATTCAACCAAGAAGAACATAAATCTAAGGATTGAAAGAATCGAATCTGTCCAAATGCCTTTTCTGCCTGTCTTTGCAAAAGATTTATTCATTAAAGTCGAAGAGGGAAT
>DJVY01000131.1:22512-58565 GCA_002440885.1 Bacteroidales bacterium UBA6244
TGTACTTTTCCATCTGAGTATGATGTGAGGGATGGACTTCGCCGGTTTTGTAATCAATAATCACATAGTTATTTTCATAATGAACGATGCGGTCAAGGCGGATAATTTCTCCTTCTTGGTTGATTATCTCGGTTTCGTTTCTGCACCATAGTCCGGGTTGAAAAAAGACAGAAAGCAACGGGTTGGTAATCATTTTGTTGAACAGGCCCGCAAGGTGATCCGCCTCTGATTCGGTAAGGTTTCCGATCATCTTGTTTTTGCTTATCACACGGTCAATGTCTTCCCGCTGATTTATTTCAGCCAACAGCTGATGAACCAGGATTCCGTAAGCTTTCTCTGATCGTGAGCCAGAAACGGGAAGAAAGGCATCTTCAGGCTGAGCAAGACTCAGGTGCGACTGCCACGGATGTGAATACCACTCTTCTAGCATCACTGGGGTCGATTCGTCGGCCTTTCCTGCCCTTGGCTCCGGAAATGAACCAAAACTGACTTGCGGCTGACCATTCCGCTCAGGATATTCCGACCGTAAAAACCCTGAAAAATGTTTTGTCAGATAACTTGGTTTGTCTTCTTTTTGTTCGGTAATAACAAACAATCCTTGAACGGGACGGGTAAAAGCTACATAAAGGAGGTTCATGTAATCCAAATCTGTACGGGTATTTTCGTGCTCATAAACCTCTGCTTTATTGATAAGTGCGAGCGATTTGGTTATGGGTAGCAACAGAACAGGTAATCCGTTGTTTTCAGTAGTTTCGTTCTCGATCCAAAAATCTTTTTTTGAATTAAAGCTGGTGGTTTTGTCAGCATCCACTATCACAATTTCAAATGCCAGCCCTTTCGACTTATGGATGGTCATCACCTGAATGGCCTCGTTGTTTTCGGGAGATGATATGAACAGGCTTCCTTTTTTCGTTTCCCACAGTTGGTTTAATTCCGGGACAGATTGAGGCGACTGAAACAGGAAATCGAAATAGTACTGCACAAACACATTGGCTTCAGTCACTTGCAGGATGTTTCGCAACACAAAGTCGGCAATTTCTGTTAGGGGCATAAGTTCAACCGACAGAGGAAATTGTGCCTCCGTAAAAAAGGCGGTAATTGCCGTTATTTCACGTTTTGTGGTTAGCAACTTTTTGTAAAACTGCTGGTTGACAATCTCCGGAAACCTGATTTTTCTAACGTTCTCAGCCAGGGCGATCAGGGCGATGTCGTTGTTTGGGTTTTCGATAAGATTAAAAAAGGCAGAGATAGCCTGAATTTCGGGAGCGTTGGCCACAAGCAGTGATTCTTCTGATAAAACAGAAAAGCCCTCACGCGTCAAAAAGGCGGCGTAGGCTCTGACATCCTTGCCGGCACGACATAATAGGGCGATGTCGCCGGGTTTGAATTTCTTGTCCAGCAGTTGAACTACAATTTCTTTTACTTTTATTAACTTGTTTTCTGCTACAGCTTCCGTGTTTTCCCCTATAACCGTTTCAATTTCAACGAAACCTCCCTTTTTTCCGTTCTCAGGAAATACCTGTTCGTGGTTCTTGTAAATGTTTTCAAAATAGCTGCCCAATTCAGTTTTAAAGTAATGGAAAAACCTGTTGTTGAAGTGGATGATTTCGGTAAACGAGCGCCAGTTTTTGTCCAGATTTACTTCCTTATAGGCATTTACTATCTGATTTTCACGCTGCATGGCAAGTGGTGTTCCGTCGTTTTTGTACAGATGGGGCAGGTTTGCGAAAAGCTCCACTTCACCATTGCGGAAACGGTAAATGGCCTGCTTGGCATCCCCAACCAGCATGTTAAACCGGCCATACGAAAGCGATTCGTCAATGAGTGGCAACAAATTGTTCCATTGCAATACCGAAGTGTCCTGAAATTCATCGATAAGGAAATGGCGGTATTTCTTTCCAAGACGCTCGTAGATATAAGGTACCGGTTGGTCGGCTACCTGATTATAAACCAACTTGTTGAATTCTGAAATATGCACTTTCGACGTGTCGTTGGTATAGGCCGTGAGCAGTTGTCGGATTTCGTGTGCCAGAGCAAGAATGTATATCTTTCGGGTATAGAGGTAGGCCCGGTAATAGAGGTTTAACAGGTTGTTTATTTGGATGTAATGATCCAGCAAGTTGTCTTTTAGTCCAAGAATGGCTGCTTGCACGTGTTTGTCGGCTTTGCCAGACACCCAGGTGTCTGCAGTAATGTTTTTGGTTACGGTGGCTGTGGGGGGGAGCTCATCGGCTTTTCTTGTTTTTATTTCTGACGCCTTCTTAAAAAAGTTATAAAGGCCATTTTTCCCTCCTGCCATATCGCTCGCCTCAATTCCCTCGTTCGACAGTAAATCCAGAACTTGTGTTGCCTGCGTACTTATTTCTTGCTGTAAATAGTAATAGGTTTTGAATAGTTCATTAATCGAATTCCACAGTTCAGTGGTGGTCAGGTGAGCCAACTTTTTTATTTCCAGAAAATGATCCTCTCCAAACTGGCTTGTGATAAACGAGCCTAACATGTTGGAGGGGTCGGGAGTTTTTTCATTTTCTGCCTGATCGATGACAAATCTCGTGAGTATTTCAGTTATAACCGCATCTTTTCCAACTTTATCGTAAAGGGTTTTGATGATTTCAGGCACGAAGTCTTCATTTTTCAACACCACTTCAAAAGCGGGAGGGAGGTTCACTTCGTTGGCAAAGGTGCGAATAATTTTGTGGACAAACGCATCGATTGTGCTCACCGAGAAATCATCAAAGCGGTGGATGATTAGGGATAGGAGTTTTTGAGCGGTTTTCTCAAATTCGTCTTCCGATAAGCCGGTGGCGCTGAAAAGTTGATCAATACGGGCATCTTTTTTCCAACTCCGGTTGGCGATAGCTTTCAGGGTGTCGAGGATGCGGTCTTTCATTTCTCTCGCAGCCTTGTTGGTAAAAGTAATGGCCAGAACGTGTTTAAATCCTTCGGGGTTCTTAAAGCATAACTTAAGATATTCCGTCACCAGTGTGGTGGTTTTTCCGGAGCCGGCAGACGATTTATAAACAATGAGTGACATAGTAGCAGGATTAAATCAGGTGGTTTCTATTTAGGAGGTAGAGATTGACTTTGTTCTTTAAGTTGTTTCTCTGTTTTAAGCTTTTCGCGTTTTCTGGCGTTCAAAAACAATTCGGAGATGTTGTTGAATTCTTTCCTGAAAGCGATGCCAACTCCCTGGGTATAAGGCGATATCTGATCGTAGTTGCTCGAGTTGTACCATGAGTTTACGTTGGAGTGATTAAAAGCTTTAAGCACCCAACGGCCATCTAGTGTAAGTTTGTAACCGATGTTGATGTCGCCCACGAGATTGGAAGCACTTTGCTGACTGCGGTTATAGGTCATGCCGAAGTTGCCGTCGATGGTCAGCCTGTCGTCGAAAAGCTGCGTCGAGAGGGCAACCTCAAACTCCTCCTGCGACACGTTGTCGCCGGGTTTGTAATTAACACCGATATCGAAATCGTTACTAATCTGCGACAGCATGTTACTCAACTGATTGGCTATGATTCCGTAGTACGATCCCGCCAGGTTGATGTTGGAGGCGTTGTTGAAGCTGAACGTACCCAGAACCAGAAGCGAGATCATTTGCTGGTTCATCATGGCGGCGTTGGTGGTGTCGAGTTCGGCAAATACCATGCGTTGCAAGTCGGGATCGAGATCGGGCATGGAGATTCGGAATTTGATGTCGGGGTTGAGCAGCTCATTGGTAAGCACAATGTAGCAATTTACGGTTACCTTGTTTTTGTAACCTGCCGTTGAATCCACCATGATTCCAAGACTTTGCAGGTTTGTCTTAACCTTGTACAACCCTTGAATGTTTACCTGTGCGGTATACGGGCTTCCTGTCCAGGAGATACGGCCTCCCTGCACCAGCCCGAAACGTTTGTTTACCAGATTCCCCAGAGTAAAAAGGAAAGTTCCGTTGTCGACGATATAGTCTCCTGCCAGACTAAAATCGCCATCGGAGTTTGTTCCAATAGCCAAATCTCCGTTGCCCCGGGCTTCAATTTTTCCCATATCTGATGGCAAATCGATGGCTACACCTGCCTCAGTATTTACTCCCAGATTTAATGTGATCTCGAAATTGTTTTTCGATTCAGCAACGATTTCTTTTTTCTCATCCTCGCTTTCGGACAACAGGCTGTCCTGTGGCGCAATGAAAATGATGTAATCCTTATCCGAAATTTCAACACTGTAGCTCAAGGGCAGGTTTACAAAAGTCCCTTTGCGTGTTTGTGCATCGATGCTTAAGAAAATGTCGTTGGGGCTGCCCTGAAGTTTAATGTTTCCGGAGGCGATAGCCGTGCCATAGTAAAGGTCGTTCATCCGCCGTGTTGTGTTGAAAAAGAGTAGTTTATCTGTTTTAACTTCCACATTAAACTTAGGGTCTTTAAAGTAATGGTGGATGAGTTTTCCGGTAATTTCGGCCTTGTTGTTCAGCGTGTCGTAAATTACAAGGTTGTTCAGGCTTATGGCGTTTTTCTCGAAATCGATGCTGTTAGAAAAGGAGTATCTCGTGTTCAGGTAATTTACTATCATGCTGGTTCGTTGCAGCTTAGCTGATCCTTCGATAGCGGGTTCGTTTAAACTACCTCCAATTTTAAAATTACCCGACGTACTGCCTTCTATTTTCGATACAAACTCGCTCAGGAAAGGCTCAAAAGTTTTTAATTTAATCCTGTTGAAGCTTACTGACAGCTCGATGTTATCCTTTTCGCGAAAGGGGTAATAATACCCGTCGGCGGAAAAAACTTCTCCAATTCCGGCGTTCCCTTCTCTGATTATTTGGGTTTTTATAAAAACGCCACTGTTGGTATTATCCCAGGTGTTGAGCACACGGGCTTTGCCGAGGTATTCCTGATTTAGCCCAAAATCGGTGATGGTGAGGTCGGAGACAAATGTGAGGTTGTCGCGGATCATGCTGATCTGGAAATTGCCATCCGCAATACCATCGGGGTTAATGTTATATTGCCTGGTTAAAATGTCGAAATTTGAGAGATTCCAGTCTTCAAACCTGGCCGACAGGGTATCGTTTTCCTTACGGGGAAAGAGTCCACTTAAGTAAAAAGCCGATTTGCCACCAAAGACATTGAAGTTGGAGAACTGCATGCCTCCGGGTGAAAAAATCAGCAGGTTGTTGCTGTCGATGCGCCACAAAGTATCATTGATCCACAGGTTTGCACTGCTGATATTTATGCGTGTAGTGTCCATTGCATCAGCGATATAGCCTTTGGCAATTCCGCTGTTTTTTAACAGGCTGTCTCTGTTGTCCCAAACAACGGCGTATATTACCGAGTCCATTTCAACACGAGCCGACAAACTAAAATCATCAAGGCCGAAAACAGTTTTGTCGTCGGGGGTGCTGTCTTTAATGATGAGGTTATTTATGTTGTAATTCAGTATCAGTGAATTCTCATCATCGTTCAGTGTCAGTTCATTTTCAATAAGTTTAATGCCCTGAATGGATATTTCGGGAGCAAAGATCTGTAAAGAGATGTGATGCGATTTTGGCGAAAACTTGCCGGTAACCGTAGTGTTGGGCGAAAAGGTAAGTCCGGAAAGGACCAGATCCTGAATGATTTCAGGCTTTTTAATGAGCATATCCAAGCTCATGTTGTTGTCTTCAAAATGTAGCGTTGTGTCAATACCAGAGTCGAGGTTATAGTAATTGTCAACAAAGTTCATCACCGTATTACCTATGGTGGTGAGGTTGTAGTTTCCTGTAAAATTCAGGTCGGCAATTTCAGAGGTAAGTGCAATCCTGGTTTCATCGTTGTTGAGGCGGTCTTTTGACACGATCAAACTGTCGATAAAATATTTGCTCTGCTGATGATGCACATAGGTTTCGTTAAGCGTGATTTTGCCTGTTAAACTATCTGGGTTAAGTCCTGTAGTATGGGCAGACAATTGGGTGGAAATCACCATTTCGGGATCGCTAAGCAGGTTTAATCCGGCCAGATTAATCTTTGCAATTTCGGCAGAAAGTTGAATGTCGGGGTTTTCGAGCTGTTTGATGATTGTGCGGCCATCGACCATTAAATTTTCGTCACCGATTCTGAAAGTAGCAGAAACAGAATCATTTAAGTAATTCAGCTTGTATTTTATACGTTTGTAGTTGTAGTCCTGAAGTTGAATATTTGCAACAAAACCTGAAGATTCAAGTTGTAAGGCCTCCATGTTTTTACCGCCTCCTTTGGCTGTAATTTTAAAACCTGACTTGCCTATCAGTTCTTTTTGTTTGAGAATACTTCCCAGATCCAATTGATTTGTTTCCAGACTGACCTTAAAACCCAGTGTGTCGTTTTCCCGGTAGGCAAAGTCCAGTTGTGCCGCCAAGTCTCCGAAAACTGATGAAATTTTCACTTTGGTATTAAAGTCTTCGTACATCCCTTTGAAGGTTCCCGTTAAGCGCAGGCGTGCTTTGGCAGGATATAGCCCGGTAAAATCGACAGTCTTTTCAGAAATAGGCAGACGAAAAGTTTTTAAATCTGCTGTGGTAAGTTGGATGTCTAGTTTTTCACCCGTCATGGTGGAAGCAAAAAAATCCGGCAGTCCTCTAATCGAAAAATTGCCTGCAATTCGGGTGTTCGATCTGTATTTTATTTTAATGTCCTCCCCCGTCAGGTTGGCCACAGTTCCTTCTACATAGCCCGTAAGACCTATGGTGTTAGGCATTTGATACATTATGTCTGCAAAATTCCCGATGTCGGCCATGTTCATCGTGGTAGGTCTGAACTGTCCGGTCATGATAACTGAGTCGATATAATATTGGTAAGTCTGCCAGCTTTTGGTGTGCAGTCCTATGTCAGCATCGATGAAGGATTCGCCGAGAGAGATTTGGGCGTCTTTAGCAATAAGCCCTCTGTTGCTCAGGTAGAAGTCGGTGGACATGCTGTTTACTTTGATGCCTGATTTTTCGTAAGCACTTAGGCTTTGTATAAAAAAGTGAAGCGAATCACCGATGATGTCGAATTGTGTCAATTCGAGGTTGATGCTGTCGACTATGATGTTGTTGTAATCCATCTCCATGTCTTTGTCTTCGATGAACTCTTCGTTGAAAAGCCTGAAATGAGAGTCGATCAGTTTTACCTTGCCAATAGAAATTTTGAAATCAGTTCCTCCTGAGCTTTCGGATGAGTTGCCCGAAGAGAATCCTGCGATCAGGGTGTTCAGATTAGACGTAGTGTCGCCGGTATAGCTTCCCATGTTGAATACTGCGCCATGCAGGGTGGCGTTTTTAAAGTATAGTTTGTTGTTGAGAATATCAGCAAAAACGGGACGCGTAGTAAGCTGATCCATGCCGATGAGCACATTGCCTTTTTTGTCGCGCACCCTTAGTCCTTGAATTTTTATGCCGTGCAAAAGGCTCAGTTCAATTTTCTCGATTTCAAAATTTTGCCCGAATTGTTTGTTAACAAACCCTGTTACAAGCTTTGCCGAAAGGGTTTGTGTAACAGGATTTTTAAATATGATAGACAGAGCCACAGGTATGGTAAGCAAAACCAGTACCAGGTTCAGTGCTATATTTCCAATCCTTTTTTTTATACTTTTGCTCAATTGTAATCAGATCAAATGACGTATATATTAGGCATCGAATCATCTTGTGATGACACTTCAGCAGCCATATTAAACAACACTCGGGTTTTGTCGACGGTAATCGCCAATCAGCATGTTCACAGCGCTTATGGCGGTGTGGTTCCCGAGCTGGCTTCACGTGCTCATCAACAGAATATTATCCCAGTTGTTGAGGTGGCGCTGAAGGAGGCAAAGATAAGCAAAAATCAATTGAATGCCGTAGCTTTTACACGGGGACCGGGCTTGTTGGGCTCGTTGCTCGTAGGTACTTCCTTTGCCAAATCCTTTGCTTTGGCTCTGGGCATTCCAATTATTGAAGTCGACCACCTGAAAGCCCATGTTTTAAGTCATTTTCTGCTGGAATCGCCTGAAGACCGACAGCCTGAATTCCCTTTTCTGTGCTTAACCGTATCTGGTGGTCATACCCAAATTGTAAAAGTGCTGAGTCCGGCTGCCATGCAGATTATTGGCGAAACCATTGATGATGCTGCCGGCGAGGCTTTCGACAAGGCGGCCAAAATTATGGGGCTGCCCTATCCCGGTGGGCCGGAAATTGACAGACTCGCAAAAATCGGCAATCCGGACGCTTTTAAATTTGCTGAACCCAGAATACCAGGGCTGGATTATAGTTTTAGCGGATTAAAAACTTCTTTCCTTTACTTTTTACGCGATAATCTGAAAAAAGATGAGGCATTTATTCAAAACAACCTGCCTGACTTAGCAGCTTCACTGCAACAAACTATCATTGACATTCTGTTGAAGAAATTGAAACTTGCCGCCCAAGAAACCGGAATTAAGCAAATTGCTATTGCCGGTGGCGTAAGTGCCAACAGTGGCTTGCGTGAGGCTGTTACACTGATGGCCGAATCGGAGGGTTGGGAGGTGTTTTTGCCGGCAAGGAAATTCACTACCGATAATGCAGCCATGATTGCCGTGGCTGGATATTTCAAGTTTCTGGAGGGGGATTTTGCTTCTCAAAGCCTGACTCCGTATGCCCGTAGCACTTTTCGTTAGGATTAGAAAATCTGATAACGGACAGAAAGAGCCTGTCCCGGTTATTCGTCAAGTGTGATAAAACGGTCCTCGCCTGCCAGAAAAAAAGTCTTGCTGTACGGATCGTATCTCCAATAGCGTTCACTACGCTTATCTTGCGGGAGATTTTTATCCAACTCGCTGTTCAACAGCAGATCGAAGGTGTAACCCGCGTAAACCCTGCCCAAATCGTACGCAAACTCGTAAAGCATGGCTGTACTGATGGTGTCGGTGTTGAACATATACCGCATTTGACCTGAGAACTGGTCATAGTCGAAAGCGCCAACAACCTCATCAACAAGCATATCTGTTGCAAATTGGATGAGCGGCTTAGCGTGGATGTCATTAATCGGCATGATCTCAAACCAGGAATTCACATAAACGGCATTTAGGTTGTGGTCGTGGTAATAGGTCTGCCCAAACAACTGGGTTTCATCACGAAAAGTATAAATGGTTTCTTCCAGTTCTATTTGGGCCACCGTTATTTGAACAGCATTCGTGTCGATATTCATGAAGGCCTGCATTTGGTTTTCGGTAAAAACCTGAAATCCGAATTTGGTTAACTCTTTGGTGTAGCCCAACATGTAATTGGCCATGAACAGGGAGTCGTTGAGGTGTTTTAGATACAGGCTGTTGTTCAGCAATACTTCCGCCTTGCGTTCTTCCTCAACGGGCCCAAGCGAGTCGAGGAGGTATACTTTCTGGTTGATTTTAAATAATTTATCCGGTTGTAACACCATTATTTTTGTTGCCTTTGCTTTCTGAGTGTACGACATAGCCAACTTTCGCTCCGAGCTGCATCCCTGAATAACAAAGACAAGTGTGCTGAGCAAAAACGTAATACAAAGCCGATGGGCGATATTTTTATTCCATTTCATTCCACAAAAATAGAAACTTATTGTCAATCCCTTAAACGAAAATCAATACGCCTTAGTATAAATTCGGTTGAAGCAGGTTTCATTTCCAATTCTCAGGTAGTCAGCATGGGGGTAAAGATTAAATTACAGCGTGTTCAGCGATTTGCTTCCTGTTTTTAAATTTTTGGAATCAGAACGAACTTATATTATATTTGCCCTCAAAGTTATCGGTGTTCTCCCCGATATCAGTGTGCACGATAACATAAACGACTAATCTATGACTACTACAGCCAACGATGCTGAAAACCTCTCCCGTATCCGTGAGATACTGCTGGGTTCGCAACTTGAGAATTTCGAAAACGACTTGCTCAAGACGAAGGACGAGGTGTCTGCTTCATTACAAAGCCTTGAAAATACTATTCAGCACTTGCAGGATCAGCACCAGCTTGATCTTCAAAATCTTACTGATGAGCTTTTAAAACAAACCACAGAACTTTCGGGTCGTGTCACTTCTGCTGCTAACAGTTTACAGGAGCTGAGGCTTGCCATGGAGTCTTCTTTTGAAAGAATATCTGCCAAACTTGGAGAAGAAGTTGCTGGTTTGAATACGCTCATCGAACAGAACAGGCAGCTTGTTAATGAACAGTCAACGATGTTGGCTGAAGTGGAATTGAAGCTGACCAGGTTGCAAAACACTTCGGTAGACAAAAAACGGTTGTCGGCTGTTTTAAACCAGCTGGCCATGGAACTTTTAAAAGGGGAAGAGGATGAGTGAAGGTGTTAAGCGATCGGTAGGTATTAATCCGATGTCTGCCGGACAAATGACAGAGCTGCGTCGCGCTATCACAGGGCTCGACAAAGAGGAATTTCAGCGGCTGAGCGATCTGGTGCAAAATCCTGAACTTTTTTCTGAAGAGATTAGTTTGCTGTTGCCTTTATCCATCAAAAAATTATTCGACAAAGGAGAAATTGATATCGAGTCGTTGCGGGGGCTAGTTGAGCAGGTGCTTGAGCAGAGTGTGAAGCAAAACCCACGCTCTCTGGCCAATATACTTTTCCCGATTATGATGCCGGCCATTCGAAAAGCTGTGGCCGAGGACATCACCAAAATGGTAGATACGCTGAACACCTCGTTGGAGTATGGGTTTTCGCTGAAGCGCATGGGATGGCGGTTGCAGGCACTTTTTAGTGGTCGAAAATATGCTGAAATTGTGTTGTCGCACGCCTACGTTTTTAAAGTAAATCAGGTATTTTTAATACATAAAAGTACCGGTTTGCTGTTGCACCAGGTTCAGGATGCTGATTTACAGCAAACCAGCGATGCCGACATGGTCTCATCGATGCTGTCAGCAATTAAGGACTTTGTTCAGGACTCCTTTCAGCGCGGAAGCGACGAGGGGCTGGATACCATCAAGGTGGGGAATTTTAATATCTGGATGGAACAAGGGCCTCATGCCATTATTGCCGCCACTGTAGAAGGAAATGCACCCGGAGAATTAAGGCTGATCATGAAAGAGGCCATGGAGGCCATTCATGTAAATTTAAGTTATGAGTTAAATAATTTTCAGGGTGATACCGAGGTGTTTAACATCAAGGACCGCTTTTTGCAAAACTGCCTTTTAAAAGAAAAAAAGGAGGTAAAAAAGAAACCACCCTATGCACTCACGGCAATTTTGGCTGCTTTACTTGTTGCTCTTGGGTATTGGATTTACATGGGGGTTGATGAAAACCAGAGATTCGATCATTTGATCAAGACAATCAATAGTCTACCCGGCGTGCTGGTGACTGATAGCTATAAACAGGACGGTCTTTTTATTGTAGAGGGGATGACTGATCCTGAGGTGGGTGATTTCAATTCCCTCGTTTTAAACCAGGGTTTTGATAGCGATGCTGTTCGTTTTCAGATGGAAGAATTTATTTCTCTCGACAAGCAAATTGTGCTGAAAAGAGCCAATCGGTTGCTGACTCCTCCTGATTCCATAACACTTTCGGTTAAAGGTGACACTTTGTTGGCTACCGGAAATGCAGATGGAGAGTGGATAAGGTTTGCTGAAAACCGGGCCATGGCTATAACCGGAGTTTCTTTTTTTCAGATGCAGGGAAATGTAATTCATTCCAGGCACCAACCTGAGCCAATGATGGAGCAGCTGGAACGAAGTGTTCTGGCGATAGAAAACTATTATTTTGTTTTTGAGTTTGGGGAAGTGCAACTAGATAGTTTGCAAAAAGAAGATTTTGATCTGCTCATTACCGAGGTGAAAACAGTGCTCAATTTCGACTTTAATCAGGATTCTATCCCTGCCATCGAAATCATTTCGCATACTAGTTTCAGTGGAAATCCTGAAGCTAACTCAGCTAAAGCGCAACAGCGCGCCGACCGTTTTATTGATTTTATGATCGCAGCCGGGATTCCTGTGGAGGTGTTGATACCAAAAGTGGTTTTTATTGAAGATGCAAACGACGGACTTCCGGTGCGTTCCGTGTCTTTTAAGGTTAAATATGTTACTCCTGCTTCATTATGATAAAGAAAAAAGTATGTATGCTCGGCGCGTTTGCTGTTGGCAAAACAAGTTTAGTTCAGCGCTATGTTAAAAGTATTTTCTCCGAAAAATACCAGACCACCATCGGAGTAAAAATTGATAAAAAAACAGTTATGGTGAATCAAACTGAGGTCGATTTGTTGTTGTGGGATATCCATGGTGAAGATGATTTTCAGAAGGTTAAGTCTTCTTATGTAGTTGGTTCATCCGGGTATTTCATTGTAATTGATGGAACACGTGCCGAGACCTTCGCGGTAGGGTTGGAATTGTTAAAATTGGCGCAATCAGCGGCTCCTGCCGCCTCATGTGTTTTTCTTTTCAACAAAGCCGATATAAAATCTGAATGGGAAATTACTGAAAACCAGATTAATGAAATAAGAACAATGGGATTTGAGGTGATCGAAACCAGTGCAAAAGATAATTTGTCGGTAAATGAGGCTTTTAACCACATCGCCGCCTTGATGTTAAAGTAATAAATTATGCTAAGGAATCTTCCGGAAAACATTTTGAAATATCTTGTTGATCAAGTACCGCCCTATACAGGGATACTGATTGTAAAAACCTCCGCCGAAGGAGTTGTGCTGGGGTGGCATGGCGATCCTGCCGATTATCTCAGTGAGGCTTTGATGATAAATGAGGATTTGTCGGATCAGGTGGCTGCTCTGTTTGGTATGATCCCGCCATTGGTTAGCCCGATGGTGTTGTCGCGTATCGAAATGCACAGTGAATGTATAGCCGACATTCATATTGTGGAGGATGAAGAACTGAATGAGTTTTGGATCTTTTTTGTCAACCAAACCAAAGAGGTTGAGGGCATTCGCGATTTTTTACAAAGATTAAACGAAAGTAAATTATCGGCGGCCAAATCGAATTCTGATAATCCATTTGGGGCATTGCACTTGTTGGATCTGGCTACTTTTAAGCCACAATCCGACGGACTTTTCTCTGTTGTTGGTGAGCTCCCACATTGGTTTCAAACACTTTCGTCTGTTGAGGGACGAATCAAAGGCCGTATACAGCTTGCCGACATGTTTCCGTTTATGGAAGTGTTTTTGCCTGAAGCCAATGCTTTTTGGGACAAACAACGCAACGGTAATTTTAAATCGGGCGTGTGGAGCGAAAATGCTCAGAGCGGCAATAACTTGTACTTAAATGCCTATGCCATTAATTTTAATGGTGTTGGCTACCTAATGATTCGTCCGCTTTACCAGGAGTTTGACGGCGAAATGGAGGTAATGCAGCGTGCCCGTGAGCAAAGTCTGGCCTTTGAGAAGCTGGCCAAGGCTGAACGAAAACTAAAAGATCTGCTGGATTACAAAGATAAATTCGTTTCCATTGTTTCACACGATTTGCGCTCACCCGTTGCATCGGTTTTGTCTATTGCCCAGATGCTGAATGCAGACGAAGGTTTTCTGGCTCAAATTTCCGATTTCAATCGCGAAATGTTGAACAATATCCAACAGGAAATGCTGAGGTTGCTCGATTATAACGACAAACTCTATAACTGGTCGAATCTGGAGTTGGGGAATTTTACACTCGTAACTTCGAGAATTCAGCTTTTAGAATTGGTTACCCAGGCTGAGCGTACTGCACAACCCAAATTGAAAGAAAAACACATTGAAATGCAGGTGGAGGTGCCTTCCGGTTTTTTAGTGGAAGTGGATACAACTTTGTTCGCCCAGGTGTTGAATAACCTGGTTGCGAATGCTTTAAAATTCACTGCCGAAGGTGGCAAACTGACCGTAAGCGCAAAAAAGGGTGAAGGTTTTTATGTGCTTAGCCTTGCCGATTCAGGTGTAGGTATGTCAAAGGAGGTGGCTGATCAGCTATTTCAGGGGTTTGTCAGGCAGAGCACATTGGGCACTAAAGGCGAAAAGGGAACAGGATTGGGTATGGGAATCGTGAAAAAGATTCTCGATGCGCATGGTTTCGACATCAAAGTGGATTCGGTGGTGGGTGAGGGAACAACCTTCTCCATCTACCTTCCGGCCATCTGATTACAAAGTTTTAAACATGATCAGCGTTAAAATTAAGGAAAATGAATCACAAATGATAAACTAAGGTTTAATTATTTTAACTTTGTACCTTTCAGTTTGTGTTGTTATGGGAACAAAAGAAAAATCGGTTACAAGTTCAAAGACTTCATCAAAAGAGGATATATTACACGATCTGATCCTTTTTAACGACGACTTCAATACCTTTAACTACGTGATTGAAGCCTTGGTAGAAGTTTGTGGCCACGACTTTATGCAGGCCGAAAATTGCGCTTTAATAGCGCATTATAAAGGGAAATGCCCCGTAAAGAAGGGTACCTTGTCGCTGTTGAGCACAATGAAACGTGAGCTCGATTTCAGGGATCTGACAGCTGAGGTGGTTTAAGTGATTTAATTTGATTTAACTAGAATATAGAATATGTGGTCAATAATACTGGTGCTTGTCGTAATTGGGTTTTTAATGCTGCTGCTCGAAATTCTTGTGATACCCGGAACGGGTGTGGCCGGGGTTTTAGGCTTTGCCTTGATGGCTGTTGGTGTTTGGATCGCTTACCGTGATCAGGGAATGGTGGCCGGCCACTGGGTGCTTTCGGCAACTCTGGCTGTTAATCTGGTCGGGATTGTGGTGGCCTTGCGATCGAAAACCTGGAAAAAAGCCGCGCTTACAACTGAGATTTCAGGAAAGGCCGGACAGAACATTGATTCAAATGTTCAGGTGGGCGATCGGGGAATTACAATCTCCCGTTGCGCTCCTGTGGGCACTGTCGAATTTAATGACCAATTGCTTGAAGTCACTACCCAATCGCAGTTTATCGAACCTAAAAAAGAGGTCGAAATAATTCATATTGAAGGAAATAAAATCATTGTTAAACAAATTTAATTTATCGTTATGGATGGTATGTATGTATATGTAGCTTTAGGAGTAGGAGTTATATTTTTACTGTGGATTTTACTCTATTTTATCCCTGTAGGCCTGTGGTTTACAGCACTCGTTTCTGACGTAAGAATTTCCCTTCTACAGCTGGTGCTGATGCGTTGGCGGAAAGTGCCACCCAGCATTATCGTCAACAGCCTGATTACCTCAACCAAAGCAGGCTTGCGTTTACAACGCGATGACCTGGAAGCGCATTATCTGGCCGGTGGCCGGGTGCAGAAAGTGGTGAACGCTTTAATCTCGGCTGAGAAAGCCAACATCGCCCTCGATTTTAAAACCGCCACGGCCATTGACCTGGCCGGACGTGATGTGCTTGAAGCTGTTCAAATGTCGGTTAACCCGAAAGTTATTGACACCAAACGTGTGGCCGCCGTGGCAAAAGATGGTATCCAGCTGATTGCCATCGCCAGGGTAACTGTGCGTGCCAACATCAAGCAATTGGTCGGGGGAGCAGGTGAAGAAACTGTCCTTGCCCGTGTAGGTGAGGGGATTGTGTCATCTATCGGATCGGCCAACTCGCATAAATCAGTGCTCGAAAATCCTGACAGCATCTCCAAGGTGGTGCTTAATAAGGGACTCGACAGCGGAACTGCCTTTGAAATTCTGTCTATCGATATCGCCGATATCGATATAGGAAAGAATATTGGAGCAGAACTGCAAATAGATCAGGCCAATGCCGATAAAAACATTGCTCAGGCTAAAGCGGAAGAACGCCGTGCTATGGCTGTGGCTAGCGAGCAGGAAATGAAAGCCAAAGCGCAGGAAGCTCGCGCCAATGTTATTCAGGCAGAAGCCCAAATCCCCATGGCTATTGCGGAAGCCTTCAGAAATGGAAATCTGGGTATTATGGACTATTACCGGTATAAAAATATCCAGGCCGATACCAACATGCGCGAATCGATCGCCGAGAACCCTGGTATAGAGGGTGACTCATCCAATAAATAGGTGCAACACACTGCGCAGGAATGGATAAAGTTCCTGCGCGGTTTTTTCTTTTCCTGCCCTTCATCTTAAAGTTAGTTTACGACCTCGTTTCATGCAAAAAACCACACAGGAATATCTAATTCAGCTGGAAAATCTTTTTGGTCAGTCTGCTTTGAAAGTATCGCATGATGATGCTGAAAGCATAAAAAAGGCTTTCTTTATAGCTGAAAAATGTTACGGTGATAAGCTTACCCCTGACGGCAAGTCGCTGATCGAACGTAATTTGGATATAGCTGAAATTGCAGTGCGTGAAATCGGTCTCGGCCCTACTTCGGTCATTTGCAGTCTGTTGCATAGTATTAACCCCGATGGGGATTATGGAATTAAGCAAATTCGTGCCGATTTTGGCGATCAAGTGGCGGATATTCTTGAAGGTTTTGTTAAAATCAGTAACCTGGCCACCGAGCGAATTTCCTTGCAGTCGGAGACTTTCCGTACTTTGTTTTTGTCGATCGTCGACGACATGCGTGTTATCCTGATCAGGTTGGCACACCGACTTAGCGATATCCGTCATCCTGAATGGATAAAGGGCAGAGAGCAGCTGGTTCATGATGAGGTGAAATACCTGTATGCCCCGATGGCTCACCGTTTGGGTTTGTATCGTGTAAAAGCTGAGTTCGAGGAGCAAGTAATGCTCTTTGAACATCCTGATATCTATCGTCAGATTGAAAACCAGTTGCAACAAACCAAAACCAAACGTGAGGTATACATTAAAGATTTTGTCCGGCCTATCGAGCGGGAAATGCACCGTCTGGGCTTTGATTTTTCCATAAAATGGCGGGCAAAGTCTATTCCGTCGGTTTGGGCCAAGATGAAAAATCAACAGGTTGATTTTGAGGAGGTGTTCGACTTGTTTGCTGTACGAATTATCATCAACAGCAAGGCTAAGTCGGAGCTCGAAGATTGTTGGCGTGCCTATTCGGTGGTCACCAATATTTACCAGCCCAACCCCAAACGGTTACGCGACTGGGTAACTGTCCCCAAGTCAACAGGGTATGAATCACTGCATACTACAGTGCTTGGCCTCGACAATAGGTGGGTTGAGGTTCAGATCAGGTCGGTGAGGATGGATGAAGTAGCGGAAAAAGGCCAGGCAGCCCATTGGCAGTACAAAGGGGTCATGAACCGCAAAAATACCGAGGACTGGTTATCGCAGGTGCGTGATATTCTGGAAAACCCAAACCAGCCCAAACACGATGATTCATATCGCAGTGCCACAAAATCCAAACAGCAAAGTGTGTTCGTGTTCACGCCAAAAGGCGATTTGAAACAGTTCCCCTCTGGTTCGACAATTCTCGATTTTGCTTTTGGAATCCATACCGATGTGGGCTCTACCTGCCGTGGTGCCAAGGTCAACGAAAAAGTCATGCCCATAAGGTATGTGCTGCGAAATGGCGACCGCATTGACGTCATTACCTCAAAAAACCAAAAACCAAAACTCGATTGGCTTTCGTTTGTGGCTACCGAAAAAGCCCGTACACGAATCAAACGTGCCCTTAAAGAGGAAAAGTATAAGGTAGCCGATTTAGGCAAGGAAATTCTGGTCCGTAAGCTTAAAAACTGGAAGATAAAAAACTCCGATCTGTTAATAAGTCACCTCGTAAAGCACTACAAAGTGGATGCCGGTGTGGATTTGTATTATCTGTTTGCTGTACAAAAAATCGATTTGGCGGATGTAAAGATTGTGGCCTTGCGATTTGTTGAATCACAGCAGGATGAGAAGATTCAGGATCGGGAAGTAAACCAGGAGATCAAAGGTGACTCCAAAAGCTATTCTCCTGATGACGAGTCAGAAGATGTGCTGTATATTGGCGAAAACCTTAAAAATGTGGAGTATAGATTGGCTAAATGTTGTACGCCAATCCCGGGAGATAAGGTTTTTGGCTTTATTACTACGCAAGGTGGTATTACTATTCACCGCAAAAATTGCCCGAATGCGGCACGCTTGCTCAGTCATTACGCTTACCGTGTGATGGAAGTGAAATGGATTAGCTCATCCCAGCCAAAACATTGGTTGGCGAATCTTAAAATCACCGGAAAGGATGAGCTGGGCGTTGTGGGGGCTATCACAAAAGTGATTACGGATGACCTCAGAGTGAATATGCGCTCGGTCAATTTCCAAACAAAGGGAAAGCAGTTCGAGGGACGTATATCGGTCCATGTTCGTGACAACGAGCACTTGGATCAGCTTATTCATAAACTTGGAAAAGTACAGGGAGTAGAAAAAATCGTTCGACTGAAATAGCGGCCAAAAAGAAATAAGGAACTAATCATATATTCCAAAAAAAAAAGCCGACCCTTAGTGGATCGGCTTTTTTTGTGTAGGTGTGTTCAAAAGTTATTGCTTGATCAGTTTGAATGCGCTGGTTTGTCCGCTGAAGTTGAAAAGGGTAAGGTTGTAAAATCCCGGGCTGAGATTCTCGGCATCAAAGACCAATTGATTATTTCCTTCTTGCAGTCTTTCGTTTCCAAAAATGTATTTCTTGCCCATCAGGTCTGTGATTTGATAGTTGATGGTAGTGCTTGACTCACTCTGGAGGGTGAGATAAAAGTTGTTTGACGAAGGGTTGGGAAAAACACGCATAGCGTCAAACATAGATGATTCACCCACTGAAGTTACATTGCCTAACTCCAACAATTCTCCACCTGAAGGCAGTGCAACCCACAAACCAAATGCCGGACCATTGTTGTTGGCTGCCGGGCTTAAGAATCCGGAGGCTATGATGGTAATTGCCTGATCTTGAAGACTACTTATGTCGGCGGCATAAGATGCCACAGTTTGTGTGCCCGTTTCGTCTCTGATGTCGAGGATGAAAGCGGTGGCAGGTAAATCCAGGTATCCCTGATATTCGCCATACGACAGGTTGTCAACAATTGTACCTGCTCCAACAAGCGTTTCTACCACGTCAACAGTCGGTGCATCGGTGGCTCCATGCCACACCAGCACGTCTACATTGCCTGATGTTGACGACATTTCTTTGGCTTCGGCAATCACTTCCAGTGTAAAAGGTGTGTTGGGAGAGTACATGCCCGACCCCACTGTTCCGCTGGCTATCACGATATAAGTCTTGCTGCTTTCGAGTAAAAAAGTTTGCCGAAACAAGGCGTTTACCGTATCGGTACTGCCAGGAAGCGCAACTGATACATCGAAGTAAGTTCCTGCCGGAGCATCGATAAAAGGGGATGCCGTTCTGAACATAAAATCGTTTAACAGTGGTGCATCGTTAAGCCAGATGTCTACAGAACCAGCATCGGTAGCGGCACTGTTGTGTATAACCTGAAGGCGTGCAGGAGTGATGCTTTTTCCCGGAAGCTGAGCTACGAGGCCATCAGGAAAAGCTGCGATAAGTCCAAAAGGTTCATCACCAACGGCATTTTCCGGGTCAAGAAAGCCTGTAGCCAATACGGTGATAGCGTTGTCGGCGAAATCGGTGACGTTCACATCAAATTCAGCAGCGGCAATTCCTGCCTGTGTTCTGATTTGAATATCGAAGTCGGTGGCCGGTAAATTGACATAGGAGCCAATGTCCTCACCAAATCCGAGATCAGGAACTAATTCGCCGGCGGGTATCTGGACTTCATAAATGTCAACCACAGGTGCGTCGTATGCTCCATGGATAATGTTCAGGCTAACTTCGTTAGCTCCCTGATTTGAGGCTTGTTCTTGTCCAATATAGGCACGTAAGTCGAACGCAGTAGCCCCTGTTTCGTTGAGTCCACCGCCGGCGACTACGGTGTAGGTCATGTTTTCGTCCAATAAAAACGACTTTTTGAAAATTGCACCAATGGTGTCGGTGGAGCCCGGAGTGCAAATCGACAAATCGAAGGAGGAACCCGCAGGCGCATCTATATAAGGTGATGCAGCTTTGTAGCTGAAATCGTCAATAAGCAGTTGGTCGTTAATCCACAGATCAACGGTGGCAGCCGCCGGATCGGGGCAATTGTGGATGGCCTGCACGCGGGCAGTCTGGCTTTGAGCTGATATCGCAAATAGTGCGATTAAAACGGTTAGTAAAGTGAATCTGGTTTTCATAGCAAAAGATTTAGTGTTTAACAAATTTTCAGCAAAGATAAACAAAAAAATACAAAAGTCAAGTAAATGTTTAAAAAAAATACAAAAATATTAAACAAATATATTTGTGATAACCCTATAAACGGATATTGATTTCTTAAATGATTAATAAAAAGGTAAATATATTAAACAAAGAATAGATATTTTGCCTATTTCCGTGTAGTTGATTTTGTTTATGTACATTTGCCAATGAATTTGTCTGTTTAATCTTCTTGCTTAAAATGATGAACAATATTTCTACTTTGTTTTCCATAAAAGATTTGGAGAACTTATCTGGGGTCAAGGCCCACACCATCAGAATTTGGGAAAAACGATATGCTTTGCTTGAGCCCAACCGTACCGATTCGAATATCAGATTCTACGATGAGGAAAACCTGAAGAAGTTGCTTAACGTTACCTTGTTATATAACAAGGGATTTAAAATCTCCAGGATTGCCTCTTTTACTCCCGAACAGCTTCAGTCGAAAGTTCGTGAGTTTTTAGCCAAGGGGGATGATTTAGATCATTTTGTCGCTTCCTTGAAGCTTTCCATGCTCAATTACGACCAACCTTTGTTTGAGCAATCCTATCACCGCATGCTCGAAGGCAGGTCTTTCAACGAGGTATATGTCGACATTTTTATTCCTTTTTTACAGGACCTGGGACTTCAATGGCAGTCGGATACCATTACTCCGGCTCATGAGCACTTTATTACTCATTTGATTAAGCAAAAACTCCTGTTGAATATTGATCGTGTACAACAGCTGCCCGCACGCTTTACCGACCAAACCTATGTTTTGTTTCTGCCATTAAATGAAATTCATGATTTCGGCTTGTTGTATGTGCATTATGCATTGTTGCTCAGGGGTTTTCATTCGGTTTTCTTGGGCCAGAGTGTGCCAGTGGAGAACCTGGTTTCGCTGCAGCAAAAGTTCAATTCTATTACCTTTATCAGCTATTTCACGGTTGAGCCTGAAGTAGAGAAATGTATGGATTATGTGATGCGCTTTAACCAGCTTATACTCACCAACCGGCCTGATGCATTGTGGTTGCTGGGAAGACGAACCCACGAATTAACACTGCCTGACGATCTGGTAAGTGTAAAAATATTTGCAGGTATTGACATGTTGTTGCATGAGTTTAACCAATAAAAACCTTGTCTGACTGATGAAAAGTCCTCTTTCTATAGCTATTTCCGCCTCCATTGAAGCGGGGAAGGCTATTCTTGAAATATACCATACTGATTTTAAGGTGGAATTCAAAGCTGATGAATCTCCACTAACGCTGGCCGACAGGCGTGCCCACGACATTATTTCGGCCAGGTTGTCATCAACATCGATTCCTGTTCTCAGCGAAGAGGGCCGGAATATTCCTTATGAGGAGCGTGCCCCCTGGCCAACCTTGTGGATTGTTGATCCGCTCGATGGTACCAAAGAGTTTGTAAAGAAGAATGATGAGTTTACGGTAAATATCGCTTTGGTTAGGGAGGGGAGTCCTGTTTTGGGTGTAATTTATGTGCCGGTTACCGATGTGTTGTATTTTGGTGATCTGGAAAAAGGTTCCTATCGCGTTGAACGGGCTTCCATTAATTGGCCTGTTGATGACCCCGAAAATTATGCCACAAGGTTGCCACTTGCCGCATCAAAGTCTTATTTTGGCGTGGTCGCCAGCCGTTCACATTTGAACCCGGAAACAGAGGCTTATATTGATAGAATAAGGCTTGATCATGGGTCGGTTGACCTCATATCCAAAGGAAGTTCACTCAAGTTATGCCTGATTGCTGAAGGTACGGCCGACGTTTATCCGCGTTTTGGGCCTACCAGCGAGTGGGATGTGGCTGCAGGTCACGCCATTATTCTGGCTGCCGGAGGTCGTGTGATGAAGGCTGATTACCCGGACGAAGCACTGACATACAATAAGCGGGATTTGCTAAACCCTTGGTTTGTAGCTTTTTGTCCGAAGATATAACTGGTTGTTCTGAGATTTAGTCCTTTATACATCTAACACTCAGGTAAAAATGACTTGGGATGGTGGTACGCATGATGTTGGTTTGATGAGCTCCCAATACCCTTATCCAAACGCTTTTTTTGTTGAATTTGTCTGCGGTCCAATAATAGCCGTAGTCGTTTATATAACTGAAAAACCCTCCGCTAGGCAGGTAATTTCCGGCAAGGCTGGCGTTAAATCTGCCCTCTCCACTGCCGATAAGATGAATTCCGGCTTTCTTGTGTCCGCCAAAGAAGGCCGTTAGACTGTCCCATTCAGCATCCTTTGGCAGCCTGAACCCATGAGGACAGGCTTTAAGTGCCGTCTCCCAACTATACAGATATTGCCTGGTCATGGTTGTGCTGTCAGTTATCAAAGTTGCAAAATCTCCCGTGTCGACGGCCAGATTTTCAGCCATCCAAATTGGATTCCCTATTTCTATTTGTTTAACTTCCTGAGCATTACCACTCAGTACCAACAATGAACTTAAAACAAGCAAGTTGATGATTAATTTGTGCTTGCCAACGCCTTTTCCGGAATGGTAATTCATGGATTCACAGGTCGCTTTTTCAGTCATGGCTTTATAATTAAAATACTTTGTATAGCTCCCTTTCTTAGCCTTTTACCAGGCGGTATCCATCACCGTGCATGGTGACAATTTGAATGGTAGGGTCAGCGCTCAGGTGCTTTCTCAATTTTGTTATATACACATCCATGCTTCGGGTTGTAAAATAGTTTGCATCACCCCAAATTTTATTCAGTGCATCGACCTTGAGCAATAGTTCTCCCTGTTTTTCCAGTAGCATTTTTAGTAATTCGCTTTCTTTTGGCGTGAGTGATTGTTTTTTACCCAGTTTAGTATTGGTAAGCGAACGTGATCTGAAATCAAAAATAAACAGGCCCAGTTCGGTGGTATCTTTTTCTTTAAACCCGTTGTGATTATGTCGGTTAAGAACGGCTTTGATTTTATATAACAGAATCTCTGAGTCGAAAGGTTTGGTGATGTAGTCATCAGCACCAGTTTTATATCCCATAACAATGTCTTCGCGCAGGGTTTTGGCCGTAATAAATATGATGGGCACCTGCTTTTCGGAAGCCCGGATTTCTCTTGCTATCGAAAAGCCATCGATGTTGGGCAGCATGACGTCGAGGAGCACCAGGTTGAACTTGTCCTGCCTAAAGACTTCACCGGCTTTTGCACCATCTGAAACCCAGATAAGTTCAAAATCATTGAGTTCGAGGTAACTTTTAAGCACAGCTCCGAAATTCAGATCGTCTTCAACAAGGAGTATTCTGGTATGGTTATTCATTTTTGTGGCATTTAAAAGTTAGGGTAAACACGCTGCCATGTCCCGGTTCGCTTTCAACCCGGATGTGGCCGTTCATGGCATTTACAACAGCTCTTACATAGCTGAGCCCAAGTCCGAAACCTTTCACATTGTGAATGTTTCCGGTTGGCTTGCGATAGAACTGATCAAAAATATGACGCATGACCTCCTTACTCATGCCAATGCCATTATCAGCAACGCGGATAATCAGGTTCTCCTGCTGATTAAAGGTTTCGATAACAATTTCCGGATTGTTTTCACAATACTTTATGGCGTTGTCGAGCAAGTTGTTCATCAGGTTGGTAAAATGGATTTCATCGGTCAGTAAAACTGAGCAATTGGCACGGAGTACAGTGGTTATGCGTCCGGACTTTTGTTGAGCAGCGATTTGCATCATATCAGCCGTATGCTCAATAATCTGGTGGGCGTCCACCCATTCATTATCAAATTGCAGGCTTCCTTTTTCGATCAGTGCCATCTGCAAAACTTTTTCCACCTGACTGTTCATGCGCTTGTTCTCTTGCTTAATCACGTCGAGGTAGTATCTGGTGGGCTCCTCTATTCCAAAAACCTTGGGCGACAGCAGCGCATCGCTGGCCAATCCTATCGTAGCGATGGGCGTTTTAAATTCATGGGTCATGTTGTTGATGAAATCTGTTTTTATCCTGGACACCTTTTTTTGTTTGACCATAAAATAGAGGGTCAACCAAAACGTAGTTAACATAATCAGGGTAAACAAAATGCTGCCCGCGATAAGAAGGATGATCGATTGATAGAGGAAGTTTTTTTTCTCTGGAAAGCTTACGCGAAGGTAGATGTTGTTTCCGAAAAAATTATCCGGGAACAGTTCTGTTTCATAGGTGTCCTGTATGTTAAAGTCCTGACTGCCTGATGGCAGAATTATCTCTGTGGTATCATCAAACTTTTGTTCCACCTGGTAGTTAAAAGGAATTGTGATGCCACGCGCTTTTAGTTCGTTTTTGATGAGTGTATCGAGTTTTTTTGTGGGGAGTTTGGTCAGCATATTATTGATGTCGAAACTGTATTCTACCACCCATTCTTCCATATTTTCATTAAACTCGTCAAGCTTTTCCTCAATAAGCCGGGCTTTTTCCATCTCGGCGCGTACCTGCATTTCGTCCATAAACACACGAAGGCTGTCCACTTTTCGTGCTACCATAAACACACTTTTGTTGTTATCGGTTTGAAGGCGTATTTCTGTCTCCATGATTGAATCGGGTGTCCATTGCACATCGTAGTCGAACTGGTATTGCATGATTTTTGCCGATGCGGTATCGCTAATTATCAGCGACTTGTGTGTTTTCGCTCTGTCTGGTCTTTTTGCCCGTTCAGGTCTGTTCTGTTTCGGTGGTGGTGGCGGCGGTAAATTGATTTTTTTGTCGATAAACGAGAAACGGTCGAATCGTTGCCAGCTTTCCACACTTTCGAGTAAGGCTTCCTGTACCGATTTGTCGAAACGGGAGGCTTCCATGTTCATGGCATGTTGTATCCAGAGACTTTGGATAAAAATGATGCCCCCTAAACTCAGGGTCATCAGAACCAAAATGATATTAAACTTTTTTTTCAATTGATACTGTTTCTTGCAGCAAAGCTAATGAAACTATGTACATTATGTTAAAACTTTAACCTCATGTTAACCTTTTTTAACCGCGTTTAACCTTTTATAAATGGCATGCGGTCTAGTTTTGTCGTGTAATTTTAAAAGCTAAAAAAATGAAAAGAGTAAATTATTTTTATCTGGTTATTTTCATGCTGCTAATGCCATTTCTGAGTAGGGCACAGGATGAGGAAAAGAAGGAGGTTAAAGTTAAAATGGTTAAAATCAGCGATGGTAAATCCATAGTTACTGACACCACTTTTATAACAAGGGGTGATGCCGAAAGCGAGATCAAGCTTTATATCGATGAAATCACAGGTCATGATTCGGTTGACGCGACGAAAGTCATTAAAGTAGAGGTGTTTGGTGAAAGCGGAAATGCTTCAAAGGAAAATTATAAAGTCATGATTTTTTCGGGCGAGGAGGAAGGAAAGCAGGTTTTTGTTACTTCACCAAATGGCAAAGAAAAAGGATTTAGGTGGATAGATGCAGAAGGAGAAGAACAGGAATTTGATTTTCGTATGGAAGAAATAGAAGAGATTACCATGAATCTGGAATACCAGATGAAGGATTTGGAAAAACACCGGGAGCAGATTGAACGTGAAGTTGAGGTGGTTAAAGGGCCTGATGGCTTTCGGTGGAAGCACCTCCCTCCACCTCCTCCTCCCAGACCTGAGCGTTACGAGTACAAATTTTTCGGCGACAGAAACGAAAGTCATGGTATGGTCAGTCAAGAGGAGCTACGTGAGGCCGGAATCAAAGAGCAACCCGATAAGCTGATGTTGGATGTTCTCGATATCAACAACCAGAACGGGTTGGTTATTTTGCGATTTATGCCCGCCACCGATAAAGGAAAAGTAAAAGTGACAGTATACAATTATTTTGGTGACAAAGTGTTTTCCGCCAAACCCGAGATGGTTGGTGACGTGTACCAAACAACCATTGACTTAAGTGCCAAGCAGCCTGGCCTGTATTACATCCAGCTTAGCCGGCAAAATGAGTCTGTTACCAAGCGAATTAAACTATAATTCCGGCGATCAGAAAATCAGGATTTTTAAAGGAGACCTTCATTCGGGGGTCTCTTTTTTTTGTTGAAAGAATGGGGATATGAGCTTTCTGGTCTGGGGGGGTCAAGACCTCTGATTGATAAATAGTCCAAAAACTTATGGCTACTCTACCCTTTTCAGCGACAAATCGTGGAAGTCGAAGCTGAAATCAATGTTTGGAGAAATGCCTTTCATTTCAATTGACTGAGCCCGACCGTTTTCATCCAGTGAAAAAGTGGCGAAGGCGTCCGCATTCATATCGCGGTAATCCCAACGGATTGCAAATGTGTTAGCCTGATAAAAATGCATACGACCCTTCAATCGGGGAGAACGGTACGATTTGAACCACAATTGGCCATCGACGCTGCAGACCTCAATTTTCCCAAACCAATCGTCTTCATATACACCCGTATAAATAGCTGTTTCAGGGCTATGGTCAGCATTTTGCTTTACTTTTTCCCACACCCGATCGGTAATTGTGTCGGCCAATTCCATGTGCTCAAAACGCGCCGCATTTTTTTCTATCCATCCGAAATCGTCTAACCCCAGATAGTTGTCGGCAATGGTTTGTGAGATAGCCATAAAAAGGGCCGCGCCTCCAGGTTCGGTGTTGGTGAGTACGGCCACGCCAAAATTCAGATCAGGAATTAGAATCGTAATGGACAACATGCCCGGGAGACCACCTGTATGCGAGGCTGTCAGATGCCCGCACATGTCTTTTAATCCCCATCCCAGCCCGTATCCGGCAAACCGGGTGTTGTAACGTGGGTTATTAGAAGCGCGTGTGGTGGTATATATTTTCCACATTTCGTTCTGGCTTGCTTTGTTGAAAATACTGTGCTCCAGGCTGTCGCCGTACTTGCCTCCGTTTAACTGCATCAACATCCATTGACTCATGTCGTTGGCAGAAGAGTAAATGCCTGCTGCTGCCCCGTTGATCATATCAGAATAATTAGCAAAAGCGTGCAATTCTCCTTTGTTGGTATTGTGAGGGGAGGCCAGACTTTGTGGATTTTTAACCTGTGACAGAGCAGGGGAAGACTGGGTCATGCCCAGCGGATCGAGTATTCGTGCTTGTACAAAAGCTTCCCAACTCATGCCGCTTTTGCGTTTTATCAGTTCACCTGCTACCAGATACAGCAGGTTGTTGTAAGCAAAAGTCGTTCTGAAAGGCATTTGGGGTTGGAAGTGACTGTAGCAACTCAGCACATCTTCGATGGTAAAGTTCGAACTGTCGGGGAAAAACATCAGGTCGCCATTGCCCAAGCCCAGTCCGCTGTGGTGCGATAACAAATCAGTGATCAGAAAATTTGAGGTTACATAGGGGTTGTACATGGTAAACTCCGGAATGTGATCCACAACCCTGTCGTGCCACGAAATTTTACCTTCTTCAACCAGGATGGCAAGGGCGGCAGTTGTAAACGCCTTGCTGTTGCTGGCGATGGCGAACAAGGTATTGGCATCGGCTTTTTCGCCTGTGACAACCGATTTTACCCCATAGCCTTTGCTGTGCAATACTTTGCCGTCTTTTACAATGGCCACGGCAGCTCCCGCCACCTTAAGTTTTTGCAGGGCCGTTTCAACCAAAGAATCTATTGCGACTTCATTTATTTGGGCACGCAACGACAGGCTTCCTGCCATAAAAAACCACAGGGCTAAAAGGATAATTTTAGATTTTTGGATCATCATGTTATTGTAATTAATTATCAAATAAATCGCTAAAATAATTCAGACAAATAAATCCGGGATCGATTTTAAAAAAAAGGTCACAGCTTCAAATCCTTTTTTTTTTTCGTTAATTCGCCTGATTCGCAAAAATAGGAATTATTCGTTTTGAGGTGTTCTCTTTCATAGAACTTAACGCTTACGCAAATAATTCACTACTTTTAACCCAAATTTTTAGATCATGATTTTATCCTTATTTATCATATCAGGTTTGCTTTTCTTGGGGGGAATTTTCTTTTTCGTTAAAAAGAAACCTCCATTGGGCTGGATGTTTTCCTTACTCGGACTTTTTGGTCTGATACTGGCAGTAATTGTAAAATGGCTTTACCCCGAAATCAGATAACGGCTGGAGTTAGTGGCCAACCAATGGATTTCGACGATGCTTCATTTCTTACTCCGAAACGTCGAACCATGTGGTAAGCAATTCGTTATGTCTGTTTGACTCCGTTTTAAAATGAAATTCGTTGGTGTGTTGGTCGTAGGTATAATCGTTGGCCCACACGCTGTAATTGAGGCTGATTTGCTTCACGGAATCGATAATGAAATCCAGTTCTTCATCGGTCATGGTTGGATGAAGCGAAACCCTGATAAAACCTGGTTTTTCTGAGAGATTTCCGCTATTAATTTTCTCTACAATGCGGAAGGATTCTTCAGGCGAAACGTTCAGCAGAAAATGTCCGTAGGTTCCTGCACAGGCACATCCGCCGCGCACTTGAATGCCAAACCTGTCGTTGAGTAATTTCACGATTAAGTTAAAATGCATTTTTTCGAACCAGAACGAAAAAATGCCCAAACGATCTTTTTCGTTGTCGGCCAGAATATGGATGCCCGGTATAGCCTCGAATCCGGAAAAGGCTCTTGCTACGAGCTGTTTTTCGCGCGTACGCATGCATTTGGTGTTGAGTTGGTTTTTTACCTGGATGGCGAGGGCAGCTTTGATGGCTTGTAAAAAACCCGGTGTGCCCCCATCTTCGCGTAATTCAATGTCGTCGTAGTATTTATGGCCACCCCAGGGATTTGTCCATTCAACTGTCCCACCGCCCGGATGATCCGGGACCTGACATTGGTACAGGTGTTTGTTAAAGACAACCACGCCTGAACTGCCTGGTCCTCCCAAAAACTTGTGAGGCGAGAAAAAGATGGCATCCAACGATTGCTTTGGGTTTTCGGGATGCATGTTGATGTCGACATAAGGTGCTGATCCGGCGAAATCAATGAAAGCCAGTCCGCCGTTTTCATGCATGATCTCGGCTAATTCGTAGTAGGGAGGCTCAACACCCGTAACATTCGAGCAGGCCGTAAAAGATCCAATTTTCATCTTTCGATCGGCATAGTTCTCCAATTGTTTTCGAAGCTCATCGGTCACCACGTTGTTAAACTCATCGGGTTGCAACACCACTACGTCGGCGATGGTTTCGAGCCATGAAGTGTGGTTGCTGTGGTGTTCCATGTGTGTGATAAACACCACGGGTCGGTCTTCGCTGGCAATACACTCTTTGTTAATGGGGATTACCGAGCAACTCCTTAGACCTAAAATCCGTTGCATTTTGTTTATCACCGAGGTCATGCCAAATCCGGCGGTAATGATTACATCATCCTGATTAGCCCCTACATGTTGTTTAATCATCTGGTGGGCTTTATGGTAGGCCTTGGTCATCATCGTACCCGATTCGGTAGTTTCGGTGTGGGTGTTAGCAACATAAGGCCCGATTTTTTCAGTCAGGATTTTTTCAATCGGAGCATACAGCCTGCCACTGGCGATCCAGTCGGCATAAACCATCTTTTTTTTACCCAACGGAGTCTCGATCACCAAATTATCCCCGATAATATGTTTTCTGAATGCTGCAAAATGATTTTTAAGATTATCCTGACAATGTCCCATAGTTGTGAATTAAAATAGCAATGACACCCCGATGGCATGAAAGATTGCACCGGCATTTGGCGAAATCCATGCTGTATTGAGCAAAAATAATAGAATATTTGGATTGAACCGTTGATGTTGAAAAACGATTTAGGGATTTCATAGAGAGGTATTTGGTGTTCGATATTCATTATTCCATTGATTTGCAATTTTTTGAACATCGAACACCCCACCCGCCGGGTTGGACAAAACCCGTCGGGTCGAAGTCGAAGTCCTGTCGTTTTTCCCGACCCGTCGGGTTGAAAAAACCCGACGGGTCTGAATTAAATAAATCATCATTCAATATTCATTATTTATTGAGCCAATAGCCAAGCCTATAGCCAAAAGCCTACCTAAACCCCACTTCAAAGTGCCGTAGGCACGACCGACCCTGTAACCCCGGATTTCAATCCGGGGGTTGGCGGGCAGGGTGATGTTCGTGATGTAGGGAAGCTGTTACCAACCAAGACTAACGGCCAAAGCCTTACTGAACACCGAATATCGAACACCGATTTTTGAATTTTCGAAGTGGGATTCTCGTTCTTAAATCATCATTTCATGCCGTTGGCGGACAGGCTGTTGATCGATATGCATTATTCCTTGAGCCAACAGCCACAAGCCACAGGCCAACAGCCTATTGATTACCAAAGCATTTATTTAATCGTAAGCGTTCCTGCGTGGCAACTGCTTGAAATGCCTGCGGGCAGTTGTTTGCCGAGATAGGAGGAGGAGATGAATGAAACAAACACCTCGATTGTGTTTTCCAGACAGGTAGCAGGTATGCGCACCGAAGCATGACTTTGGTGTCGTTGGGCATCAGTAATTTCAAATACCGATCTGCTTAGCGCTTGCCCCGACAGGAGAAAAACAACCAATTTGTCGGTTGAATTCTCCGACTTGACGGGCGAGGCAGACCAGCTGAGAAGTATAGTTCCGGCCTCGCCTAGCACAGCTTGAGGATCAATGGCCGGCTCACGTTCACCTTTACTCAGTATGAGCCAATCGACAATGCTTTTATCCATAGCCTGCTGATAGCTTTTTAAGTTAACCGATAGCGCAGCCTGATAAGCCGACCTGTTTACAGCAAGAGAACCAAACCCAAAGGCCAGTAGATGTTTCAAGGCCGGAAGCAAGCTAACCACCGTTTTAAAATCGGTGCGACTAGCTTCGAGTTTGGGAGAAGCTTTTTTTGAGCGCCCTGTTGGCAACGACCTGATTACCGTTTTACCATACATCTGATAAACTACAATATTCCCAATTTTTCCTGAAAGTTTCCCGAAAAATGCATCATTTGAACTTGCCATGGTTTCTGTGTTTAGCTATACCTAATTTCATTTAGTGACAAAAGTATAATAAACCATGAAATAAACCTAAATAAAATAGAGTTTACACGATTATTTACGGTTAAACTACGGTTAAACTACGAATAAACACCGTATAAAATAAGTTTAAACACAAATGAAGCTATAACTTAAGTCAAGGCGAACAGATACTTCCTGCGCTTTAACATGTGCAAAGTGGCGAAGGGAGATTCTCGCTTTTGAAGCATCGCAATTCCTCGTAAGAGCTAAAAAAAATGGCCACGAATCATGGACTTAATCGATATTCATTATTCCATTGATTTGCAATTTTTTGAATATCAAATACCCCACCCGCCGGGTTGAGCATAACCCGTCGGGTTGAAATCGAAGTCCTGTCTTTTTCCCGACCCGGCGGGAAGGGATAAAAAATCATCATTTTATAAGGCAGAAAGATTGCAAATCGATATGCATTATTCCTTTGACATACAACTTTTTTGAACACAGAACACCGATTAACGATTTACGAATGTCGAAGTGGTGTCTTCGTTTTAAAATCATCATTTCACGCCGTAGGCGGACAGGCTGGCATTCATTATTTCTTGAGCCAAAAGCCCACAGCCTTCCCAAACCCCACTTCAAAGTGCCGTAGGCACGACCGACATTGTAACCCTGGATTTCAATCCAGGTACCAAAAGGAGCATTGTCGTTGGTGAGGTTTTATTACCCGTTTTTTTTCTTATTAGCCATAAGCCTTTGAACCCAAAAACCTACCACTATTTTTGGTGCGAATTAATTGAGTGTAATTTAGATCGTTTCTAAATTTCAAAAAAAATTCATTTTACCCTTGCTTATTTAATTTTACTTTTTTTAAGTTTGTACCAAAATAACAAAGCGGGAATTTTAAAATTTAAAAAACCCAAGAAAATTACTGTAAAATCAACTAACAAACATGAAAAAATTTCATTTAAGAAGCCTTACAAAGGCCATGCTGTTAACCGCCGGAGCTGCCGTACTGGTAAGCGGAGGCATAATGCTGAACGGGTGCAAAAAAGACACCTCAACCCAAACTACCCAAAGCCCCGAAGTTGACCCCTCCGAGGCCATGGTAGCCCACATCCTTGAGTTTAAAGACAGGATGGCTCATTACCGTGAAAACCCGAACATGAAAGGAAGTGAGCAACTGCTCCAGATCGACTCTACCATTCTCGATTGGGAAGCCACCATCAACCTAACCTACTGCCATGCGTATCTCGATTTAGGCGAAATGGTTGTATTTGATACCATACTCGATATTCCTTTGGTAGAAGGCGATAGTATAACCATCGCCAAAGCTTCGGAAAAGTATTACGACAACATCCTAGAAAGTATTCAGGATAAATATTTTATGGCCGAGTTTACCGAAAAAAGGCTTGTAAGCGTTGATCTGGAACCAGTAAACGGGGGCGATAGTTTGTGGATTAGCCTGGTTGTTGGGAATCCTGCCCAGCCATCCTTTCCAAACTACGACTGGTACTGGGGATTGAAGAAAGGTGTTTGCGAAACAAGTTTATATTTTGATGAAAAAGATGCAGCCATCGTACTGGCAGAGGAAGTTAGAAATCATTTTTATCAGGCTCCCCCCGAAAACTGTAGATGGTTTTTTACGAATATCATTACCTACGAAGATTTGAATGAAACCCCTATTATAAACCCTTATGATGAGCCCTATTACTTTCCCGGTACAGATATAAAAGAAGATAATTACTGCGATTATATGATTTATTATGCACATGAATCAGTTGCTCCCGGATTAATTGAAGATGTTATGTGTATAGAAGCCAGCACCGAAAAATTGTTTTACAAGCAAAGCTACATTAACATCACACAGGAGCATATCAATGAGTCACCCATTTTTCTAGAGGGACATATGAAAGTTCAAACTTGTACTTATTCTGGCGTAAGGATTTATGATGAACTATCCGAAAAGCATTTTTTACGACATGAGCTTGTTACAGATTTGGGTAGGAGGTTCGCTGCATGTTCCATCGAAATTGAAGACATTGCGCAATACTAAAGCGATGAAAAACATCAGCCTATTTATTACGATGCTTATGCCACTTGTAGCTTCCCTGCATGCGCAAGGAAGCTACAAGCTTGTGCTCGATGGGCCAAAGGATGAGCGATTTTCTTGTGTAGCGGTAAGTTCTGCCAGTGAATTTTTAGTCAGTAAAACTACTGAACTTTTTCAAGATCCGGTAGTCAGTGCAAGTGAAATCTACACTTTTACTAATAGCTCGCCTGATGACACACTGCGATGGGAGCTAAATCTGCTAAGAACTGACACTGCATTAAGAGTTTTCGATATTCACTGTTTTCCTGATGATGGTTATTTGATTTCAGGCGTTGGTACTCACTTTACCAATATGAGTACACTAATTATACACTCTAGGTTTAACTGGATGATGAGATTGGATGCAACAAAGAATTTGATATGGGAAGGATTTTATCCAATACCTGAAGGAATAAGCCAAACATCGGATTTTTACGGGGTGTACGTTTTACCGCTAACATCGGGAAATTATCTGTTAGGACGCACCATAAGAGTTAATCCTGCGGTGTTGCATCTCGAATTGATTGAGACAAATCAACAGGGTGAAGTAGTTAAAACCAAACTTTTTGATGATTCACAGCTTGGGATAATCATGTCCTTAACCTATGACATGCAAGGCTCGTCCATATTGTTACATCTTGTCGCCGGACAACAACTAAATAACTGTCAAAGCGGAACTGGTGCTTATATTCTTGATACCAACAGCTATGCCATCACTGGCAGTATATGCTACCGAGAGAACGCCATTGGCTTCAATGAGCCATATAATGCTATGATAAGCCCCGATGGTCGACTTGTTGTGGCCGGTTCATATAGTAGCGTTAACAGTTCCAATAATAGTATAAATAGGTACTTGGGAGTGACGCGTTATGATACCTCTTACCAAATAACTAATCAAATATTACTTACTGCACCTGATACCATGACTTATGCAGCCTGGGGGGACTGCATTGACATCAACGAGCAGGGAGAAATATGTGTGGCTGCTTTATTTGACGCTGAGTTGGGTTGGTATACAGGTTATTATGATTTAGTATATCTGGCAAAATTGGATTCGGAACTCAACCTGATGCACGAACGCTATATAGGGCGAGATGCTGAATACACCCCTATCTATGTAGCTGCCACCGGGGACGGGGGCATTGCAGTTGTAGGGTCTCAATACGATTATTTGGTTAATCAATACGGTGAAGAAGACCCTTTTATCATAAAAACAGATGCCGGATTGTGGGTGGATACACCCGAACTACTTGAGGAAGACATACACCGAGCCTTGGTGTATCCAAACCCCGGAACAAGTGAGCTGAGTATACGAACCACCGTTAAACAGGCTGTTTTTCGATTATATGACATCAGCGGGCATGCAATATTGGAGTGCCCCATAAATCAATTAACCACAACAATGCCAGTAGGTTATTTATCTAAAGGGGCGTATTGGTGGACAATCACTCAACACGAAAATGTATCGGATAGAGGTAAATGGATTAAACTTTAAATTTTTACAACAATGAAAAATATTTTTAAACTATTACTTACGTTTGTTTTAACGTGGTCAATAACAATTGTCTATGGGCAGATTACCACAGTTAACAACAACGTGACTTTATCAAAATACGCCAGTGCCATAGGCAAAGACAATGTATCGACAGGTTACTATTCAACAGCTATTGGGAGAAACAATCAGGCAACTGGTAATGGTTCGTTTTCGTTTGGTTTCACTAATTACACAATCGGTGAGTATTCAGTAGCTATTGGAAGTTACTTAAAAACGACACAAAGCAATTCAATAATCATTGGCAGCGGACTCCAGAATACGCCCATGGAAAACAATATCGCTAATTCGGTGATGATTGGAGGCTTTAGTAACCTGCCCACTTTGATAGTATTTGGATCCTCGAGTGGTATTGGGACAACCGGCAAAATCGGTATCGGCAATGTAACCTCCCCCCTCGCTAAGCTCCACCTCCGTGCCGACGAGGGCGAGGATGCAGCCATATACGTGCAGCCACACAACTGGCTCGAGGGCGATGGTGCGGGGCTCGCACTGGGCGATATGTCGCACGGCATCAGCGCCATGAAAGACAAGGGGCTTATTTTCAACACGTCCTCATCGTACAATTTCAACGGCGGTTTAATAAAATATGGTATGGACGCTCGCGAGGGTAGCGTGCTGTTATGCACCGACAGTGAGGGAACAGCCGTTTGGGCCCAGTTGGAGATGCCTGCCCCAAGCCCGTGGCTCACCAGCGGCACCAACGACATTTATTTTAGTGCCGGCAAAGTGGGCATCGGAACTATCAATACTTACGGCTACGAATTGGCCGTGCTGGGAAAAATTTTGGCCGATGAGGTGATGATTAAACACCCCGTTGATTGGGGCGATTATGTTTTTAAACCCGAATACAAACTCATGCCCGTTAACGAACTGGCCGCCTTTGTTAAGCTAAACAGCCATTTACCCGGTGTGCCTTCCGAAAAAGAAGTGTCGGAAAATGGCTACGGACTGGCTCAAATGAATGAAATTTTGTTGAAAAAAGTGGAGGAACTCACCCTGTATATCATCCAACAACAGGAAATGCTTCAAAAACAACAAGAAATTTCGCAAAAACAACAGGATGAAATCAACAAGCTGAAGGAAGTGATTTATTAGCTTCTGTAGGTTATTAAAGTTACTGAATAGGGCGAGGTTTGTAGCTGTAGCTTTTTTGCAACAAATTTTTCTGACTTAAACGGAGACCAACCTGCCTTATCGCTGTAACCTTAAATTGAAACAGCCAAAAATAATAGGTGTAGCGTGCTATTTTTTTTAAAACCATGACAAAATGAAAAAAACATTCCTTTCGGGGGTAGTATTCTGCCTGATGGCCATGGCATTAACAGCCCAGGATCATAACACTGTCGAGTTTCGGTACGACGATTCCGGCAACCGGATTTTAAGGCACACCATATTTCTGGCTCCAACCGTTATTAAAGGTGCGGCCGCCGACACCTTACAAGAGGAGCCCGACGACAAAAACCAACCTGCCGATGAAGTGGTGATACTTGAAAAAACGATACGCATTTTTCCAAACCCTACCCGTG
>DJVY01000232.1 GCA_002440885.1 Bacteroidales bacterium UBA6244
TAAACCCACTTTTTTTGTGCTTTCCATTTGGAGGCACTTGTTTCAAAACCAGATTGAAAAGCTACCATTTTATTGAAAAAGCGCACGTTTATATAACAACACAATCTGTAAGTAATATGAAACTACCAAGATCTTTTTACAGCTGGACGACCATTTCAGGAGCTGCTTTGGCTTTTATAAGCCTGATGCTCATCATTTTCATGATGCTCATCTCTCTGGTTTTCGACAGAGGTGACACCTATTCAGGACTGGTGACCTTTATTATTTTGCCCGTTTTTCTTGTCATCGGACTTCTCATGATTCCATTGGGAGCTCTCCGTAAAATGAAACAAAAGAAAGAATTGGCTTCTGATCCGACGGAAAAGCTACCCATTATCAACCTTAACGACCCGGGACAACGCACCGCTGTTTTAATTTTTATTCTTGGCAGCACCGTTTTTTTGCTATTGAGCGCCATCGGCAGCTACGAGGCTTTTCATTACACCGAATCCAATGAGTTTTGTGGCACTCTATGTCACAACGTGATGGAACCGGAATATGTTACTTACCATGGTTCAGCACATGCCAGAGTAAATTGCGTCGACTGTCATGTAGGCAGTGGAGCCGACTGGTATGTACGTTCTAAATTGTCAGGCTTATATCAGGTTTATTCAGTCTTGGCCGAAGCCTATCCTCGTCCTATCGAAACACCTGTTCACAGCCTCAGGCCTGCACGCGAAACTTGCGAAAAATGCCACTGGCCGGAAAAATTTTACGACCCTAAGCTGGTCACTAACCGTCATTATCTTGCAGATGAACAAAATACAGAATGGGACATCACCCTTTTGGTAAAAACAGGACCGAAACTCAGCGCTCACGGCCTACAGGAAGGCATCCACTGGCACATTAACCCTGATGTAAAAATAGAATACCTTCCGGTTTCAAAAAAACGCGATACGATTGGGCTGGTAATCTATACTAACCTGAAAACAGGCGAAGTAACTACCTACCGTGACCCGAATCTCGAACAAGAGATTCCTGAGAACCACACCGAAATGCTCAGAACCATGGACTGTCTCGACTGCCATAACAGGCCTTCTCATGATTATAAAAGCCCATCGGTCTTTTTTAATCAAGCCATGAGCGCGGGCATCATATCGAAAACACTTCCCGAAATAAAACTGGTTGCCATGGGATTGTTACAGCAAACTTATGGAACAAAAGATAGTGCTATGCTTGGAATCCGGGAGGGAGTCCTCGATTACTACGAATCAAATTATCCAGAGGTCATGATCAATGAATCCGATAAAGTAGAGGAAGCCATCATCGCCTTGCAGGACGGGTATTCCAACAATATTTTCCCATATATGAAAGCCGATTGGAGACAATATCCAAATTTCCTCGGACACATCGAATCAAACGGATGCTACCGTTGTCACAACAACTCGTTTGAAAGCGATCAAGGACGTGTTATATCAAAAGAATGCAACCTGTGTCATGATATAAAATCACAGGGGAGTCCCGGAAATATGCAACATGCTGCCGGCGATAGTGTACTTTTCTTTCAACATCCGGTAGACATTGATCTTGGCTGGCAGGAAATGAATTGTTATGATTGCCACGTAGAACTTTATTAATGTCTGGAATCTGACACCAGCGAGCACATTAAGACGAAAATCAACCCCGCTTGCTAATCTGCTGAAGCAGAGCTACATTTCCGATTTTCATGATTTTATCATCCGTGTGGATGATGCCTTCCTGGCCAAACTCTTTGAGAATTTTGGCAGCGCTTTCTTTCGACATACTGGTCATCTCCGCCAGTTCCGCCGTCGATAAATCCATTTCAAAGGCTTGTTTCTTGTATATGTCGTTTGTTAAATAAAGGAGCACATCAGCAATACGACCGCGCCCGTTTTTCTGCGATAAGCGCAAGAGCTTGTCCATGTAGAAGATTTGCCGCGTCTGGGTATGCTTGAGGTATTCGTCCCAAAACTGCTGGTTTGAACGGAGTATTTCAACAAAAACAGTACTTTCAATCAAACAAACACTCGATTCGCGTAAAGCCTTCAATGTATAATGGTGTCGATTATTCACAAACAAACCCGTTCCGCTGATAAAATCGCCGGGAACAACAATACGGAAAAGGACATTCTTATCCTCGCCTTCAAGGTACATCTTAGCTAACCCCTTGGCAAACGAAATAACGTGCGTACAAGCCGTACCTTGTTTAATAATCGTCTCACCGGGATGATATTCAACTTCAACCCGATGCCTGTCGATCTGCCCCAGCTCCTCATTCGTCAGCAGACTAAACATAGGCGACTTATAAGCGCAACCCACACATTTGTATTCGTTATGTATTTTTGACATCTAATCGACTTCAATTTTACCGGTCAAAAATGATAAAAATTCCCTCCGGTTAACTAATTATTGCTCAAAATTAACAAAATTAACAAACATCAGAAATATCTGCGAAGGCAATGACACAGTCTAAACAAAAACGATGTGCTGCAAATCGTTACATTTTCTACCTTTGCCATGATGAATACGTATCCACAACACTTTGAGCAGAAGATTGGTTTCGACCGCATAAGACACCACATTTCTGATCTGTGCATCAGCACGATGGGAAAATCAATGGTGCAGAAAATTAATTTCTCTACGCGGCTTGAAACCGTGCAGAAAATGCTGGATCAGGTGATGGAGTTTGTTACTTTACTCACCGCGGGAAAAAACTTTCCCTCTCAAGACTATCTGGATTTGCGTCCGGAATTAAAACAGGCCGTTACACCCGGGAGCTTTATCGAAATTGATACCCTTTTCAACCTCAAAGCCGTGCTGAGCACGCTTTTTGAAATTCATCACTTCACACACAACCTCAAAGCAGAAGATTTCCCTGAACTTATTTCCTTAGTGCAATCCGTATCAATTCCAACTCACCTACTCGACAGAGCAAACGAAATAATTGATGAAAAAGGAGAGATTAAAAACAATGCCTCGCCAGCTCTGGCCTCCATCAGAAGTGAGATTGCAACTTTGCAGAGACAAGTATTCCGCGAAACGAAGAAGGCGTATGATGCGGCAAAAAAGTCTGGTTGGGTTCCAGAGAACAGCGAAATTACCATTCGTAACGGGCGGGCGGTAATCCCCTTAAATGCGGCCGACAAAAGGGCAATCGGAGGCATCATTCACGACGAATCGGCTTCAGGACAAACCGTTTTTGTGGAAGCTGCCATTTCGTTCGAGATCAACAACAAAATAAAAAAACTGGAAGGCGAAGAACGCAGAGAAATTATAAAAATTCTCACGCATTTCACCGATCTCCTGCGACCCCATATACCTGAGCTGAGCCACGCTATCTGGTTTTTAGGCATCATCGATTTTATCAGGGCAAAAGCACTTTTTTCGATAAAAACCAAAGCCGCTGCGCCGATAATCACCTCCGACACGGATATGGATTGGAAGCAGGCCATTCATCCCTTGTTGTTCCTCGCCCACCGCGAACAAAACAAAACAGTTGTCCCACTCGACATCAAGTTAACCTCTGAAAACCGAATTCTGGTCATCTCGGGGCCCAATGCCGGAGGAAAATCTGTTTGTCTGAAAACCAACGGTTTGCTGCAATACATGCTACAGTGCGGGTTCCCCGTTCCTGCCTCTCCCGACAGCCGATTCAGGCTGTTCAAACAAATCTTTATTGATATAGGTGATGAACAATCTCTGGAAAATGATTTGAGTACCTACAGCTCGCATTTGCTAAACATGAAGCATTTTCTAAAATACGCCAACAAAAATACGCTTGTTTTGATAGATGAATTTGGGACAGGTACAGAGCCACAACTGGGTGGCGCTATTGCGGAGGCCACCCTGCAAGAAATCAACCGACAAAAAGCCTATGGGGTAATCACTACCCACTACACCAACCTCAAAGTTCTGGCAGAACGAACATCGGGCTTGGTTAATGGCGCTATGTTGTTCGACTCCAAAGAAATGCAGCCACTGTACATACTACAAACCGGTAAGCCAGGAAGCTCTTTTGCCTTTGAGATTGCCAGAAAAATAGGCTTTCCTGAACACGTGCTTAATCTGGCTAAAAGTAAAAGCGGTGGTAAACTCGTAAAATTTGACGAACAACTTCAGCAACTGGAAATTGACAAAATTTCTATCGAAAAGAAAAAACAAAAACTAATGTCTGCCGATGAGCATCTCTCCCATATGGTAGAAAAGTACACGTCGCTCTATGAGGAGCTGGAAAAATCAAAGAAACAAATCATCAAAGAGGCCCAAAAGGTGGCTGTCAACATTATCGAAGAGTCCAACAAAACCATCGAGAAAACCATAAGAGACATCAAAGAAGCCGAAGCCGACAAAGAAAAAACAAAACTGCTTCGGGAAAATCTGGAGAAAACCAGAAAAAAACTGCTTGTTGAAACTGAATCCCTAAATCCGAAATCTGAAAAAAAGCCAAAAACCAACAAACGAAAAGAAAAAAAACCTGCCACTCCATCCACAACAAACCCTTTAAAAAACCCGGAAATTGGCGATTTTGTGCAGATTGCCGACACCGATATCCAGGGTGAATTAATGGAGTTCTCGGGCGATACCGCCATTTTAAACGTAAACGAGGTGAAGCTAAAAACTTCACGTAAAAAACTTGTGGTAATCGACAAACCAAAGATGCATAAAATAAAAAAGCACAGTGGCTTGTCCAATATCATTAACGAACTGAACCAAAAGGTGGCCAATTTTAGTATGACAATCGACCTGAGAGGAAAACGCGCTGAAGAAGCCATGTATGAACTGTCGAAATATATTGATGAATGCTTGCTGCTGAACATATATGAGGTAGACATTCTGCATGGCAAAGGTTCAGGAATCCTGCGGGATATCATCCGCGATTACCTCAATACAGTTCCAGAGATTAAACGCTTTGGCGATGCTCCGCTGGAACAAGGTGGCGGCGGCATTACAAGGGTGAGTTTTAACAGATAAATGCAATAGCTACAACAACCTGTAAACATGGCTATTGCAATACATGCAAAACGCATTGTATAGTTCAAATAGGGGTGCTTCTGGAAAGTGAATCGATCGAAATACCCTACTTTTGCTTCTCGTGATGAAAAAACCAAAAAATCAGTTATAATCAATCAAATCTAATCACATGAAAAAAAATTACCTATTCATGCTTCGGGTGTTGACCTTCCTTATGGTGGCAATGCTCATCACTTCAGAAGCAAAAGCGCAACTCTACATCAATGAGTTTATGGCCAGTAACGACATGGCCTTCCCCGGTCCACAAGGCGATCACCCTGACTGGATTGAAATTTATAATGCAGGAGATGAGGCCGTTATGCTTGGAGGCTATTACCTCTCTGACGACCTTACTGATCCAACTAAAATGTTTCAGATTTCTAATGAATTTCCTGATTCAGTGACTATTAGTGCTGGCGGTTACTTGCTCTTTTATGCCAACAGCGACCCTGACTGGAGCGTGTTGAATCTGAATTTTAAATTAGGCGGTGGCGGTGAAGCCATCGGTTTTTGGAATCCTGATCAGGTTTTTGTTGACAGCCTTACCTATGGCGAACAAATTGCTGATGTGTCGTTTGGCAGGTATGAAGATGGAACCAACAACTGGTTTGCAATGACCAACTATACCCCGGGTGCTGCCAATCAAAATCCGGCTCCCGCTCCCATCGTGCTGTACATCAACGAATTTATGGCTAGTAACGATGCGGCTTTCCCAGGTCCGCAAGGTGACTATCCCGATTGGATTGAGATTTACAACGCAGGAACAGAAGACGTTATGTTAGGCGGTTACTATTTATCAGATGATCTGGCTGATTCGGCAAAGATGTACCAGATTCCGGCTACCTATCCCGATTCTGTTACCGTTCCTGCAGGTGGCTATTTGGTTTTTTATGCCAACAGCGATCCCGACTGGAGTGTGCTCAACCTGAACTTTAAACTGGGTGGAAGTGGCGAACAGATCGGGCTCTGGAATCCAGGCCAGGTGTTTGTTGACAGCCTTACCTATGGCGAACAAATGGCCGACACCTCTTATGGCCGCTATCAGGATGGCTCAAACAACTGGTTTTTCATGCCGGAATTCACTCCCGGAACCTCCAATACCAACCCTAACCCGCCTTCTCCGACATCGCTCTATATCAATGAGTTCATGGCCTCAAATGATGGGGCAGTACCCGGCCCGCAAGGAGACTATCCTGATTGGATCGAGATATATAACGCAGGATCAGAGGCCGTTATGCTAGGTGGTTACTATATGTCGGACGACTTAAACGATCCAGAGAAAATGTTTCAAATACCTGGTACTTATCCTGATTCAGTTACCGTTCAGGCAGGCGGGTTTATTGTTTTTTACGCCAATAGCGATCCCGATTGGAGTGTGCTTAACCTAAACTTCAAACTCAGCGGAGGCGGTGAACACATTGGTTTCTGGAATCCCGATCAGGTGTTTGTAGATAGCCTGACTTATGGCGAACAATATGCTGATACAACTTACGGTCGGTTTACCGATGGAACCAATAACTGGTATCTGATGCCTGACTATTCACCTGGCGAGCCAAATCGTTACACAGACGCCATAGCAGAGTTTCGGGATGGAAACAGTTTCTCTATTTCCTATCCAAACCCCTTCGAGAACGAAACAAACATCGAATTTATTTTGGATAAAGCAGAACCTGTTTCGATCATGATTTTTGATATAACAGGAGCTGTTATTGAGAAAGTAGAAAACAAATTATTCCAAAAAGGCCTGCAACAATACCGCTGGGACGCCGCAGGCCTGCCTTCCGGATATTACTTCTACCAAATTAAAACAACAGGTAACAATGCCACTGGTAAAGTGTGCAAAATCAGATAAGTTAAACTATTTTAATTAATGCTGGACAGGCTGCGTCACATCAAGTGGCGCAGCTTTTTAATTTTAAACAATTCAATACACATGTAAATCTTTATATATTTGCGGCAAGTTTAAAAAATGACAGAAATCAACTTTACCAATGCCAAACTAATACAAGAGACACCGCAAATGTTGATCTCATTTTGGGCTCCCTGGTGTAGCGCCTGCGCCTGGCAGAACCAACTCTTGCAAAAACTTGAGCCTGAAATTGGAGACCTCATTTTCGCATCGATTGATGTTAACGATAACAGGTATTTGGCTCAGCAATTTTCGGTTACAAGAGTGCCCGAGCTGCTGCTATTAAAAAAGGGTGAAGTCATAAAGCGGATAAATACAGTGATTAATCAGGTTCAGTTGTTGAATGAAATAAAAAAAAGCTTGTTATGAATTTTTGGTTTTGGATTCCTGTTGTAGTGTTGGTTGTGTTATTGGCTATAGCGTATTACAAACGGGTAAAAATATTGAAAAAAATTGACCAAATGCCCAACAGCAATCATTTGGTGGTGTTATCAGATGCCAGTTTTAAAAAGACAATAAAGGCGGGAGTAACCTTAGTAGACTTTTGGGCGCCCTGGTGCATGCCATGTAAGATACAAGGGCCTATCATCAACGAGCTGGCCGACAAGCACCATGAAAAGGCGACAATAGCGAAACTGAATATCGATGAAAACCAAAAAACCGCTGCTGAATTAGGTATCAGGAGCATCCCGACGATCATCATTTTTAAAAATGGAAAACCAGTAAAAAAGCTCGTCGGAGCAAAGCAGTTAAATGTCCTTGAAAAGGCTTTGAAAGAAGCTTTGCAAGACTAATCGAGGACAAGCGCTTTTTACGAAACCGACTTAGGAATCAAGTCGCGGATTTTTTTAGGTAGCGAATCTACCACCAACGCGTAACTTTCTTTAATCCATTCTATCAACAAGTTATCAGGTGTAAACTGATCCACCATCACTGTATTCCAGAGCTTCTTGTTCATATGATAGCCCGGAAGGACGAAAGTATATCTTTCGCGCAAGTCAATGGCTTTTTCAGGATCGCATTTCAGGTTAATGCTTAAAGGGCCATCCAGATTCATCAGAGCGAACATTTTGTTGCCTACCTTAAACACCAGGGTAGTATCATCAAAAGGGAAACTTTCGGTTGTTCCCGGTAATTGAAGACAAAGAAACCTCAATTCTTCTACATTCATTTTCCTATATTTACAACGATTGCAGCAAAGATAAGACAAATATATGACAGCTTTTTAACGAAATAATCTTGGTATTTTGGTTAATTGAGCTACATTTGCAAGCTTAGAGATAAGTTATACCGATAAGATACCAAGCTTTGAAGCACGACTTGTCTCTTTTTTTGTTAATCCCAAATTTAAAGTTATGGGCATCAAAGAAAAATCAATTGACCTTAAAAAGCGCATGAAAAATGCGTTGAGTGGCGGTGGCGTAAAAGCAATTGAAAAGCAAAAAGCCATTGGAAAACTCACTGCTCGCGAAAGGATTATCGCACTTCTTGACCCCAAGTCGTTTCATGAATACGACTTGTTTGTAGAGCATGCCGCGAAAGATTTCGACATGGATAAAAAATACCTCCCGGGAGATGGTGTTATCACGGGTACCGGTACTTTAAGCGGACACCCCGTTTGTATCTATGCTCAGGACTTTACCGTTGCCGGTGGATCGTTGGGCTGGATGCATGCCAAAAAGATTACAAAAATCATGGACCACGCCCTGAAGTTAAAAGTTCCCCTCATCGGGATTAACGACTCCGGTGGAGCCCGTATCCAGGAAGGGGTAAATTCTCTGGCCGGCTATGGAGAGATCTTCTTCCGTAACACGCTGGCATCAGGTGTGATACCACAAATTTCTGTAATATTAGGACCATGTGCCGGAGGTGCAGTGTATTCCCCCGCCCTCACCGACTTCGTCTTTACAGTAGAAAAAATTACAAAGATGTTTATCACTGGTCCTGAAGTAATAAAAACGGTGCTGGGTGAGGAAATCTCAATGGAAGACCTGGGTGGCGCTAAAGTTCACTGCGAGCTGACAGGAAACGCTCATTTTTATGCTGAAAGCGAAGAAGAGTGTTTTAGTCAGATCAAACAGCTGGCCAGCTTTATTCCATGGAATAACATCAACAAAGCCGAGCGTTTCCCAAAAAAAGCACCCAAAACAAAACGCTTTAAGATCGACGAGGTAATGCCGGCCGATCCCAAACAGCCTTACGATGTACGCAATTTAATCAAGGCAGTAGTTGACGACTCAGAATTTCTGGAAATTCAGGAACTTTTCGCCAAGAATATTGTTATCGGGTTCTCGAGAATCAACGGCGAAACCATCGGAATCGTAGCCAATCAGCCTCTGTTTCTGGCCGGTGTTCTTGATGTGGACTCCTCAGATAAAGCCGCACGTTTTATTCGCTACTGCGACTCGTTCAACATTCCGATTTTAACGCTTGTCGATTTACCAGGTTATCTTCCAGGTGTAGATCAGGAACATGCAGGCGTAATACGGCATGGAGCAAAGGTGCTGTACGCCTACTCCGAAGCCACGGTTCCAAAAATTACGCTTATCACGCGAAAAGCCTATGGCGGAGGTTACATTGCCATGTGTTCGCACCACTTGCGCGCCGACTTCGTTTTCGCCTGGCCAACAGCCGAAATCGCCGTTATGGGACCTGAAGGAGCGGCTAATATCATTTTCCGAAAAGAAATATCTACTGCCGAAAATCCCGAAGAAATGCGGAAACTCAAGGTGGAAGAATACAAGGAAAAATTCGCTAATCCTTACGTAGC
>DJVY01000068.1 GCA_002440885.1 Bacteroidales bacterium UBA6244
GGAGCTGGAAGTCAGAAGCTGGGAGTCTCATAACTTATGGAAGGACGTAGCGTAAGAATCTGGTGTATAAAAGAAAATTCTACATCCATTATTTTCACTGTAATCCAAAGTGCCATCGGCACTACCGACATTGTAAGCCTGGATTTCAATCCAGGTCTTCGAAAGCAACATGCTACCAGCGAAGTAAAATGACCAGATTTAGGTTCAATTACCCCCCCCATCTATACACCAATCCACCCAGGGTAAAGCACGACAAACTCAATATATTGCAGGATTTGTAAAAAATAAGCGGGATCTGTCTTCAATTAGCTCCACCCTGACAAAAGGCAAATAAAATTCCAATAATGAAATGAAATACCCATTATGGAACGGCCTAGCTGTAGTTCCAATTGTTTTATTTGCTGTAAATACCAACGTCAGTTTAAACAAAAACGCCTCATAATTAACTGTGTACAAAGCCAACAGCCCCTGCCCCGGGCGCAGTCGAAGGGAACAGCCATAAGCCTCTCTAAAAGCCCTTAGCCTGATAAAAGTAAAAATACGTGATGATCGCTGCCGTGGTAACCAACAGAAACCCCATGCCCGTTTTTTCGTAGTTCAGTTTTACAAAATAGTACCTGATAGCAAATAAGTTCCCGATCATGCTCATTAGGTACAAGTAATGCTTCTCCCGACTCAGATTGAAACCAAAGATCTTGTAGGTAAGCCAATCGACTGAAAACACCAGACCACCTATGACCAAGGGCAGCAATATGGCCATGATGATACCCGAAAGCAAATTATTTTGACGCATTACGGCTGGTTTCATGCTTCAAAATTTAGTTTGGTTACGAATTCATGTGCTGTAAAATCAAATTGTGTTGGCACGACAGATACATAGTTCTCTGCTAAAGCCTTTAAGTCGGTTTCGTGACGACTATCGCCATTTTCGAACCGTCCGCCCATCCAGTAATAGTTTCTTCCGTAAGGATCTATTCTTTCTTCAAAATCTTCAATCCAACGGGCATTGGCCTGTCGGCAGATTTTAATTCCCTTTGGCCCTGAGGCTGTGAAAGGAGGAAAATTGACGTTAAGGCATACGTTTTTAGGTAAGCCCTCCTGAAGCACTTTTTTTGTTATCTGTTCAACAAATTGTTCGGTATGCTCGAAACTTGCTTTTGAGCTATAGTCGTCGAGCGAGAAGCCAATGGCCGGAATGCCATCTATGGCTGCTTCGAGAACAGCTCCCATTGTGCCTGAATAGATTACGTTGATGGCGGCATTCGATCCATGGTTTATTCCGCTCACTACCACATCGGGAGTTTTGTAGAGAAGCAGGTGTTTTCCCATCTTAATGTTGTCTACAGGCGTACCATTGGTAATGTATTCCTTATATCCCGGCTCATCGGCCACCAGCCTGGCCCTTAAAGGCTGCTGCATCGTAACGGCGTGTCCCATTCCCGACATCGGGCCTTCTGATACGATGGTTACCACGTCGCCCAAACGACGCATGATTGCAATAAGTTTCCTTAGTCCCGCAGCTCCGGCTCCATCGTCATTGCTTATTAATATCAAGGGTTTCTTCATAGTAGCATTTTTTTAACATGTAGTGTGTTATTGTTGTATAAATACCTGTTTTATAATCCGTCAGTATCCGGATTGCTAACTCCTGCCGAAATAATAAATTTCATTACCTCCGTTGGATTTGCTTTTATGGGTGTAATAAACTCCGACGAAACAATGAACAAATTACCCGACCAGGCATAAGAGTGCGGCAAATATACAGCTACTTTTTCACTTCCTATTGATAGGCTCTTTAAGTCTTTGTTGGTGATGAAACCGATTTTTTGCAGATGCGAGGAGGCACTTACCTGTACAAGAACAGGTTCTGTAAACCGCTTCTTCTGTCCTACAAAAGCCGATACCAGGTCTTTCACCGAAGTGTACAAAATTTTGATAAGTGGAGCTTTGGCCATCAGGTTATCAAAATAAGTCACAATTGGATTAAAAACTATGGTTGATCCCAGAAGCCCGATCAGCAGGATCAGGACGACTACCGAAACGAAGCCTAAGCCCGGAAGCTCGTGGCCTGTAAAATCAAAAATATACTCACTTAAAAGTCCGTCGACGAACCCGAAAATGGCAACAATAGCCCATACGGTAACAGTTATGGGGGCGAGCAAAAGCAAACCTTTGAAAAAATAATTCATAAGGCCTCTCCAAAGTCTTTTAAACATATTACTTTTGTATTTTTTTCAAAATCAAAAGTAAGCATAATTATGCTGTCTTTAAGATGCATGTAATGGTAAAGAGACTAATACGAAACACCCTCACTACATTGGGGCTTGATCTGACTAAAAACCTTAAGTACGACAGGCTTACATCGCAAATTATGGCCAAAGTGCTAAAAAGCGATTCCAATTGTGTTGATGTAGGATGTCATAAAGGAGAGATGCTTGAGCTGATGCTCAGGTTTGCCCCCGATGGAAATCATTATGCTTTTGAGCCTATTCCGGCTATGTTTGAGGGGCTTAAAGCTAAATTTCCAAAGAAAAACATCCACCTTTTTCCAGTGGCCCTGAGCGACCGCAAAGGAACCACATCGTTTAACTTTGTGCGAAATGCTCCGGCTTACAGTGGAATAATGAAAAGAAAATATGATGTGAAAGAGCCCGATATTGAAGAAATCAATGTTAAACTCGATCTTATGGACAACCTTATCCCCAAAGAGATGTCTGTGCACTTCATTAAAATTGATGTTGAAGGCGCTGAATATGGTGTGTTGCGGGGAGCAAAGAACATCCTGATGAAAGATAAGCCGTTTATTGTTTTTGAGTTTGGCCTGGGTGCAAGCGAGTTCTATAAAACAACCCCTGAAATGATTTTTGGCTTTTTGGTAAACGATTGTGGTTTGAAAATTTCTAATCTGGGCGACTGGCTAAATGGTCATAGCCCACTTACTCTGGATGCTTTTTCTGCTACTTATCAAAATGCTAAAGAGTATTATTTCCTGGCCCATCCCTGAGCATAAAAAAAATCGTACTTCCGGCTTATTTTTGAGTTCAATGAGTTTTTACTGACTCTAAACCTATAATTTTTCATATTTTTGCGCCCGTTTCAATACGAACGTTGCTGCAATTTGAAATAATTCGATATGGATTACAAAGCTTTTATTCAAATCAAAAAAAATAGCCTGATTATGGTGATTATCATGCTTTTTTTTATCCCGGAATCAATGGCACAGGAAAGTCTTGAGCTTGGGTTGAGAGCGGCTGTCGACAGTGCCTTATCAAATAATCCAAAGATCAGACAGTACCAGCAAGTGGTGCTTCAAAAAAAATACCTCGATAAAGCCGCCATGGGTAACTTTATGCCTTCCATCGATGTAATGGGTGGGTATACGTATCTTAGTAAAAACCCGGAAGTCAATATGAGTCAGGTGAAAGGCTCACTTGACGATGTTTTGGGAAAATATGGTGCTGCGGTGGCCGGCGAAATTGGATTAACTCCTGAAATGCAACAAATTATTTACAATGGAGTAGTAGATGGGCTTGCTAAATTGCCGACTTATAATATTGAAATAGATCAGCAGCAATATCCAAGTCTGGATGTAGTGGCACTACAACCCATTTTTCTGGGTGGAAAAATTATTGCCGGCAAGCGTTTTTCAGCTGCAGAGCTCGAATATGCTCATCAGGATATGCTTCAGGTTAGCAATGAGGTAGTTAAAGAAACCATTGAGCGATACTATGGTGTAGCATTACTTCGGCAGGTAGTCGGTACCCGCCGCGCAGTGTTGGCAGGGATGAAAAGACATGAACAACAGGCACGCAGAGCTATAGAGATTGGTGTTATCCCACCCCACGAACTCCTTCGTGCTCAGGTAGCTGTTGCCAATGCCGAACGTGATCTGGCTGATGACCTCAATCGACTTGATCTGGCTGTTCTGGCACTAAAAACCAGCATGGGTTTAACGCAAGCATACTCTATTGAAATTGTTGATAGTTTAACTTACAAAATGGTTGTGCTCAATCTTCCCGGCCTTAAAACCGCTTCGCAGTCCTATCAGCCGATTTTTAAAATGATCGAGCAGAAGAAAATTATGGTTGATCAGCAACACGCACTGGACGTGAGTGAGTTTCTCCCTCAAATTGCGGCATGGGGCGAATATGGCTGGTTCAGAGAGGAGTACCCTGTTGTTATGCCTCCTTACATGATAGGTATTCAGGCTAAAATGAATTTGTTTCATGGTTTGGCCAAGGTAAACAAGCTAAAAGCCACACACTTCCTTAAAGCGGAAGTTACCGAAGCACAAAAATATGCTTCCGATCAGATCGATTTGTGGGTAAACAAGTCGTACCTTGAAGTGCTAAATAAAGAAGACCGTTACCTGAAAATGAAACCCACCCTGGAGTTAGCTCAAAAAAACCTTGAGATTAATGAAAAACGTTTTCAGGAAGGGTTATCCCGTTCAATTGATGTGATTGATGCACGATTGATGTACGAAGGGATAGTTATTGAGCGGTTAAAATCGCTTTACGATTTTTATATCGCGCTCACCGATTTATATTATGCCACCGGAAATCCTCAAGAAGCTATATCGTTATTAAACAATTAATAAACCTACCATGAAAATAAATAAAAGTGTTATTGCCCTGACCATTCCAGTGGTGGTAATTATTGTGGCCATTGTTTTTTTGATTATACGTAAGAGCGAGAAACCTGAAAACATTATTGTTGGGATGTTCGAGACAACTACAGTAAATGTAGCATCTGAAATTCCCGGACGGATTGATCAGGTTCTTGTTGATCTGGGTAGTCGGGTAGAAAAGGGTCAGGTATTGGCTACCCTTGAGGCAACTATCATGGATGCAAAAATGGGTCAGGCAGAAGGGGTGAAAAATGCCGCCGAATCGATGCTTGAACGTGTTAAACAAGGTGCCAGGCAGGAAGAGATAAAAGCTGCAGGCAATCAATACAAAATGGCAAAAAGCCAGTTTGAGTTTGCTGAGAAAACCTATAACCGATTCCTGCTTTTATATGCTGACAGTATCATATCACGCCAGGAGATGGATGAGATGGAATTCAAGTACACGGCAGCAAAAAACGAAATGGAAGCTGCTTTGGCCATCTATGATTTGGCAAAAGCCGGTGCGAGTCGTGAGGATGTGAAAATTGTAGCAGGAGAAGTGGAGGTTGCTACCGGTATGTACAACGAGGCCATGGCTTACTACGAGCAGCTTGAGTTAATAGCTCCTGTTTCGGGGATTATCAGTGCTCAGATTGCCGAAGCAGGAGAAGTGATGGGGGCAGGATATCCGATTCTTACCATCATGATTCCTGAAAAAATTTATGCAGTTTTAAATGTGCGCGAAGATAAACTCGACTTTTTTAGAAAAGACCGTGTATTATCCGGAAAAGTACCCGGATTGGGAGGTAAGGAGCTGGACTTTAAGGTTTCGCATATTGCGGTAATGGCCGATTTTGCTACCTGGATACCTACTCAGGCTAAAGGTGAATTTGATTTAAAAACTTTTGAAGTGAGATTAACACCTGTAACTTTCGAAACGGGTCTTCATCCCGGCATGACTGTGCAGGTTAGCATTCCTGAATAATCGAGATACGTGCTTTGAAAAAACCCGGATATATAAAAGTAGCCGATCGTGAATTGCGATTAATTAGTGAGAATTACTCATCGAAGATGTTGCTCCTCTGGATACCGGCTGTGATTTTTGTTTTGCTCGCCTTTGTTTACCAAAAAGGGGCTATTCGTGAAATTGCGGTGGCCGTATTAGATCAGGACGATACCAAACTCTCCCGGATGCTTTCGCAGTACGTGGATGCATCCCCTGATATGCGCCTGACTTATTACCTTGGCTCTGAAGATAATCTGGAGACATTCTTCCTGCATCATCCTGAGAAAGCCATTTATCATATTCCAAATGGCTTTGAGAAGTCGGTAATGAGAGGTGAACAGGCACAATTTCAGGTGCTTACTAATTCGTCAAATATCATCCACGGCAATGTGCTGCAACGTGATGCATTGCTTATTGGAGCTACGCTGTCGGCAGGGGTTACCATGCAAAAGGAAGTGTCTACCGGATTAAGCCCCGAACAGGCATTTGAACTGGCCATGCCTATAAGTGTTAACGCCAAGCCCTTGTTTAATCCTATTTATAATTACCTGTATTACTTGTTACCCGGATTAATGACTGTGCTGCTGCAAATGATTGTTTTTTTCGTGGCTACCCGGTCGATGAATAGCGAGATATTGAACGGGACTTATCACAATCTGATGAAAATGGCAGATAATAAGCCGATTAATGTGATTCTGGGAAAAACGATAGCCATATTTCTTATGGGATTTGCCATCACCATGTACATTGCCTTGGTATTTATTATGTTTGGAATTCCCTTTAAAGACCGTGAGCTTGAGCTCCTGATATTGTTTAGCGTGTTTATTCTTGCCAATATTTTTCTGGGATTCATGCTTTCTTCCACAATTGATGATGAAATTCTTGCCCTTGACATAGCTTTTTTCTACAACTCTCCGGCCTTTGTATTTAGTGGGTTCACTTTTCCTTTGTTTGGTATGCCTTTCTTCGATTCAGCCTATGCTGAATTTATACCCTACACCCATTTCCTGCATGCCTTTTTTAAAGTGTATCAAATTGGCGCACCTTTCCAAAACATGGTGAATGAGTTACTTATTTTAGGGGTTTTTGCAGCTGTTGGTTTTGTTACTACCTGGTTGGCTTTGCGGCTAAATAGCTTTGGGCGCAGTCGTATGTTTAACCTAAAACTGTCGCATGCCTAAAATCAAAAACATACGACAAATTCTGCTCGAAGAAACCAGGGTGGTACTCAGTGATCATAGTATCATACTTACTGTTTTAATTGCACCGGTATTGTATGCTTTTTTTCTGGGTTCAATATATGTAAAAAAGGATATCGACCAGATCAGGTTTGCCGTGGTTGACTACGATAACTCAAAAACTACCCGCGAACTTACCAGGATGTTGTCGGCCAGTCCTAAAATAGATGTGGCAGGATATCTGGAGGATTATACAGATGGAATAGAAAAACTGAACAACCTCCAAATTGAAGGCTTTGTTATTTTTACAGCCGGTTTTGAAAAACAACTAATGCGCATGGAGGGCGCTGAGGTGAATCTTTACTTGAATACTACCAGGTTTTTACCATCAAACGACCTTAACATGGCAGTGTCAAAAGTTATGCTTACGGCTGGTGCAGGCGTACGACTGAATTATTATCAGGCACAGGGTATGGGGACTCAGTATGCCATGCAACGGATTAATCCTGTAAATGCTGAGGTAAAACCTATTTATAACAATATCAACAGTTATGGAAATTTTTTGCTCCCCGGATTGTTTTTTCTAATTCTACAGCAAACTTTGCTTCTCGGACTGGGTGAGAGTGTTGGACGTGATTACGAAAAAGGACATTTGATGGCCCGTTTATGCGAAGGTAAACATGGGGTTGTTAACTATATTTTTGGCAAAATGGCCTACTACGCCTACCTGTATTTAGCCTATTTGGTGTTGTTCTTTGTGGTTATTTTTCCCTATTTCGATCTCCCTGTATTAGGCGATATTGTCCCTATTATGATCATTAGCACCACATTCCTGCTCGCCATCATGAACTATTCGATGCTTATTGGCACTTTCGTGAAAAAGCAAATCCGGATGATGGAACTTCTTGCCTTTACAACTTATCCCTTTTTTCTGCTATCCGGTTACAGCTGGCCTTTAGAGGCTATGCCTGTGCCTTTGCAATGGCTTGCTGCCACGGTACCCACGACTCCCATGCTTGAAGCCATGACGCGTTTGTTTGTTATGGGCGGACATTGGGATGCAGTGTTACACGTTTTTCAGCATCTGGTTATTTTACTGGCTGTTAGCTTTGTCGCCCTTGTGTGGAGGTTGTTTTACTTACGAAGAATTAATGCCATAAGGGTTAATCCGGTGGAATCAAAGGGTAAGCTTATGGCACAGTAGTACGTACAATACTTCCCCTATTTCCCATTAATGCGCGCTAAAAAACTTTCCCTGCCAGGAGTTTCTTGTTTCAAATTCTTTTTCAATAAGCTGGTTAATCTGATCGTTGCGCAACGCGCCCCATCCCGGTCCGGCCAAAAAGCGTGGTGGTACTTCACCTGCGAACCGTTCAATAATAAAATCTGGGTTTAGCTTTTCAGTGAAATCCACGATAAAACTAACGTAGTCATTCAGAGAAAACAAGTCATAATCAGTGGGGTGTTTTTTGTAATCTATAGCCATTTGAGTTCCGGATACAATCTGGAGCTGGTGAAATTTGATCCCTGACAATGGCAGTTTGTTGATTACATTTACCGAATCTTTCATCATTTGCCTGGTCTCTCCTGGCAGCCCGAAGATGAAATGCGCTCCCACATGCAGCCCGAGTTTGGCAGTCATGCGGATGGCTTTTTCCGATTCTTCAAAGGAGTGCAACCGGTTAATTCGGTCAAGTGTTTGGTTATAAATGCTTTCAACACCATATTCAACTACGATGTAGTGCTTTTTATTCAACTCGCTCAGGTAGTTGAGTTTTTCCTCGTCAATACAATCGGGGCGTGTGCCAATAACCAGGCCTATAACGCCAGGGCGACTTAATGCCTCTTCGTAGAGTATTTTAAGATGATCTAGTGGGGCGTAGGTATTGGAGTAAGGCTGAAAATACACCAAAAAGTTTTCAGCCCGCCGATATCTTTTCTCGTGAAATTGAATTCCTTCTTCAACTTGCTGCGCAATTGGTTTTTGAGGTTGGCAATACGAAGGATTAAACGCCTCATTGTTACAATAGGTGCACCCTCCACGGCCTTTGGTTCCATCGCGGTTTGGGCATGTAAAACCGGCATCTACCGTAATTTTCTGAACCCGCTGTCCCATAATGGATTTGAAATGCTCAGCATAAGCATTGTACCGTCGGTGGTGTTTCCAAGGGAAGAGTAACGGAGTCATTTGTAATGTTGATTATTTAGCAAAATTAGGTAAAATACGAAGGGGATGAATTAGAAAAATTCACCCCCTTCATTAGATAACTGTGTTCAATATTTTTAAAACTATTTAGCGACCCTTTCAAGCCATTTAACCATGAATAAAATCGTGGACATAGAAAGAAGTGTTGCAATGACAAAAATGCTCCAGGTCATCCAAATAGGGATGGTATCATAAAGAATCGCCCCAATAAATAATAGGCCATTGCCCAAAGCTGTGGCTCCTAACCATCCCCCTTGCATCATCCCCTGGTACTGTGGCGGAGACACTTTGGATACGAAGGAAATACCCATTGGGCTAATAAATAACTCTGCAACTGTAAGTATAAAATAAGTTCCTAACAATAAGAAAGGAGAAACACGTTGCGCATCAGTTAACGGAATACCACCATTGGCAGTGCTGATGGTGGCAAAGTCGGGCAACCCAAAGGATCCGATGGCCATTACTACGAAAGCAAACGAAGTTATTCCCATACCAATAGCAATTTTTTTAGGAGTAGAGGGTTCCATATTTCGGGCACGCAGCCATCCAAACAAACCAACAACAATTGGAGTCAGGAATACGACGAAGAATGGATTCATTGATTGGAAAATCTCAGCAGAGAAGCTATAAGTGCCTATTTTTAAGACGGTGTAATCACGTGCAAAGAAGGTAAGCGTCAATCCATTTTGGTGGAATGAGAACCAGAAGAAGATTACCACACCGAAAACAGCGAGCAAGGCATACATACGCTGTGCAACTTCTTTGGCTTCCATTTTAATTTCGCCAGTAATTTCAATACCTGAAGATTTCGATTTTGGATTTGGGAAGTTTTTCTTGTTTTTCAGGTAAATGGTTAATGAAACGGCCATGGCGATAATTGCAACACCAAAAGCATAATGGAAACCTGTGTTAAACACGTTGAGATAGTCGTGTGAGAAAGCGGTAAGGTCGGTAATAGTTTTGCCTGTGGCTTCATTAGCGTAAACCTGGTAACGACCAATCGCTTCGGGTGACATAGCTCCGGAAAGGTAAGTGTGACATTGTTCAGGTAGCGTAGCATCGTAGTGCAAGTTGTTTTTTTCGAGCCACCAGTTTCTTACGCCAACGGCTGCCAGCGGAGCAAAAATGGCTCCTACATTTATAAAGGCGTAAAATAGTGAAAATCCCGAATCTCTTAGTTTGTCATACTTTTCGTTATCATACATCTGACCAACTAACGCTTGTAAGTTCCCTTTGAAAAGTCCGTTTCCAAAGGCAATAACAAACAGTCCAACTATGGTAACTGTTAGAAAAAACGGAAGACTGGAAACCGGGGTTGGTGTAGGAATAGCCAGGACGAAATATCCAACGGCCATCATTATCAAACCAACTAAAATAGTGCCTTTAAAATTTTGAATTCTATCAGCAATAATACCTCCAACCAAAGCAAGGATGTATATGGAGAAATAAAACGCACCATAAATGATGCCAGCATAGGTTCCATTCAAACCAAACTTGGCTTGTAAAAACAGCACCAATATAGCCATCATTGTGTAGAATCCAAATCGCTCTCCCATATTTGCAAGAGCGGCAGGAATAAGTCCTTTCGGGTGTCCTTTAAACATAATTTTGAATTTAGTTGTTACATACAATTTTACATGACCGACAAAAATAATGAAATTTGTGAGTGTTGCAAGATTAATTTCATGCGGTCGCAATAAAAAAGCCCTCCATCATTTGGAAGGCTTTTGAAAACAAGTTCCTGAGATTATAAAATCCCCTGATCGAGCATGCTGTTGGCTACTTTCAGGAATCCGGCAATGTTAGCTCCTTTTACGTAGTCAACAAAACCATCTTCTTTTTTACCGTGTTTTACACAGGCCGCGTGGATATTACGCATAATTCCGTGTAGTTTTTCATCAACTTCGGCAGCTGACCATGCCAATTTCATTGAGTTCTGCGACATTTCAAGTCCTGAAGTGGCTACACCACCGGCGTTTACCGCTTTAGCGGGGCCAAACAAAATCTTGTTCTTCAAGAAAATGTGCATTGCTTCAGGGGTTGAAGGCATGTTAGCACCTTCGGCAACACAGATACAACCATTGTTTACAAGGGTTTGTGCGTCTTCACCGTTGAGTTCGTTCTGGGTTGCGCATGGTAAAGCTACATCAACCTTTACTTCCCATGGGCGTTTGCCGGCGTGGAAAGTTGCTTCAGGGAATTCTTCTGCGTAAGGTGAAACGATGTCCTGGTTCGAAGCACGGAGCTCGAGCAAGTAGTCGATTTTGTCACCGCTAATGCCTTTTGGGTCGTAGATGTATCCGTCAGGTCCGGAGATGGTCACAACTTTTCCGCCCAATTCGGTTACTTTCAGGGCTGCACCCCAGGCTACGTTGCCAAAGCCAGAAATAGCCACTGTTTTGCCTTCAAATGAAGTACCTTTGGTAGCCAGCATTTCCTGTGCAAAATATACAGTTCCAAAACCAGTGGCTTCAGGACGAATAAGGCTTCCGCCCCAGTTGATGCCTTTTCCGGTCAAAACACCGGTGTGCTCGCTGCGTAGTTTCTTGTACATGCCATAAAGGTAGCCGATTTCTTTTCCGCCAACACCTATGTCGCCGGCAGGAACATCGGTTTCAGGACCGATGAGTTTCCACAATTCCATCATGAACGACTGGCAGAAACGCATGATTTCACGATCTGATTTTCCTTTCGGGTTGAAATCGGAACCACCTTTGCCACCGCCCATAGGTAAGGTGGTGAGTGAGTTTTTAAAGATCTGCTCAAATCCGAGGAATTTCAGGATGCTGAGGTTAACACTGGGGTGGAAACGCAAACCGCCTTTGTAAGGGCCAATGGCGTTGTTGAACTGCACGCGGTAACCTAAATTCACGTTTACGTTGCCTTTGTCGTCAATCCAGGTAACTTTAAAGGTTAGAACGCGGTCGGGCTCAATGATGCGCTCAATAATTCCGGCAGTTTCAAACTGCGGATTTTCGTTTACAACTTCTTCAATTGATTCGAGCACCTCGCGAACTGCTTGAAGGTATTCCAATTCACCCGGATGTTTTTTCTCCAGATCGTTCATTATTTTATTAAGATCCATAGCTGTAAAATTAATTTACTTTAAAATCAGTTGTTTAAACAGTATTGTTATTTTTTTAACAGTGCAAAATTAGAACTAATTTCGATCGGTACATGGGTTTTTAGCAAATATTTTCTCTTTTTTAATCGTGTCTAAATAGCATTGTATTCAGGAGGTTGCGTTTTACGCTATCGTTTGCGTAAACCATTATTTATCAGGAGGATTTTTTTTTCTGCTTTAAATGATCAGTAATTTTTTTTTTCATTCCTTTGCAATAATAAACTAAAAAGTTAGTTATATCTAAAAATAGTCATCATGAAACAATTAACTAAAGCGGAGGAGCAGGTCATGCAGGTGTTGTGGCAATTAAAGAAGGCCTACGTTCGCGATATCATCGATCAGCTTCCCGCGCCCAAGCCGGCCTACAATACGGTTTCCACCATTGTCCGTATTCTGGAGAGAAAAGGTTTTGTTGGTTACTCGGCTTTTGGTAAGTCGCATGAGTATTTTCCGCGTATCGAAAAAAAGACTTACCGGAGTCGCTATTTCAAAGAAGTGTTGAAGAATTATTTTGGAGATTCCTACCGATCGCTGGCTTCTTTTTTTACCAAAGAACAGAATTTGTCTATCGAGGAACTGGAGGAGATTAAAGGTTTAATAGAGAGGGAAATAGAACGTAAAACGAAATAATAAAAAAGCGTTGTTATGGAAACTGTGCTGGGATATTTTGCTCAATCGAGTCTGGTTCTTATTATCGGATACCTTTTTTATAGGTTGGTTTTTCGATCCGAAGGCTATTTTGTGTTCAATCGGTTTTATTTGTTAGCTGTTCTGTTGCTGTCCTTGTGTTTACCCTTAATTCCTATTAATATGGGAGAATATGTGAGCGGATATCAGGTGGTAAATTCTATTCAAAATCCAGTGCAAGCCATAAACAATTACTTTTTGAGTGAAGTAACCATACAGTCAACTATTGAAAAAACTCGGGATTCAGTATGGCTATCCTGGGAATATTGGTTCTTAAGTGTTTATTCTTTGGGTGTATTGATTGGCTTAACACGTCTTGTTTTTCGGATTTTACAGTTGTTTAGCCTGATACGCTTTAATTCCAAAAATAAAGTAGGTAGGCTTACTTTTGTGGTGTTAGATAAAGGAACACCTGTTTTTTCCTTTCTTCATTATGTATTTGTTTCTGAGGAGATAATAGATTTCCCTGATAGAAATCAGCAAATACTTACACACGAACAACAACACGTAAGGCAATTACACACCATCGACGTACTATTCTCCGAATTGGCAGCTGTTGTATTCTGGTTTAATCCATTTATCTATTTGATGAATAAAGAGATTAGGGAAAATCACGAGCTATTGGCCGATGATACCGTATTGTCGCATTATCCGGATATTAATCAATACATGGTTTTATTGTTTACCCACTCTACCCAAATGAACGCTCAATTATTAACACATAATTTTAGTTATTCACTTTTAAAAAGGAGGTTATTTATGATGAAAAAACCAAGAAATCCTTGGCGGTTTTCTTTCAAGCTGCTTTGGATTGTGCCAGCACTGATGCTTGCCGCGTTTGCATGTTCAAACCCGGATAGTAATAATCAGTCTAAGGCAAATGAGGAATTCATGGTGAATTCTTACACTACAATTCCGCGCGACAGCGTGGCCCTTCAAATGACACTGAACCCCACAGAAGGTGTGGTTGTGTTTTTGGTTTCGCTTGGCAAGCAACGTGTTACACAGTTAAATGTTTTCGATGAATCCGGAAATAAGGTGAAGTCGCTTATGGGCGACGAGTGGGGGCCGGGCACTTATGGCATTACCTGGCGGCCAAATGAGGACAATCAGCCAGCTATAGGGAATTTTTCGTACTTGCTTGTCGCTGATGACATTCATATTCCCGGAAATCTGTCTTTTAACCCTGATCCGGTTGAAGCATCTGTGGATGAAACCCCGATATTCACTGTAGTAGAAGACATGCCATCGTATCCGGGAGGTCAAGGAGCAATGATGAAGTTTTTGGCGGCGAATATTAAATATCCTGCACAGGCCAAAGAAAATGGTATTCAGGGTCGTGTCTTTATTAATTTCGTGGTGGAAGCTGATGGTAAAGTTTCTAATGTTAAGCTATTACGTGGTATTGGCGGCGGTTGCGATGAAGAAGCCATGCGTGTAGTTAATGCGATGCCTAATTGGACCCCTGGTAAGCAGGATGGAGAAAGCGTGAGAGTTAGCTTTAACTTGCCTGTTAAATTTACCCTGAACTAATTTTTTTAACTTGTTTAACTAAGAACTTAGTTTACAGATGTCATCCCACCCTTGGTTTCCTTGTATGCCAGGGGTGGTTGTTTTATCGGTAAAACAGACTTTTCTAAGGTTTGCAACAGAGATGTATCATTCAGACGAAAATTCTTCCATCAGGTTTCCTTCTTGATAAAACAGCTTGTTCTCGAGATTTCCGTTTTCGTCGAACCATTTTTCGATTCCATCTTTAAGGTTGTTCTTATACGAAATCTCTCGTTTTATTTTTCCATTTGGCCACCAGGCTTTTTGTGTTCCTGTTCCTCTGTAATAATTCCCGACACCGATAACTTTTCCATCTTCGTCGTAATAGATCCACCTGCCATCGAAAAGCCCCATTTGGTAATATCCGTCAATTTTTATTTGCCCTGATGGATACCACAACCTGAATTTTCCGTTCAGCGTATCGTTGGTGTAATTCTCTTCCGATAGCGGTTTTCCACGGTCGTCGTAAGTAAGCGCTTTTCCTTGGAGAAGCCCGTTGCTGTATTGCGTTATGCTTTCGATTTTTCCATTTACATACCAGCGGGTCATCTTACCATCTAGCGTATTGTTGATGTAATTGGCCTCCTGTTCTTTATTCCCGTTTTGAAAGTACCAGATGGCTTTGCCATTGAGTTGGTCGCTGCTGTATTCCAACTCCGACTTAACCTGTCCATTTTCCCAATAAGTCGTTTTAACATCTGAGCTACATCCCATTGTTGCTAGAACCAGAAGAATCAGAATAAGTCGATGCAGTTGTTTCATTATTTAATGGTTGTCGGTGAAATAATTAGCGAGTCCGGGATTTTTCGTATTTCCAGGTTTTTGTATTTCAACATATTCCAGTAAGTATTCTCAAAAGTATGACTATGTTTTCTCTTGAAATGAAATCCGCTTTGCAGCATGATCATTGGGTTTTTATCGATGCAATGCTGGAAGTTTTTATCGAAAAGGAACAGGTTATACAGGAAATAGTAAGTGATATCGTATCCCAGAAAGGCATATTGATCCGGCTCTGTGCTGTAGGAAGTCCTGTAATCGTGAACGAATTTCTGCGTTTCCGGGGCGTTGTAGTTTAAGTAATCCGACGAAAAAGTGATTGTGCGGAGGTTGCTGAGTTGTGTATTGCTGATGTTGCTGATTCTTTCCCACGCAGGCATGCCGATGAGTTGAATATTGAAGGTGTCGCGTATTTCATTCAACCGGTTCATCACGTCCATCACAAACGATTTAGTTTCACCATAAACCACCACCACATTTGGTCGTAAAGCCGAGGCGCGATTAACGAAAGGGTGGAGGCTATCGTTCATGTATACAATTTTGGTTACCAAATTTTGAATGGTTGTGCTGTCGTAAGGTGATTGTTGTAGAAGTTCCGGGAAAATATCGATGCCTTCAAAGGAAAAGCGGGGTAAAGGCATTTCAGAGGAATATGCTTCATCGCGATAAGCCACCGAAACAGCCAGGTTGTATAGGTCGTTATTGCTTACAGTTACTGTTTCAGGTGTTGCCATGCGCAGCTCGTTCAGCAGGTTTTGCACGATGTCGGCATCTTCATAGGCGTTTTGGGTAATAAAAAACACGTTGGCATTGGCATGGAATTGCTTAATGTAATTTACAACCATGCCATATTGAAATTCTTTTCCGGGTTTTACCTTAAACGAGGATGGGAGTGAGGTGATGGCATCATCTCTGAAAGTCACTGGGTTGACAATTGGAATGTTGAATATTCCGGCGAAGTTTGCTATTTGTTGATAGCACTCAGGGTAGAAAGGTCCGATGATCAGGTCGGCGTTTTTCAAATCGGGATCGGCCAGGGCCAGAGCGGCTTTGGTTAGTTTGTTATCCACATCGTAAACTTTCAGATCGATTTGCATGCCCAGTTTTCGGAGTGAATCCACTGCCAGCAAAGCGCCTTCATAAAACCCGATGAAGCGGAAAGGTAAAAATGCCGATTGTTGTTGTTGAAGAAATTCGGTTTTGTTCAGGCTGTCGATTTCTTCCAGATACAACGGAAGCATGAGTGCAACGCGGAATGACCTGTAGGTTTGTGGGTTGTTCTTTGAACATAACGCATGTACTTCGTCAATTTCAATCACATCAACTTCCGGCGTAGATACCACATCTGGTTCGGGTTCAGCCTTGTCGACAACAATTGCCTTGCTTCCAACCGGAATCCTGACCAACTGACCCGGATATACCCACTTGCCCAAGCCGGGATTCAGCTCATAGAGTTCATCAGTGCTGAGCAGGTAATTGCGGGCTACTATTTTCGTCTTAATCTTCGATTCAGCCCGGTAAGTAAGGAAGGGTTCAGTTATTTTTTTTTTTGGAACGTAAATCGTTTGCCCAATTTTAATCGCTGGGGTTAATCCCGGGTTGGCCTGGAGTATTTCATCCACTGTAACTCCGTACTCCCTGCCAATGCTATACAGGGTTTCTTTTTTCTTTACGAGATGTTTTATGGGTTCATTGTCAGGTTTTTGCTGTTGAACTTCTGTTGGTTGAGTTGAGGGCTGCGGTGTTACTTCCGGCACGGCTTCCTGAACTTTGGCTGGTACTGCCGGTTTGCCCTGTTCAATTTTTGACTTGTCGGGAACACGCAGTCTTTCTCCCTTCATCACCGAGTTTCCAAGTCCGGGATTGGCTGCTTTAAGTAAATCGGATGGGATATCATATTTTTTGGCGATACTTTCGGTAGTTTCACCGGCAATCACCACGTGACGGTAGTCGGCCAGAACGGCCAGATTGGGGTCGAAACTAACAAATTCTGAATTTTTTTTACTTTCAATAACGGGTTTGGGAGTAGCGGGTTTGTTTTCTTTCATTTCAGCCGGTTTGGCGACAGGAGGTTTTTGATTCGTGGTTTCTTCCACAATTGGTTTAACTGCCGGTTTGGGTTGTGGTTTGGTGGCAGGCGTTATCGGACGGTACGATTCAGGAATGCTTTTCACATTGTCAGCAATTGTATTCCCGTCAAGTGCATTAAAAGCGCCTTCAACAGGAACTTTTACATATTCACCTTCACGTAACGGGTCGCTTAAGGTGGGGTTGGCTTTACGGATATAGTTTTCCGGTATGACGTAAATCGTCGAAATGTGGTGAAAGGTTTCGTTGGCAGCGGCAATGTGATAGAAAAATTCGTAGTTGGTTTGTCTGACCTCAGTGTTGAGTTTCGTTTCTTTGTTAACTGTTGGGATGAGCAGCTGTTGACCGATAGAAATTCCGGTTTTCGCTCCTGGGTTATCGAAATAAATTTCGTCCACGCCGATGTCGTATGTTTTAGCAATTGAATAGACAGTCTGACCTTTCTCAACGGTATGGATATAGTAGTTTTGGCCGTTTCTGTTTTCGATAATATCAGATTTTTTTATGTAAACCGATTGCGCAAAACAGGAGGTGATCCACAGGGTGAGCAATACTACGAACAAGTTTTTGTATAAATACATGGTTTATTATTGGTAATCGATATCTGCAAATCAAAAATAGTAAACTACTTGAAACAAGACGTTATTTTTTTGAAAATATTATCAGGTTACTGAAAAAACCACCTGCAATTCAGATGTTATCTCCCATATTCATCGTGGGGGATGAGTCAAACGCTGGAATTATTCCCACTCGATGGTTGCCGGAGGCTTTGAGCTGATATCATAGACAACGCGGTTAACACCCTTTACCCGGTTAATAATTTCGTTGCTCACTTTCGACAGGAACTCATAAGGCAGAGGCGACCAATCGGCGGTCATCCCGTCTGTTGATTCAACGGCTCTGAGCGCCACAACATTTTCATAGGTGCGTTCATCACCCATTACCCCAACTGATTGCACGGGTAGTAAAATTGCAGCAGCTTGCCACACCTTATTATATAGACCGGTTGATTTGAGGTGATTGATGTAGATGTGGTCAACTTCCTGCAAGGTTTTTACCCTGTCCGGTGTTACCTCACCCAATACCCTGATGCCTAAACCCGGTCCAGGGAAGGGATGCCTGTCAATCAGGTGTTCGGGCATATTTAGCGCCTTTCCAATTCGTCTGACTTCGTCCTTAAAGAGTGTGTTTAAAGGCTCTACCACTTTTAATTTCATGAAATCGGGCAGACCTCCCACGTTGTGGTGCGACTTAATGGTTGCTGACGGGCCTTTTACAGAAACTGATTCTATCACATCCGGGTATATTGTTCCTTGGGCGAGCCATTTAACATCTTCAATGCGGTGAGCCTCCATATCAAAGACTTCGATGAAGGCGTTTCCGATGGCTTTTCTTTTTTTCTCAGGATCGGTGAGTCCTTTAAGTGCGCTTAGAAAACGATCTTTGGCGTCTACTCCTGTGACATTAAGCCCCATGTCGCGATAAGAGTGAAGTACGTCTTCAAATTCATTTTTACGCAACAAACCGTTGTCGACAAAAATGCAATGCAATTGGTCACCAATTGCTTTGTTTAGCAATACAGCAGCTACCGAAGAATCAACGCCGCCCGAAAGCCCTAAAACAACTTTGTCGCTGCCCAGCTTTTCGCGAAGTGCATGAATGGTGCTGTCGATAAACGAATCCGGAGTCCATTGCTGATGGCAACCGCAGATATCTACGAGGAAATTTTTCAGTAACGTAGTCCCTTCGGTAGAATGGTACACTTCAGGGTGGAATTGGATGCCATAGGTAGGTTCGCCTGCAATTTTATAACCGGCTACCTTTACTGTTTCGGTGCTCGAAATGATTTCGTAATGGGATGGAATATCAAGAATCGTGTCGCCATGCGACATCCACACCTGTGAGTGTTGCGACAAATCTTTCATCAGCGTGCTTTCGAAATCAACAAAGCCCAGGTTGGCACGGCCGTATTCCCTGATCTCGGATGGAAGAACTTTGCCCCCGTCGAGTTGAGCCAGATACTGAGCGCCGTAACACACCCCCAGGAGTGGCATTTGTTTTCTGAACGAGTCGAGATTTGGTTTTGGAGCATCGGTGTTGTGCACCGAAAACGGACTGCCTGAAAGGATGACACCTTTAATATGTGAAGTCATCTCAGGGATTTTGTTGAAGGGATGTATTTCGCAATATACATTTAACTCCCTCACTCTTCGGGCAATAAGCTGAGTGTATTGCGATCCGAAATCAAGAATAATTATTGTTTCTTCCATTGGGCAAAAATAGCTAAACAAGATAATTATGGAGACATTTTATCCTCGATTGCAGGAATTATTTTTTTCTTTTCCGGAATCCGGGATTTCCCCCATTATTTATAAGGTGTTTAAACTGCAACGCATCGAACTTTTCCAGGTACAAAACCTATTCTATTCTTTATTTTTGCCGACTCAAATTAACTTGGTATGTATATTAAAAGAATTCTTGTTGTTTTGTTCCTTTCGGTTACTTACTTTGGTCAGGCGCAATCAACAGATCATAAAAAGTGGGTTAAGGTTGGAGGTTTTGTTAACTACAATCTTTTTTACGATTCACGTCAAACGGTGGCGGCTGTTGATGGGCTTTTTTTGCTCTACCCTGAAAACGAAGAGATCATCAATGGGGTGGATGTCAATGCCAACCCATCACTTACAATGCTTTCGTTGGCCTCACGTTTACGTGCTGACTTCAAAGGGCCGGAGGTATTCGGGGCAAGTACCCAAGGAAAGATTGAGGCTGATTTTACATTGGTCGCCGGAGCTTCTACCATACGCTTCCGCCATGCTTACATCAGTTTAAACTGGAGTAATTTTTCCCTTTTAGCCGGACGAACATGGCATCCCCTCTTTGTTGAACAATGCTTTCCTTCAACCATCGGCATAGCTACAGGTGCTCCTTTTCAGCCTTTCAGCCGAACACCACAATTGAGAGCTGATTACCGTTTCAGGCATTTCAACTTTCAACTGGCCATTGTATCGCAGATGGATTATGCCAGCGACGGGCCTTTTGGAAGAAGTCCGAATTACATGCGACAGGCCGTTGTGCCAGAGTTGAGTTTGCGTGTCGCTTTTCAGAATCAAAAATGGCTTCTTGGACTGGTTGCCGATATTAAAACACTAAAACCCCGTTTAACAACCGAAGGAACTTCAGGTACATTTAAGGCATCGGAAACCCTTTCGACTTATACTCTGAAGCTGTACGGAAAGTACCTGCATAAAAAGTGGGAAGCGAAAACCTCGGTCATGGTTGGTCAAAATTTAAGTGATGTGCTGTTGGCCGGAGGATATGGCGTGTCAGCATTTGACTCGCTTACCGGGAAAGAAACTTATACTCCGCTGTCAGGACATTATTCATGGATAAATGTCCTATATGGCGAAAAACTTAAAGTCGGGATATTTGGCGGGTATTACAAGAATCTTGGTTCTACACATCAGCTTGTCGATAGCAGGAAAATTTGGGGGCGCGGGCTCGATATTGACCAAATGATCAGAATAATGCCTACCTTATTCTATAAGCTGAACGATCTACAGTTGGGTTTTGAGTTTGAATGGGATCGTGTTTATTATGGCGATTTGGATCAGTCCAACGGAATTGTAACCAATACGCATAAGGTAAACGCGTGTCGTATATCGGCTGATGTTACCTACTTCTTCTAACTTATTCATAAATATTCAGGCTTGGTCAATTGATTTAAAAAAAATGTATATTTGCAGCCCCTAAATTTAATTATTAATTAAAAAAGAAAGTAAGGTATTAGTTATGATTATCATTCCTGTAAAAGAGGGTGAAAACATCGACAGAGCCCTGAAACGTTACAAACGTAAGTTTGAAAAAACAGGTACAATGCGTGAGTTGCGTGCCCGTCAGCGCTTCGATAAACCATCCGTTATTAAACGTGAGCAAAGACTCAAAGCCATTTACGTTCAGTCGCTCCGTCAAGCTGATATGGGTTTATAGACCCAATTAGGGAAAATTAACGTTGGAAACTTTGATTCAGAGATAAAATTACTTATCTTTGGGTCAAAGTTTTCTCTTTTATGTCGATGGTAGTAGAACATTTTGTCCGGTATTTAGAAAAGGAGAAGAGATATTCTGCCCACACGGTTGACGCGTATCACACAGATTTAAAGGGTTTTGTTTCGTATTTGGAGCAATCTTATCATTTGGAGTCTGTCGAGAATACCACACAGGAAATGATTCGGTCGTACGTAGTACAGCTCATGGAGTTGGGTTTTTCGCCCACCTCTGTAAACCGTAAGCTAAGCTCTTTGAAAAGATTTTTTAGTTTTTTGCTGAGAAGGGGAATGCTTCAACACAATCCGGCCTACGGTATACATGCCCTTAAAAAAGCCCATCGTCTTCCGGTTTATGTTGATGAGGAGAAGCTTTCTGAGTTGTTGGATATTCCCGGTCATCCAAATGAGGACTTTCCTGCTGTGCGCGACAGGATGGTACTAGAGTTACTTTATGCTACCGGTATGAGACGAAGCGAAATCATTGAGTTAAAGCATTCAGCAATTGATTTTTCGGAAATGACTGTTAAAGTTCATGGGAAAGGTAATAAGTACCGGCTGATTCCGTTATCAAAACAGATATTGGAGCAGATTAGCCTGTACATCGAAATGAAGCAAAAAGCAGTAGAAATCAGTGGAGAAAAGTGGTTCATTGTAACCAATAAAGGAGAAAAGGCCTATCCTGGTTTAATACACGCAATCACGACCAAAGCACTATCGGCATTTAAACTTCAGAAAAAAAGCCCGCATGTGATCAGGCACAGTTTTGCGACCCATTTACTAAGCAGGGGAGCCGATTTAAACATGATTAAAGAGTTGTTAGGTCATGCCAGTTTGGCGGCCACCCAAGTTTATACACACAGCAGTATTGAGCAGTTAAAAACAATATATATTAATGCCCATCCCCGGGCCAAACTTAAATAATGGAGGAATGACTATGAAAGTAAACATCACGTCGGTTCACTTTAAAGCCGACACCAAACTGGAAAGCTTCATTGAGAAGAAAGTTGAAAAACTTTCAGGACTATTTGAAGGCGTTATTGGATCAGATGTCACCCTTAAGCTTGATAAGGCAGAGACGAAGGACAACAAAATTGCAGAAATCCGAATACAGATACCAGGTTACGACCTCTACGCAAAGAAACAAAGTAAGACTTTTGAAGAGGCCACAGATACGGCTATTGACGCGTTAAAGAAACAGTTAGAGAAGCATAAAGGGAAGGTGAAAAAATAATTTGATTTTTTTTTACATTTTCTTTGGTAGTTATAACTAAAGTATATATTTTTGCAGACCTTTTTAACCAGGGGTCTGCTTTTTTTTGCAGAGCGTTCTAAAAGTAGTGATGATCAAAGATACCACGAATTGTTGATATTGAGATTGAGTAATGCCAGTATAGCTCAGTTGGCCAGAGCAGCTGATTTGTAATCAGCTGGTCGGGGGTTCGAATCCCTCTACTGGCTCAATTCGATGATATGAAAAAATGGGGAGATACCGAAGCGGTCAAACGGGGCAGACTGTAAATCTGTTGGCAAAGCCTTCGTAGGTTCGAATCCTGCT
>DJVY01000243.1 GCA_002440885.1 Bacteroidales bacterium UBA6244
TTTCTGACGAGCTTATCAAATGATTAATCACCAACAATTACCGCGGCCCGGTGTGGTAATGCTTTGTAAATGGCTTTTGCATCGGTATCTTTAAGCCAAATAAATAATGTAGGTTGATAGCTTTTGCGATAAAAGAAATCTTCTGTCAAGGTGGTTAGGTGGTGAGTAAATAAGTTCATCCCAACCGCAGGTTTTAAATCCAGACTGTCGCCACCGAAGCCCGTAACAACAATCTTTAGGTGGTTTTCGGTGGTAAAGGTCCACCATAGGTGAGTTCCTACCAAACCAACCGAATCAACCGGTACCGCCTCCCCTTCCTCATTCACCCTAACTTTTCGAAAAACCTTTTTTGGCAGATTGGCAGTTTGACTGATTATATAAGCAGGCTCTGAAAACAACTTTGCATATCCTGTGGAATTCAAGTCGTTAAACATATTTTCAGGCCACATATGGCGGATAGGTGCTTTTATCAAAGGTAAACCTTTAAACAGTAACTGCATGGTGCTGTCTTTAAAACAGATACCCAAACTCATGGAATCCAGTTTGGCCACCGCCAATTGGTTTGAAATCCACCATTTTTCCGCCCATAAGTCGCGTTGTTCCTTGCTACCCCAGCTTTTAGGGTTTATTTCTGTGTTCAGCGCTGTCGTGACCGTGTCAGTTGCCCGCTTAATTTGCTGTTGTGCCAGGTACAATTCCACGAAAAACAACAAGGCAAACAACAAAATGATGCCCGGCCCGATGATTGTGGGCTTCCCGTAAGGTGATTTCAGGAAAAAGTCCTTTGGATTCATGTTAATAGATAAAAACTTTTGCCCCCAAGGGCATTTCGTGGTAAATAAATTCGAGATCGGAATCGTTCAAACGAACACAACCGTGAGTAACAGGCATGCCCAAAAAACGCTGATAGAGTGTTCCATGAATAAGATATCCATTGCCGATACTTAGAGCGTAGTCGCCCAAAACCCCATATTCAAAACGCGAATCATCATTGGGTGGTGGTATGGGCAAACCTTCTTCAACAAAAGCCCAATCGGGTTTTTTCCATACAGGATCTACTATTTTGCCTTTCACGGTAAAAACCCCTTTGGGGGTTTCAAACTTATACGTTTTCGCGCCACCCGTTTCGAGCTCTTCATAACTTCCGGTAGAACACATGCCCTCACGTACCAACTGATTGTTTTTGTAGAATTTAAACGTGTTGGTTAGGGTATTGATCACAAGGTATTGCTTGCCTGGACTAAGCTTTTTCAGCTTAAGCTGTAAGACTTCAATCTCTTTTTTCAACTGAATATCAATTGGATTCGTGTTTTCTGATAAATCCTCATCTGGCTGAAAACGAAATGATTTCATGTAGGCATGGGCTTGATATTTGGGAATGACAACCGTAAGTCCTATACACAACAACGCCAGCCCGATGAAAACTGAGGTCGAATAAATGAGCCACCTCGTATAGGATATTTTCCATTTCATGGTTGCTTACTTTAGATATTCTTCCAGCGACTGAGTAGATCCGATGATGATTACCTGCGTATTTACTTCACAAAGCTTGTATAGCACGTCCATATCCTCGTTACTCAGGGCGATGCACCCATCAGTCCAGTTAACGCCCTTACCGCCCTCGCCGTGAATTTCTATCAGGTTTCCGATGTGCGCATTTTTTGGGATCTTACCTTTTTTTTGGGCTTGCTCAAATCGGACTTTGTCTTCTGCATTGGGGTAATTCAACAACAGTGATTTATAATACTTGGTTTTAGCCCCGCTTTTTTTCTTCGTGACATGATATACGCCTTCGGGCGTGGCCTTATCGCCCCTGGTGACTTTATCGCCCATCCAATTTTTCCCGAATTCCGTATCAAAAGTATGGAGCACTTTTCCTGATTTCAGCACCTCACAGGTAGCTTCCATTTTGTTTATTAACAATACGATACGCCCTTTTTTAGAGAGCTCCTTGGCTTTATCTAAATCCAGCATCCATTGGGGATGCTGTGCAAAGAACAACTCCGACCGTTCCTGTGCTTTTTGCAAAGCCTTGCTGATCAGACGTTCAGATTCCTTTAACACCGATGCGGCCTGATAAACATGTCCCATGGCAATCCCTTTTGCTGCCTCATCGTATTTAAGTCGTGCCTCGCCATATTGTTCAAAAACGAATTTCGGCAGAGGCAGGTTTTTGTATTTTTTGTCGAATAGTTCCAATTGAACCCATACGGAATTCAACTGGTTTTCGATTTGGCCGCCAAGACTGTGTTTTTCTTTAGACGCTTTCCTCACGGCCTGATTACATAGCTCAACCGTTTCCTCTGCTTTACGAACCACCTCCGAATAATCGCGCCAGATAAAACTTCTGCTGTTCTGGCTTTTCCACTCTAACATGGCCTCGCGATAAACGGCCTCTGCTTGAGCAAATGTTTGTGGGGCGTACACTTTCACCTGCGATTTATCTGCTGAGGATATGGCTTCTAAAGCTGCTTTTATCTCATTTTCAGGAGTTTTCAATGTAAGGTAAATGTAGCTGGCATAGCTGACCATTCCCAATGCAAGGAGCAACAAAAAAAACAGGATCAACTTCAAAAAAGTGCGTTTCTTTTTCATAAAAAAGCCGGGAAAAATATCCCGGCGTATTTTTCTGTGGATGATTTTACTTCTTTTTGCTGTTGTATTTTTCAACAACAGTGGTCAGCTCTTCATTAAGCGAAACGGCTTTGTTGTAAGCTGCCTGAGCTTTTGCTTTGGCTGGCATTAACTTTCCCTGTTCGAGCATCCCCGGAATTTCGGCAGCAGAACTTCCAACAGCAGTTAACTCACCTTTGATGGCTTCAATGGCAGCCTTGCCTTCTTTACCTTTAGGGGCTTGTTCTGCAAGTACAGTCGTTTCGTCCGTCAACGTTTTTAAATCGGCCAATATTTGATTAACCTCTGCTACGATGGCTTCTTTCTTGGCAACGGTGGAAACAACCAATTGCATCGATGTGGCTTCGATGTTGGCCAGCTTTACTTTAACGTCGTCGAAGTTCTTGAATAATTTTCCCTTGTTCATTTCTACTTCGGCTTCGATAATTTTCATCGAATCGAGAATGGCTGTGTACTCAGCTTCCATGTATACATTGGCTTCGGCCACACTTGCCTTTAATATGGCACTGTTGGCGGCATCCAATTCAACTTGAGGCACTTTGGCGCATCCGCCAATCATTAAGGCCATTGCAATAACGACCACGGCAACAAAACTTTTTTTCATGATTTCAATCGTTTTTTTTTGATTTTTAAATTGTTTCAAGGAATCCTTCAATTTTATTTACCATTCTGACGTATAGTTTTTAAAAGGTAACGATGGAATCAAAAAAATAAATAATTTTATCATGTGAATTCATCTACACCGTGCTGCACACTATTATGAGCAATTTAAAATACGACACCCTTTCTGACGAAGCCCTCATCAAGATGATTTATGACGAAGGCCATAAGGAATTGTATGAGGTAATTTACAACCGGTATTTTAAAAAAGTGCGCGACAAATGCCATAGTTTTTTGAAGAACAAAGCCCAGGCAGAGGAATTTGCCAACGATATTCTGGTGAAAGTGTACGAAAAGCTTCCCGGATTTAAAGGTCAGTCGGCCTTCGCTTCCTGGCTGTATTCCATTACCTATAACTACCTGATCGACTACCTGCGGAAGAAAAAACAACTGCACTATCCCCGATGGAACGAGGAAAATCATTTGCCCGAGATTATCGATGAATCAAATACCGATGTGGAAGAACTGAGTTATGACAAGTTGATGCTAATTTTTGAGAAAATACACCCCGAAGAAAAGGCCTTGCTCCTGATGAAATACCAGGAAGGATTGCCCCTGAAAACCATTGCGCAAATATTGATCATCACCGAAGATGCGGTGAAAATGCGACTAAAACGTGCCCGCGCCAGGGTCATTTATATGTACAATAACGAAGAATAAATGCCATGGATGTGCGTTACTTAACTTATTTTGTTCGTCATACGACAAACTGCATGATAACACCCAGGCTGATATGATTTTTGACTTTTTTAAATCCACAAGTAAAATGGTGCCTGAAAAGGTGCGAAAGGAAGTGCTTGGCCATTTTCCAAATGCGATTAACATCGAATGGCATAAACTGCCCACCCATTTTGAGGCCATTTTTTATTTGGAGGAAGTAGAACACATTGCCGATATTAGCCTCGACGGACATCTACTTTCTTACAAAAAAAACCTCAAAACTGGCGACCTGCCTGCTGTGGTGAGAGAAAAATCCGAATTGGAAGGGGAAATCATGAGCGCCATCAGTCACCACACATCCGAAGGTATCCAACACGAAATCATTATCCGTAAAAAAGATTTTTCGAGGTATTTACTGGCTTTTAACGTCCACAATGTTTTAACAGAGATCAAGTCGGTTTGATGACACAAGAAACTCCATGATAAAAGGTTGACAAAAAGCATCTCTTACATATCATTCAGCATGTCATTCAAATGTGGAAGTATTACAAATCAGTGATCTGGTTTTTTTCCTTTGATGATTTGCTCCACTACACCCGGATCGAGCAGCGTTGAGGTGTCACCAAAATTATCCGTGTTTCCTTCGGCTATTTTGCGTAAAATCCGCCGCATAATTTTACCTGATCTTGTTTTCGGTAGTCCTGAAACAAATTGAATGACGTCGGGCTTCGCTATCGGACTAATGAATAAGCTAACCGCCTTTAAAATCGACTGCCTCACCCCTTCTTCGCCTCCGCTCGAAAACTCATGGCAAATAACGAAGGCATAGATTCCCTGTCCTTTTCAGTTGTTTCGCAGGCAAAACAAACGAATGTGGCGGCTAAATTATAAAATTACCTATACAAAAATCACACTGGACTTCCTGATTGTGAATTTTTCACACAAACATGAGACAAATCATAATGATGCAACCTTTAAGGCAGGTCAGGTAGTCATAAAAGGGTTATTCATCCTAAAACAATTATATGAAAAAAATCTACACAGTCGTTTTGTTTTTACTGGCGGTTACCATGCTGCCGGCACAAACTCTACTAACCGAAGACTTTAGCAGTGGCACAATGCCTCCTTCGGGTTGGACTATCGATAATTTGAGTGCGCAATGGAGCAGCAGCGCCACCGCCACAGCAGCTGGCACTGCTCCTGAAGCTATGTTTACCTGGAAACAGGTTATTGACGATTCTTATCTCATTTCTCCCGCTATTGACTTAACCGGATATTCGTCAGTCGTACTGCGTTTTAAGCATTACCTCGATAACTATGGCGGCGGGCAGTACAAAATTGGTGCCGCCACCCGTTCTGGCGGCGGCGATTGGAATGTTGTTTGGGAAGTAAGCCCTAATAGCTCCATCGGTCCTGATGATATGCTGATTACCATCGAAAATGGCGATGTTGGACAAGCTGACTTCCAATTTGCATTCTACCTGGATGGGAACCTCTACAACATGAACTATTGGTATATTGATGATGTGATGCTCTTTAACCCGGCCAACCTGGATGGCGAAATGCAGGCCATTACCACCTATCCTTTTGTAAGTGGTCCGACAGCAGTTACCGGTGTTATTTTCAACAATGGGCTAACAAGCATCACCTCTGCGGAAGTGCAATGGTCGGCCAACGGCATGGAAACCTTTACAACAGAGTTCACCGGTTTAAACCTCGAGATGGGCGATAATTACGCTTTTACCTGTAATGACCTGTTTAACTATCCCATAGGTTCATACGACCTGATGGTACAACTCACAAAAGTGAACGGTGTAGCCGATGACAATCCTGACAACGATATCTTGCACAAAAACGTGAGTGCGGTAAGTTACATAACCGAGCGGATTCCTCTTTTTGAAGAGTTTACCAGCTCAACCTGCTCACCCTGTGCCTCTTTTAACAGCGGCTTCGTACCCTGGTGCGACACCCATGCCGACGATATTACCCTGATTAAATACCAGATGAACTGGCCTGGATCGGGTGACCCTTACTATACCGCCGAAGGGGGCGTGCGCCGCGATTACTACGGCGTTACCTGGGTTCCATGGCTGGTGGCCAATGGCGACTTTGTGAATACAGACATGACCGCCGTAAACAGTTTCTTTAACAACGCGGTAACACTGCCCGGCTTTGCCAGCTTCGTGGCCTCCAGAACAACGGTGTCCAGAGGAACTACCATGGATATCGACGTAACCATACTTCCTTATGCTGACTTCAGTAACTTTAAATTGCATGTGGTAGTGTTCGAGAACGTAACCACGCAAAACATTGCCAGCAATGGAGAAACTGAGTTTGAACATGTAATGATGAAAATGGTTCCCGATGCCAACGGTACTACCATCGACTTGCTTGACAGACAGCCTATTACCATTTCTCAAAGCGTGGATTTGGCTGGTACCAATATCGAAGAGTGGGACGATTTGGGCGTAGCCATTATCATCCAGGATCTGGCTACCCGCGAGGTCCATCAGTCGGGTTATGCCGTTGAGAATGGTGTTTTTGCAACAGATGCTTCGCTTAGCGAGTTGAATATGGACGGTGTTTTAATCCCCGACTTCACCCCTGATGTGTTGGAATACAACATCGAATTACCTGAAGGAACAGTTGAAATCCCACTTATCGCCGGAATTCCCACCGATCCTAATGCTACGGTAATTGTTGTCCCTGCCAATGAGTTGCCGGGCACTACCGTTGTGGATGTTTTTGCCGAAGATTTGAGCACCCACAACCGCTATACCGTGAACTTTACCGTGATTCAAGGCCTTGCCAACACAAATGAAGCCATGGTAACGATCTACCCGAATCCCACATCCGGATTAATTCAGGTAAAAGGAGCAGAAAACGCAAAGGTAACTGTGTACAACACTACCGGTGTGGTGGTAGCTGATTTCCCGGAAATGAAGAACAATACCATCAATCTGAGCCATTTACCCATTGGGGTGTATTTCGTCAAAGTACAGACTACGAACGCCACCACAACCAAAAGGGTATCACTTACCAGATAATACAGGTTAAGATAAAATAAAAAAACCGGACTAAAGGCCCGGTTTTTTTATTTTAAACTTGTTTATTAGTGGGAATGGTCTCCAATTTACCTTTTCTGAAAAATCGATAATCGAGACTACTCTTCATACACCATTTCAATATCATCCACAATGAGCACACTTCCAACTGCTCCGGCAAAATTAGCACCGTCAAAACTGGAGGAAGCAACAAAGGTAATATGGGTTGGTAGGGCAAAGGCAGCTGAATCGGCGCTGACATAAACATTATCCTCAGGTTTCATATAGTCAGGAAAAGTATCGTCAAGTTCACCATAAGTGAAAGGAATCTCGATACTTGTCATATCTCCCACCCCATCAGAGCTTCGGAGCCATGCTGTGGCAAGGCGCTTTACAGCACCATTGAATCTGATTTCGAGGAAGGCATATATATCCGCCATATCCGAATAGTTCAGCGCATTACCTTCCCGGTCTTTGTTTTCCTCTCCTGCCTGATATTGGTATTGAAAGCGGATTTTGTCCGGACGGCCAGTAAAAGGGGTTCCAAACTCAATAGCTGCCTGTGGATCTGTCGGATCCAGATTATCCGGATTAAAAAACCCTGTAAACAAAGATCCTGCGGAAATTGGCATTCCCAAGGATGCCGGTATAAGCCCATTATAAAGTGTTTCCATTTTTGCGGCCTTATTGCTGTTGCCAAGGTCAAAAGGTGTGGTGGCCAGTTTGTTCAGTATTTGGGTTCCGGGATTGCCGGTACCCCAAATGGTTGATTCGGCGCTATTGCCGGGCTCATAATAATCCGAAGCCGTTTGATACCATTCATCCAACTGCCAGTTATCCAACTGAGGGTTCGCACTAGCAACAAAGGATTTTACAGTCCAAACGTGCGCGCTACCATCTTCTGCTGTAACCACAATGGTTGCAGGATCATTCAGGTCAAGTTGATCTCCAACCGCTTTATCGGCTGAAGCAAATGATGATACTTCTATGGTTTGTATGGTAATTCCCGAAAGATCGATGCCGCCGGGGATTTCAACCACCACCGTCATCGAATCATTATTAATTGTGGAATTTCCTGCCTGGTTGCTCACCAAAAATGATTTTATATTCCCATAGGGCGATAAGCCGAAATAATCTTCCTTTACACATGAAGTTATAATTAAGGCAAGTGCCAGAATTATGTTAAATTGTCTTTTCATTTTCAGTTTAATTTTAATGTTATTTCTTTGAACCAAAATAATAGGACAATCCAAGGTTTAAGGATAAAAGGTCAATTTTTGCATCTACTTTTTGATCCACTATTCTGGATTCCGGGCCATTGTTTGCAGACTGCTGTAAAACCTCTAAATCATAACCGATAAGTTTTAACTGCACCTCAAAGGCAAAACTTTCCATGGTAAAGAATGTAATACCCGGACTTATTCCTGCCCTGAAATGAAATCCTTCGGTGAATTGTGTATTTACAACATCTACCTTTTTAACATTTCTGGTTAGTGCCGAGGTGTAACCAAAGGTAAGCCCCACTTCTACAAAAAAACTCAGTCGATCATTTTTAGTTAGCGGAAAGGATGGCCGTATGTTGGGGGTAAAATCAAACGATTTGGAAATGGAGTTTGACTGTAAAGTATCGGGGTCACGGAATACCGTACCCTCAAATTTATCATGTTCATAGTACAAATTAAAGCCAACCATCGTGTAATCGCTAATGTAATATCCGCTTTTAAGCTTTATGTTGTAATCAAGACTTTGCCCATCAACAACATTTTGTAAAAGTCCTGTTGTGTTTTCCTGCTGCAGGTCTTGCAGTGAAAAAGACAGGCCGATGTAAACATTTTTCTTTTTAAAAGGATTAAAGTTGTCATTATAATACTTCGACATCAGGTCATAGGCAGTATAGTTTTCGTCGGTATTTTCGTTCTGGGCAATCATGACACCCGGAAATAATACCGCAAATGCAAGCATGAAAATGATTCCGTGATTGTTTCTCATATTATTGTGGATTGATTAAACATAATAATCTTTTTTTTACTTTAGTCGACAGAGAGTAATTTGCAATTAAAGACAATGATGCATGATTCGCAGATTCAATTTCTGCCATAAGTTTCTAAAAACTGTAAAAGAATAGAAATATTTGCCATTGCCGAAGGCAAGTGCAAAGCCCGAATGCAGCCCAAAATCTTTTAGCAATATTGTGTCGAAAACCTTTGTCAATGTATTAATCCAGGTGCAGATCCCCCTTTTTTTAACAGTCCAAACCACTAGTGTCCAAAAGAATTTTTCAAGAACCTCTGTAAGTCATTAATATATATGTAATTATAATCGTAAGAATCACGTGTCGATTTGAATTCATTTCCCAAATTCGCAACCTGAATATAACACAGGAAGTGATGAATAATGGAAAGTATGTTTTCAGTCAGGTAGTCGCCTTTTTGCCGAAAAGAGCCTTTGATATGATTGTAAAAAAATATAACGGTGATAAATGGGTTAAGACATTCACCTGTTGGAACCAGTTGCTTGTCATGATGTTCGGGCAATTGGCTGCTTGTGACAGTCTCCGGGAGCTTGCTTGCATTGTTCAGTCCATTAAAACAAAGGGCTATCATCTCGGATTTGGTAACGGTGAAATAAAACTGAGTAACCTTTCTTATGCCAATATTAACAGGGACTACAGAATTTTTGAGGAGTTTGCCTATTATATGATTAATCTTGCCCAAAGTAAACGGATTCTTAGGCCGTTTGAACTGGAGGGGAAGTTTTATGCGTTTGATTCCACCACCATAGACCTCTGTCTTAACTTGTTCAAATGGGCAAACTTCAGGAAGAATAAAGGGGGTATTAAAGTCCACACACTCTTTGATGTAGTGACGCAAATTCCAACATACATTCATATCACCGAAGCTAAAGTCCATGATGTGAATGTGATGGATCTGATTCCCTACGAACCGTTTGCCTTCTATATCTTTGACAAAGGGTACTATGATCTTGGTAGGTTGCACACCATTAATACAATTAATTCCTTTTTTGTCATCAGACAAAAGTCCCACTTGAAATATGAAATCATTGATAGAGAAGAACTTCTGGATGATATTGATAATATTCTTCTTGATCAGGTCATACTCCTTACCGGATATCAAACCCGGAAAAAGTACCCTGTAAAACTGAAGAGAATAGTTTACTATGCCCCTGAGCTTAGAAGAGCTTTTACCTTCTTGACGAATCATTTCGAAACGGAAGCAAAAAACATTGCTCTGTTGTATAAACAACGATGGCAAGTTGAACTTTTTTACCGATGGATCAAACAACATCTGCGAATCACTTCTTTCTGGGGGAATACTGAAAATGCCGTTAAGGTCCAGATTTATATTACTGTTATTGCTTATTGCCTGGTGGCCATTGTTGAACATGACTCCCATCTGGGTAGGACTACTTTCAATGTGCTCCGTGTGATTAGCAGAGTCCTCACAGATAAAAC
>DJVY01000035.1 GCA_002440885.1 Bacteroidales bacterium UBA6244
AGGTTCACAAAGAAAATTACTGAATAGGAATGGAATCTGTAATTAACAGCTTATCAACGTCATTTATGTTTGACACCAATTTAATTGTCTGATTTTCACTAATTAAGTTTAACTGCGAAACTTGAGTAAACTAAAAAAAGCCCCAACCTGCTCCATCTCTCCGAGGAGGGCACGAATAAAAGTGAAAGAACGAATAATTTATTCGTACAACTTGTCTGCCTGAGGCGTGATTCGTGGCAAAACATAAAAATGCTTGCTTATTTTTGGTATTAGTAGAAAATCACTTCGGCCTGTGGGTGTTCCGAAATAAATTCATTCACTTTTTTTTGCTTTAATGGCGTATTATAGCATTGCAGCAATTTTATCCCTTTCAATCCGCTGATCGGTTTAAGGTTTTTGATGCGGGTATTGCTTATGCTGAGTTCTTCTAGTTGTGTTAAGTTACTCAGATACTTCAGTGTTTGAACTTTTGTACCCGACAGGTTCAAACCAATAAGCTGCGTTAGTTCTTTTAAAGGTTCCACGTTTTCAACCGGCGTGTTTTCAAGATTCAGTTTTTTAAGCTGCTTCATTTTTATTAAACTACCTATATCTGCAATCGGGCTTTGGGTGAGGCTTATTTCTGTAAGCCGCGGCAGCTCAGTTACAGGCGTCAGGCTTTGAACACCGGTGTTGTTCAAAACAAGTTTTTCTAATCGCAGGAGCACGTTAAGTGGTGCAAGATCCTTTATTTCAGGATAATTGCTAATTTCAAAATGGGTTAAGTCGGCCAATTGCTGGAGCTCAACGTCAGAGGGACTCTCAGGCACATCGAGTTGTTCGCGGAAAGCCTTGCGCCAGGTCGGGGATAAATAGTTCCACCACATGCGTAGTTTTTCGGTTTGATACACAACCACACATTCGGGCAAAGCGTTTTTCAAATTCATGGCCGCCTCCTGCCCTACCTCGCTCGCATCGCACAGAACTACGGTTAAGTTGCTGTTGTTGCTCAAAGGCATCAAATCGGCTATCAACGTATGATCAGCTTGCAGGGTTTTCAGGTTTCTTAACGCGGAAAGGGGAATTAAACTGTTGATTTGTGTGTTGTTAATACGCAAATTTTTCAGGTTATTAAGCCCTTCTACAGGACTCAAATCTGTTATGTCGGTGTGTTGCAGGTCAAGATCTTCTAACCGGTGCAGCATCGACAGTGGTTCAATGTTAGCGATGTCGGTATGATAAGCCAACGACAGTGATTGTTGGTTAATTAGCTGATGCAATTGCTCTTTGCTAACCGGTTCCGCCATTTGATAGGATTTCAAAAAAATCTGTTTCCAGGCGGCATCCAAATCGTTCCACCAACTCACCAGATGAGCGGAATTATAAACCACCAAACACCCCGGCTTTCTTTCCATAAAACGAGCGGCTTCCTCACGTGTAACTCCTGACCTGTCGCAATAAATCGTTCGGAGAACGGGCAAGTCGAGCAATGGAGTCAGGTTAGTTATCCCCGTAGCATTGCCCTGCAACACCGAAAGTGCTGACAAAGCAGAAAGTGGGGTGAGATCACGAACCTGTGTACTGTCAATATTCAGGCTCTGTAATGATGTAAGTTGAGCAGCAAATTGCAAATCGCTAACCGAAGAGGAAGACAAATTTAAATCGGTAAGTGCGGGCAGGTTGGTTAACCCGGAAAAGCTGGCAGGCTGCACATATTTAAGGCTAAGATACCTAAGATTAGACAATCCGGCCAATGGTGACAGCTCCGAAAACGGAACTCCGTCCAGGTTAAGCTCGGCAAGCCCTTTCAGGTTTGAAAGCACATCGAGTCGGGCAATCTGGCTGTGGGCGGCATTCAGCTCATTCAGTTCGGTGAGGTACCGTAAGGGGTCGATACACGTCACCGGACAAGCTTCTAACGACAAGGTTCTGAGCTTATTCAGGTTACGTATAGGGGTCAAATCGTCGATAAGTGTGTAGCTGATATCCAGATCGGTGAGTTCCGACATTTCGGCCAGAGGCTCAAGATTTCTGATCATGTGGTTGTGCGCGACAGAGAGGCTGCTTTGCGATCGGAAAACTTTTAATAATTTGTACAAGGTAGCCGCATCCACTGCAATGGTATCCGGAATTTGAACATATATCTGCTCCGCTGTTACTGTTGAGTCTGAGGTGTCGGAGTCAGCTGAATAGTCAAGAGAATCAGCAGGTGCGAAAAGGGAGTCGGGAACAAGCTTGCGAGCATACTTAAAGGTAACCAGACTGCTGTCGGTAAAACTCAAAATATGCATAAACGGCAAGGTGTCATAAACCAGAACCGAACGGCCAAACACCTGTTTCCATGTGTTGCTCATGTTGTTCCACCAGTTACGGAGTTCCTCTTTTTCGTTTAACTTGGTGGTATAAATGCTGGCTATTTTTAAATCTTTGTTCTGCTGATCCAGGTTAATTTCGAAATAGCGCACCTGACTGTTGCTGATTGTATCGCCATTAACATTGATTCCCTGCAAGGAACGGTTGGTTGTTACCTTGAAATACACCTGGTTGTTTTGATTAATTTGCTGATCAACTTTCACAATATCGAATGAAAAACTAACCGACTTATAAAAGAACATAATATCTTTTAGGTAAGCCTGCACATCTTTGTTCAAGGGTGTTTGCCGATGTTCATCCAGGTCATCTTCAATTTGTGTTTCCTGATCGGGGAAAATTTTCAGGTAACTGTCGTTGATAATAATGTCCTTTTCGGCAGCCACCTCACTGGCACTGCCAAGAAAATTTACAGTTCCTTCAAAATAGTAAACCATACGTTCGGCTTCCTGTCGGTAATTGTTGATCTCCGCCGGGTTGAGGGCCGTTTGTTGAGCCGAAAGTGGCAGAAACCAGAGGCTTGCAATGCAAAACAAAATCAGTTGGCGGTACATATCCTGAAGGTTTTAAGTAGTTCTTGTTTATCGTTGTCGTCGGCGTAAATCAAATTAGAAATCAACCAGCCCGAGTTCACATCATCGCGGTTGTAGTAGCTCAGCTCAAAATACCAGTTGTCAATTTGCAGGAAATGAAATTTTACCGTTTGTATTTCTTTAAATTTAAGCTGGTTGTTTTTCATCAAATAGAAAAACAGAGTCAGGTAATCGGGGTGGTATTTTTGTGGGGCGTAATATTGAATGTGTACCGGATCTTCAAGCGCTTTGTGCAGGTTCATAAAATCCAGCTCATGGCTTTGCGGATGCAAAAAATACTGCTGCTGAATTGTGCTGTCGCCAAAAGGGAACAAACCGCTTAACTGGTTAAAGTACACATTGCTAAGCACCCATTTCGAACCCAGATTTTCCTTTTCCAGGGTCAGAAAAAGAACCAGATTGACCGTTTTTCCCTGAAAAACAAACTCAGCCGAGACCTCTGCAAACCAATTGGTATCCAGAAAGTTTAAAAAAACTGGACTTTGCTCCCGGGTTAGGTCTTCGATGAAATACTGCTGTAAGTTTCCGGCTGTTCGTTGATTGTATTTATCAAATAGCAAGGGCAGAAATTTTCGACGCAAGTCGTTGTTGCGGTAGTTTTTATCTTTTTTGTTGAGGGCTTTCCCATACTGATCCTCCTCCATGTTAAACCGTTTGATAAACTGTCCTACTTGCTTGTTCATCGCGTACAGGGTAGTTTCGTCGTCGGAAAGGCCACCGGGAGTAAGCGTTTGCGCTGGTAGCGTAAAACAAAAAGCTGTTGCTAAAAAAAACCACAAAACGGCATGAAACCAGTTTTTCATTGTTGAAAGATTTTGGCAAAAATAATGCATTCCATCAAACAAAGGACAAGGTGAGCAGGTGGGTTTGTATAATGGTCTGTACAGAGTTAGTTATTAACTTATTGCTTGCATAACAAACGATATTTCTTACCCGACAACATGCTTTGATACACAAAATGCTATTTAAATACGCTAAAAAACTTGTTGGCAAGCGAGGGGCTTTACCGCCTCGCTGTGGTAGTACGCCCTTTCAGGGCTTGGAGCAAAGCAGCCCATCGCTAAGGCATTTGATACAAATCTATGCATGTTATGAACTACACTCTGAATAAGAACCTTAGAAGCAAGCCTATGCTCCAGGAGCAAAAAGGAGACGCTTGTTTGTTTACAAAAGATTGTGCGCTACGAGCCATAGTTTTTTCGTAATGATCTTAGGCTGTTGGTTTCTCGACATGTTTAGCCAGTAAAGGTTAAGCTAATTTCGAGTTATTGAAAGAGCCATTCTTCCCCGCAGACTATTATCTCAGAAGTCTGCCTACTCCTTCCCTAACAAATAAAGAGGCTGCCCTTATGAAGCAACCTCTTCCAAAAACCAACAATTATGAAATAAGCAGAATCAATCATCAAAAAGTCAATTGGCCTCTATTTTGCATTTTCTGATTCTGACACAAAACTACAACAAGCGCAGCGGTGGGGCTGTTAACCAAGATTAACAAGTGTTAAAGAAAGTTAAAAGCTGAATATCAAAGGGTTGAAGAGGTATTTTTGCTGTATGAACAAATGGACCACCATGCTTTTTGTATTGCTTGTTACCGCAGCCACTATCGGGTTGATGGTCATTCAGGTATATTGGATCAGGGATGCCGTGAAACTGAAACAGGCGGTCTTTGTGAGGGACGTAAAACAAGCTGTTAACCAGGTAGTTTTTGAAATCGACAAAATCAAACTGGAAGAGCGAGTGAAGGAGCAACGCAGGTATTATGAAGAAAACCTGGGCTTGTTTCGAACCTACGACTCTATTAATCAGGTGCTTTATCAGAATTACAAAAACCTGCGATCGATTAACGATATCGACCGCTTCATGCGCAGCACCGACATGGCCTCTAAAATGTATAAACAGCTTACTTTCAGCTACAACCGACAAGAACCCGGAAATTTTTACTACAACAACAAAACCCTGATCGACTCGCTCATAGCCCGCTCGTTGAAATCGAAACAAATACATGCCTCTTTCGAGTTTGGCATCTTTAGTCCGGCTACCAACTCAATGATTCTGCAAAAAACAGGGAAATATCCAAAAGAATTACTGAGCGAAAGTTTCGTCTTCGATCTGTCGCCAATGGGTTCTTTGTTCGCCTATCCCAACAAACTCTTCCTGTATTTCCCCAACGAAAAAACCTATATCATCAGTCAGCTGTGGGTCATGCTGATTGTATCCGTGCTCTTGTTTTTAATCATCATCGCGGCCTTTTCGTTTAGCACCTATACCATCTTCCGGCAAAAACGCTTGTCGGAGATGAAAAATGACTTTATCAACAACATGACCCATGAGTTTAAAACACCCATTTCGACCATTTCGCTCGCCTGCGAAGCGTTAAAAGACACAGATATCCCTAAAAACGAGGCGATTTACGATTCGTATATAGGCATGATTAATGAAGAAAACAGCCGTCTTTCGAGTATGGCCGAACAGATTCTTCAAACAGCCGTAATCGACAAAGGCCAACTGCGCTTGAGGAAAGAAATGCTGAATATGGACGATATCATCAGGGCGGCAATGGCCAGCAAATCGATGGCTTTGTCGGGCAAGAATGGTACCATGGACTTCAGGGCGGAAGCCACAGCTACCATGATGTCTGGCGACAAAGTTCATCTGACAAACCTAATTATCAACTTATTAGACAACGCCATAAAATACTGTATCGAGCCGCCTAAGATTGTTATTTATACCGAAAACAAAGGACATCTGCTGCTCATTAAAGTTCAGGATAACGGAATTGGCATCAGCAAAGCCAACAGAAAAAAGATATTTGAGAAATTATACCGCGTACCAACCGGAAACATTCATAATTTTAAAGGATTCGGGCTGGGGTTGAGCTATGCCAAAGCCATTGTGGAATTGCACGATGGGCAAATTTTCGTCGACTCAGAACTCGATAAAGGCAGTACCTTTACCATCCAGTTTTCTTTAAACTAATACAAACACCATGGAAAAGAAAATTAAAATACTTCTTGCAGAAGATGACAAAAATTTAGGAAACATCCTGAAAAATTACCTTGAAGCAAAGGGATATCCAACCGTGCTGAGCGAAGATGGAAAAATTGCGCTTGAGAATTTTAAGCGCGAAAATTTTGATTTTTGCGTGTTAGACATCATGATGCCGGTAATGGATGGGTTCACCCTCGCCACGAAAATCAGAAAACTAGACCAGGAAATTCCTATTCTGTTTTTGTCGGCGAAAGCCATGCAAGAGGATAAACTTCATGGTTTTGAGGTAGGGGCAGACGACTACCTGACTAAACCTTTCAGCATGGAAGAGTTGCTCGTTCGGATAAAAGCCATCCTGCGCCGAAGCAATACACCGGGAAGCAGCGATGTTTCACTTTTTAAATTTGGAAGCTTTTCGTTCGACTATAACCGGCAATTACTTAGCTCCGGAGGCGAGCCTCAGAAGTTGACATCCAAAGAAGCCGAACTACTTAAACTGCTTTGCGAAAACATGAACAATGTCCTCGACAGAACCATCGCGCTGAATAAAATATGGTTCGACGACAGCTATTTCAACGCCCGGTCGATGGACGTGTACATCACCAAACTTAGAAAATACCTGAAAGACGATCCAAAAGTGGAACTGATAAATGTTCATGGGGTGGGTTTTAAACTTGTCGTCGACTAGTTTCTGATCCTTAAAAGCGACCTGGCTATGGAATCAACACTTTTTTGGTGATCCGCTGTTGCGCTGATACTACCGTTACCATAACCAATCCGGGTTTGAGATTGCGGCTGATCAGTGCTTTTGATTCTGATGTTGAAATCCTTTCCAGCACGCGGCCTCCCATATCAGTAACCGTTATCACGTTGTGATTTCCAACAAGACCGTCAATAACCAAAGCATTCGTGCTAGGTGAAAGATAAATGACGAGGTCGTCCTGACTCAATTCATTGGTACTTGTGGTGAGCAGGTAACACGAGCCAAATTCAGGATTCTGAAAACGGAGCAACTCATCTTCTTCCGAACACAGCAACACGTATAACCCACATAACCCGCCAAAAATATCGATCCCGCTGTTTATTACTCCGGCCATGCTACCAACTCCGCGCAGCCAGGTTTCACTGTTTCCTGGATATTCAACACAGTCGAGTGTCCATTGTTCGATAACCCCATTTTCGGCAGCCACCGAATCAACCGATGCGAGCACAAGGTGCACCATCTCCTGCCCCCGGCTGTTGTCAATTTGAACTGTATCACCCGGTTGCAGGTTGAAATCGTAAATTAATCCTTCTTCCTGATAAAGTTCACGAAAATACACCCGGCCTTCCTCCTCACGGATAAAAGCGCCGAAAAAATCCCACCGATCGCCATTGGCATCCAACGAGATCATGACTTTTTGATAGAAAACTCCATCGACAATGGTATCGCCCTCAAAACGGTAAAACTGCGTAGAGTAAGCATTTCCCCAAGGCTGACAATGAATTTGAGCTATCGACCAGCTCTTGTTAACGTCAACGATTTCCTGCGATAACAAGCTAAAAGGCAACATCAGGAAAAAAGCAAAAAATAAGCGTTTGGCAGCAATCATAGTAATGGTGTTAGTGCAGAGCGACAAAAATACGCACAACAGCGCCTGTTTAAAGGCCATTATCTTGTCCTTTTGTGTGATATATTGCAGAATTAACACAAAAAAATGCGCCAAAATGGAAAAAATAAAAGAATTGCACCCCCTTAATTTCATATCTTTACGCCTTCCAAAGCTCCTGATTTCATGTTCAACAACCGACAAAAAACCTTTTTGCTCAATCTGGCGGCGCATCCTTTGGTGTTGGCCTTGCCATTTACGCTGGTGTTCATTTGGTTTTTGCCCAATCCTACCACCAAATACAGGGCAGATTTGGTAGAAAACAGGCTCAGTGATAAAGTAAATTCAGAGCTGGCTTTTTATGATTTAAATAACGATGGCAACGATGAACAAATTGAATCGTTCCATAACCCGGTTAAAAAAAAAGCTTCCGTAAAAATTTTGTCCCCCGAAGGATTGGGATATGACCAATGGAACTTCAACGGACATTTCAGCATGGCTCCTCACTTCCACTGCGCCGACCTGAACAGCAACGGGTTTGCTGAAATTTACGCCTTTTATTACCGTGACGACTCGGTTTTTATGAGCGTTTTTGAACCTTATCCTGACAAACTGTGTTATATACACGAAATGCTGGTTTCAACCGTTGAAAAAAGAGAAGGTGCAATCGATTATTCATTAAACAATTTTGTCACCGCTGACATGGATCTGGATGGTTTCGATGAACTAATATTCAATTTAAAAGGAGGTTATTCGCGCCAGCCGAGAAGTGTTGTACGATTTGATTTGCAAGAAAAGCAATTCACTCACGCTGAATCAACAGGCATCTATTACACGCATGTGGTGCAACACGATTTTAATGGCGATTCCATTCCGGAGTTTTATTTTGGGTCGTCTGCTCCGGGTAATATTCACGATTCATTAAACATTCCTTATAGCGATTATTCGGCCTGGCTAACCGGATACAATCATCAACTGCAATCACTCTTCCCTCCTGTTGAATGCAAAGGCATGAATTCAACCACCTACCTCACTAAATACATTAACAATCAAGGGAAAACCTTTTTGGTTGTTCAGTTTGCAAGCACCGAAGACTACACAATAGAAATAGTATTTTACGACAGCATCGGGCACATCCATAGCAACCGGTTATTTGAATTCGATCGCACACAATGGAAAAAAGCAGATATGCCTTTAACACCCATCAACTATAAGGGCAAATCGTGTATAATACTAACGATTATAAATGGTATCGCTACTTTAACAGACGAAAATTTCAACCTCAGGGAAGTCACTATTGATGAAAGAATGGGTTTTATTTATACCCTCATCGATCTGGATAAAGACGGGATACTTGAATTACTAAGTTTAAACTATTCTTCCGGAAAGCTATTGATTACCAACGAATCACTTAACCAACCCATTGCGGTAACGGTAAAAAACAACATCGATGGGCGGTCGGTAAGTGTTGGTATTAAAAAATTCAAAAACCAACCCAATCAATTGTATGTCAAAGTCGCAGACAGCTTGTCACTATATACCTATCGGGCTGACTGGATGTATTACCTTAAATATCCGCTTTGGTTATTCATTTACGCTATTGTATCACTGGTTTTCTGGCTTGCACAACAATTACAAACCCTGCAAAATCAACGAAAACAAAGAATCGAGGACACCATCAACAGCTTGAGAATGAGCACATTAAAGAGTCAGATGGATCCGCATTTTATGTTTAACGTGTTGAATGGATTGGCCATAAACATTTCAAGTGGAAACAATTCTGTGGCCTATGATCAATTGATCAGGTTTAGTAAGATGCTCCGATCGCTCATTAATAAAGAAGGAAGCCTGCATGTAAGCTTGAGGGAGGAACTTGAGTTTGCCAGAAATTATCTTGAACTGGAAAAATTCAGATTTCAGAAAGATTTGAATTTCAGCATTGAAATAGATGAAAACGTTGACTTAAACAGGCGATTTCCACGCATGCTTCTTCAGTTGCAAGTTGAGAATGCCATTAAACACGGGCTACACAATAAACTCACAGATAAGAAAATGTGGATAACAGCCCATTGTCGGGAGGAAAAAATATTGTTGGTTATCGAAGACAATGGCATCGGCAGAAAAGCTGCTGCAAAATACACCAGAGATCCGGGAAACGGATTAAATCTAACCGCAGAGATGATACAACTTCACAAAAAAATGGGAGGCGGCGAAATCACCCACCATATTGTTGATTTATACAATGCATCAGGTGAAGCCACTGGCACAAAAATCGAAATCCTTTTCTGACAGTTATTGTCACTTAAATGAAGATATAGATCGGAGTTGAATCTCGTTCGTAAATCATCATTTCACGCCACAGGCGGACAGGCTGTTGATCGATATTCATTATTTCTTTGATATACACCCTTTTGAACACCGAATGCCGGCCTGTCCGCCTGTGGCGCGAAACACCGATTTTTGAATTTTGAAGTGGAATTCTCGTTCTTAAATCATTCAGCACTTGAAATTCACTTTACCAAAAGCCAATAGCCAAAAGCCAAAAGCTTTCCCGGATTTCAATCCGAACTTTGAGCGGCAAATGGGAGTCGAACCCACGACCCTCAGCTTGGGAAGCTGATGCTCTGCCTCCCGGTCACTATCGGGAGAGCTACTACCGCATAACGGATGCAAATTTATTACTTTTTCTTTCTGAAATACCAAAAATTATTCCTTATAAAATTCTTCAGCTTCTTCAGGATTAACCCAATCTCCTCCTTGCTTTATCAGCTCTACCAAAGCTTCAACAGCCTCATCCTGTGGGATATTTTTAGCTACTACCTGATGCTTTTTGTACAAATTCACCTTGCCCTTACCTGCGCCTACATAGCCATAATCAGCATCCGTCATTTCGCCCGGCCCGTTTACCGCACAGCCCATAACCGCGATTTTGAGTCCGGAAAGATGCCGGGTTTTTTCACGTACCACGGCCAATTGATCTATCAAATTAAACAAAGTGCGCCCGCACGAAGGACAAGCAATGTACTCAGGCTTGGAATAACGCAGACCAAGTCCTTGCAGGATATCCAACGCAAGTTTGGGCAAATCCACTGTGTTACCGGCAGTCAGGTTCTCAAGCCAAATCCCTTCGCGTGAAATTTTTAGCATTAGTATTGAAAAATCAACGGTTGCCTTTAATAACAGGCTTTCGTAGTCACGCTCTGCGTAACTAAGTTTATAAGCTGTAAAATTGACCCCTTTATCACTACGTTGTTCTGTTCTCGTTGGGCTGATCGCAACATCCACCCCATCAGCCATGGTTTCCGACACAACCATTGGTGGTTTCTGCCTCCCGGATGCGTTGCTTTTAAAAGCAATGACCTCGTGCGTGATCAGATGGACCCTATTCTCCTTTTTCCCGTAAAGGGAAACCAGGTTAAGGGCAACAGGAATTTCATTTACCGGGTCTTCCGTTAGAGAAACCCGTATGGTGTCGCCGATACCCAGGGCAAGCAACGAACCAATACCGGCAGCTGATTTAACACGGGCATCGACGCCATCGCCGGCTTCGGTTACGCCAAGATGTACAGGATAATAATACCCGGCCTTTTGCATACGCTGTATCAGCAAGCGGTTGGCTTCAATCATGGTGGGCACGTGACTCGACTTGATGGACAACACCAGTTGGTGAAAATCACTTCGCCGACATATATCAACAAACTCCAATGCCGACTCTACCATTCCGAGCGGAGTGTTTCCAAAACGCGCTAACATCCTGTCGGACAAGCTACCGTGGTTTGTACCTATCCGGATAGCCGTATTATGTTTTTGGCAAATATGTAATAAAGGCAACAATCGTTCGGCCATTCGTTGCCGGCTCTCCTCAAAGGCAGCGTCGCTGTAGTTATACGACAATTGTTTTTTGTCGGTGTAATTCCCCGGATTTATACGCACTTTTTCGACAATAGTGGCAGCCAACTCAGCCGCCTTGGGGTTAAAATGGACGTCGGCAATAAGCGGGACATCGTACCCAAACGACAGCAAACGACCTTTGATTGCTTCCAGGTTTTCGGCTTCGCGGATTCCCTGTGTTGTAATTCTTACGTAATTGCAGCCCGCATCAACCAGCTGCATCACCTGATCCACCGTAGCCCGGACATCGTTCGTATCTGTATTTGTCATCGATTGAACACGAACCGGAAAATCCCCCCCCAGGGGAAGACTTCCTACCATAACAACGGCAGACCGATGATCAGAGGCGGAAGAGGTATTATCCGCAAAATCGTAATTTGGCATTTTTGAGAATTCAGCGTGCACTTTAATCCTGGTATTTTTAATCAAAAGTAGGAACTTTTCATGGATACAGGCTTTAATTGTAAATCACCCAAACCAATTTCTTCAAATTTATTTATAATTCATCTAAATAAAGTATTAATTTTGCAGCAGTCTGTTTTAAAAGACGTTTATACCGAATCAGATTAGGTTTGTAAAAACAGGGAAACCCAATCCTCTCGGTATTAACTGTTTGCTTCTGTCAGGATGTTTTTACAAAATCAGTAAGAGGCAGTATAAAGCTAATTAATTAACAATTGACTGTAGGCTAACGCAAGCGTACATTCGAAAAACTAAAGCACATGAAAAAGAAAATTTTTTATTTCGCCACACTCGCATTGAGTGTTCTGTTAATAACAGGAAGCCCTGTTAAAGCACAGAAAAGAAACCAGAACAAAGACACCTACTATTTCTTTAAGGTGGTGAACATGACTTTTGACGAAGCGGTAGTTCGCGTAAAGGAAACGCTTAAAGAGCAAGGTTTTGGAGTAGTTTCGGAGACGAACATGCAAGAAAAAATAACCAAAGCCACCGGAAAAGAAATGAACCCCTACCTTATCCTTGGCGCATGTAACCCACACGGAGCATACGAGGCGTTACAAATTGACGGACATATCGGGCTACTGTTGCCGTGCAATGTTATTGTACGCGATTTGGGCAACGACAGGATTGAAGTAGCGGCCATCGACCCAAACAAGTCGATGCAAACGGCAGATAATCCAAAATTAAAGCCGCTGGCGAAAGAGGTAGGTGAAAAATTGAAATTGGCCATCGCCAATATTTAATATAACTGAACCGACAAGCCAACATTCACGATGCCTTTGTAACCGAACCCGAGTTCAGCAAAGCCACCGAAAGTTTTGCCTATCCGAACGCCAATAACGTTAGCCTGATAGGCGAGGCGGTTAATACTTCCGGAAACCTCAGAAAGCCCACTTTCAACGGTGGGCTTTAGTTTTTCGTTTCCAAACTGATAGCCCAATCCAGCACCTGAATATACCTGAACAATTCCGCTGTTTACATACCGGTATTCCAACTCAACGGCAACGGTAATAAAATTCCTGTCCAACTCACCAACAAGTTGCCCAACATGATAAACGCTGGCACTGCTTTGGTTGTAACCTGCTGTTACTCCCCACATAAAAAAACCACTACGCGATATACGCCTGTAGGTCAAGGTGATTACACCACACCCTGAATAATGATCGCGAACATATCGCTTATCAGGCAGACTGCTGTTGAGCATATTAGATTCAACCGAAAGAAATTGATCAATCGGGAAAGCACCATAACCAATCAAAATATCGTGATGCTGGTAGCTTTTTTCCACATTTTGCGACAAGAGACTTAGCCCTGCCAACAAACCGAAAAACAATAAAACATACCTCATATCCGGAAAACAAGTTGATAAAACCTGGCTCAAAAGTAGTGTAAAAAACTCAGGCAGTTGCGCGCTGCTATCGCGAAAAAGCAACAATCAATATACCGGATGGAAAATCAACTCCACTTAGAAATGGAATCTCCGGCCCGGCTAGGTCAATCTTCGACTAAAACTCGAAGGTTAATCCAATGCCCGGATACACTTTTTTAAAGCTGTCCTCAAAGTAAAGGAAGGGCTTGATGTTCACCTTCTCCACAGGATTTACAATGAAGCCTAACCGGTATGTATCGTTGGCGAAGAAATTACTGTTTTTGTTGGTCAGAAATCCGGCTTCCAGTCCGTACCATGCAGGCTTATCTGGTTTTTTTGAGAAATTCATGGCATAGCCAAAACTCAGGAAATTGTTAATAGTAAAACTGCTGTTGTTATCGAACACGTAGTTCATCTCGTCAGAAATAACAAAGCGGTGCTTTAACCGACCCCGACTGCCAATACCTACGACAGCAGAAAAGCCAATGTTTACCATCCCTGTATTTTTAATCAAGGCCGCTCCCATTCCTGCTTTAAGGCCAATTTGATCGAGATGGGCATTGGAGGTAGTCTGCTCATGTGTGAGTACCAATTGATCGTCCTGCCATGCGTAATAGAAATTTTTGGCCACGCGTTCAGGTTTTGAAGCCCGGGATAGAGATTCTTCTACCACTGCTATCAACTTGGGTTGCGCGAGCTCCTCCAATTGCGTAAAATAAATCAGAATGTCCTCCCCATCGCTGATGCCACAACCTTCAGGATCAGGTGGTATCAATCGGCAGCGGTTGCTGTTGTAATTTATTTTGCTTTTATCATTCAACACAAAAACCTGCGTTTTGCTCAGGCTATCCACTTTCAGGTACGCTGACTGTTTGTACGTTATCTCATATCCTCCCTTACTCGAAAATTGGGGTTGCAATCTGGCTAAGTCTTCCTGAAACTGTTTAATTAACGCGATGGCTGTACCCGATTCAGCTAGCTCAGGTAAATTGTCTGAGGTTAATTTCACCGCAAGCGTGGGCGAAACCTGCACCACCAAAGTGTCGTTGATTTGTGCCTTTGCACTGTAGAAGGTGACCCACAGGAGAGCCACTAACGATAAATTTTTTAATAAAGTAATTTTTTTCATGGTTGCGTTTTTTAAGATGTACACTTTTTCAAATACACAACCAAAATTATCGATTATGAAAATCAGACTCTTAAATATTAACCGTTTTTACAGATTGTTAAGTTTTGTTAGCAAAAAAATAAAAAAAGCGGCTTGAAACACATCAAACCGCCTGGAAACAAATTATTCAACAAAACAAAATCCATTAAAGCTGGCCCAGCATATTGCCGATTTTCAGTCCTGCATAGACCGTACGCGGCAAAATTGGCCCATATATATATCCCGGATCGCGATCGATACCATAATCAAAATCATTTTGGTAAGAATTAAACAGGTTTTTAACTCCACCGTAGACCTGCATGCTTGCCCCGTTTATTTTTATGGTATACTGTAATTTAAGGCCTAAATCGAAAAAAGATCCCGTTTTTATTAACTCTCCCAGATCGGGATCTAAGGCTTTTTCACCAAAATAGGGAACAAGCATTGAGCCGATATAATTAAATGAAGCTGAAGCTGCCCAGTGTTTATTCAATTTATAATCAGCTGTAAGATAGCCATACTGATCCGGTGTGCGCAAAAACTTCTTTTCGTCAAACTCCTGAGCTTCTTCGTACTCACTTCTCTGAAAGGTAAATCCGGCTGTCAGGGCTATATTAAAAGTAGTCACCACGTTCAACTCTGTATTTACTCCGCCCACAGCAGCTCCTTTCTCGGCATTTTCGCGTGTGTAAACCACCACGCCCTGTGCATCAGATTCGCTGTAGGTATTGGTGAATGGATTTTTAAGCTGTGTATAAAACCCCTCTATCAGCAGTCCGACAGAAACAGATTGCCACTGCTTATTGCCATCAAGAGAGGCCATGAAACTATAACTTGTTTCCTGCTTTAAATCGGGAGCATTCCGATGTATTACCTGCCTTGACCCGGAGGTTTCAATGTGCAAGTCTTCATCAAAAATCTGAGGTGCTCTGTAACCCTGTCCGTAACTTACCCTTGCCTGAAGATTCTTTCTGATATCGTACAAAAAGCTAAGCCTCGGACTCAAAACATTCCCTGATTTTTCAGAGCCTTCAATCTGGTAATCCTGTATCGAATAACGATCGAATCGACCTCCCAATGTAGTTTTTAAACCATAAAGATTGAATTCGTACTGAGCAAAAATGCTGGAGGTTCTGCTTTCCTGATCAGCCACCATAACATTCTCAGTGTGTGGCACAAATAGGATGCTATCGTTTTCGATAACAGCATGATCAAAATCAGGGTAACCCAGTTTGGTATCCACAAGACGTTCTCCCTGAGTTTCGATGCCCACCACCAGTTTGGTATCCGAAAAATGAGCATTATACTGCACCCCCAGGTTATAAGTCAGATCGGTGGTGTTTCCATAATCACTAAGCGATTGGTTTGCACCATAATAGGAATCCCTGTCGATATATTGAATCGCCACAAAAGCCGACAACAAGTCTTTTGACCGCATAAACTGATCGAAAGTAAGCGCGCCGGTTGTAAGGTTATGTTCCACAGCCTCAGCGATATTGGCTTCATGAAGTGGATAATCAAACCGATCGCCTCCCCTGCGCTTTTCATGAATATGAAAAAAATCGAGCGAAAGTTTGTTTCTCGAGCTAAAGCGATGAAACAGTCTTGAGCCAAGGGTTGTGTTGTTAAGTGAGGCAACTTCCGAAAAATCATCATCATTGGCGTCGAAGGGCTTGCGCGATCGATAAAATCCATAAACGGCCATCCCTGTTCTGTTGTCGGATGAAACCAGGGAAGTGTTTACATTGGTTGAAAAATCCGGAGCAGGTGAGCCGGCATCAGGCATTCCAATACCGATGCTTGCGCTATTAAATCCAAACTCATAGGTATTGGTAATGGGGTCTTTCAAAATAAGGTTAATCGTTCCGGCAATGGCATTGCTTCCGTACAAAGCCGATCCGCCCCCACGTATTACCTCAACCCGTTCAATCATGTTGGTTGGTATAAGCTCCAACCCGTAAACACCGGCCAACCCGCTGAAAATCGGGCGACTGTTTATCAGAATCTGCGAATATGGCCCATCCATGCCATTCATACGTACTTGTGTAAACCCACAATTCTGGCAATCGTTTTCCATGCGCAGGCCCGGACAGAAATTTAGTCCTTCACTTAACGTAACGGCTTCAACCACGTTAAAAATTTTACCCGATATGGTATTTACCACTGTTGAAGACTCAGCCCGGTTCTTTTCGTTCCGGTCGCCTGTAATCACTACCTCTTCAATACCTAAGGCGTCCTTTTCAAGTTCGAATTTCAACGTAATGATTTGGTTTAATGAGGTATGCACCTTGAGCTCTTTAGGCTTATATCCCAATGATTGAACCCTTATGGTAAGATCCCCTTCAGGAAGATTAATCATGCGGTAATGACCTGTTTCATCGGTAGTTGTTCCAATAGTAGTCCCCACTACACTAACACTGGCAAAAGGAATGTGCTCACCGCGGCAGGTCACATGACCCACGATGTTGGCATCGGTATGGCTTTTCTGACCCAGCACACAGGTCGAAACAGAAAGGCAAAAAATAAAAATCAGTAGCTTTTTCATTGATAGAAACTTTAAAATATTGATCCGTTTTAATATGAAACACGAAATGACTATCCACATTTCATTTTCAATAATGGCGCAAAATTATTCTCTTCATCCATGGACTTCAGTACCTACATTTGGGTAAAATGCCATTTTGAAATAACATCAAATCATTCGAATAATTACTACTTTTACATCAGGTAATAAAGTGATGTCAATGAAAACATTTAAAAAAATCATTCTGCCAATACTCGTGCTAACGCTCGCCATTGCGATGAAATGCGTGCCGAGGTATTTTTCCATCTTACCACCTGAATCATTGGAGATGGTAGAGATTGCAGCCTCGGTGTTGCTTATTGCAGGGTTTACGTGGATTTTGATCGCGGTGATCAGGCTGTTTTTCAGACAAGTGCTCAAACACTACGACATCAGGCAGGCTGATAATCTGAGATCGCGGAAAGTACACACCCAGTATAATATCCTGGAGCGAATCATCATCTTTATCATTATTTTAACGGCCATCAGCATTACCCTCATGCTATTCGAAGATGTGAAAAAGATTGGGTTCAGCCTGTTTGCCTCAGCAGGAATTGCCACTGTAATATTGGGATTGGCGGCACAAAAAGTGATCGGTACAATTTTAGCCGGTCTACAGATAGCCATCACCCAGCCCATCAGGATAGATGATGTGGTAATTGTTGAGAAAGAATGGGGATGGATTGAAGAGATTGCTTTAACCTATGTTGTCGTTCGGATTTGGGACAAACGCAGGCTGGTACTGCCTTCCACATATTTTATAGAGCAACCTTTTCAAAACTGGACACGCACCACCGCAGAAATCCTGGGCACTGTGTTTATTTACGCTTCCTATCATGTTCCTATTGATGCTTTACGCGATGAACTAACCAGACTGCTTAATGCCAACCCACTTTGGGACGGACAGGTGAACAACATGCAAGTAACCGATGCCAAAGAAAACATGATTGAAATAAGAGCTTTAGTTAGTGCGCGAAATTCGTCGGATGCATGGGATCTACGGGTTTTCGTGCGCGAACACCTGATTGGCTATTTACAGAAAAATTACCCCGAGTGCTTACCTGTGACCCGTGTACTATTGGAAAACGAGAAAAAATAGCACCACAACTATTGGGCTATTCGTCTAAATCCAGCTTTACTTCATCCAGTCTGCTTCCGGTAGCTTTAAGGATTGTGAATACATAGGGTTTGACCACAATTCTTTCATTAACAGACGGAATACTCTCGTGATGGAATATAATAAAACCGGCAAGGGTTTCATATTCATCATCAATGGGGATACTGAGTTTATATTTTTCGTTCAGATAATCCACCTCCAGACGTGCTGAGAAGATATAACAGTTCTCGCTGAGCACGATTTCGGTTTCTTCCTCTGTATCATACTCATCCTCAATATCTCCAAAAATTTCCTCGATAATGTCTTCCATGGTAACAATACCAGAGGTGCCCCCAAACTCATCTACAACTACTGCTACACTTTTATGGTTTTTGATAAAACCCTGCAACATATCTCGTGCCGACATGGTTTCCGGCACAAGCTCTACAGGTCTTACAATTTGACGAATGGTTGCAGGATTACTGAACATGTCGTAAGCATGAGCATATCCAACAATCTGATCGATGGTTTTCTCAAAAATCATGATCTTCGAATGGCCTGTCTCAGTAAGGTAATTCCTCAGCACCTCAACATCTTCATTTATTTCCAGGGCTTCAATTTCGGGACGCGGAATCATACATTCGCGCAGTTTTATATGCTTAAAATCAATGGCATTCTGAATCATTTGAATTTCCTGATTCAATTCTTCGGGTTTCTCCTCACGCGAAGTGGATTCTTTTACAAACTCTTCCAGATCGATAGCTGTAAATTGGTAAGGCTCAGAAGATAATTTCAGACGAAACACATATTTCAAAAGTAACTCCGAAAGCCCGATATACACCAGGATAAGCGGATAAAACAAATAATAAAAAATCCATACCGGAAGAGAAAAAACCTTTAAGATGGCGTTTGGGTTAATACGGAAAAGAACCTTGGGGATGAATTCAGCAACTACCAGAATAAGCAATGTCGACAAAAGCGTTTGTATAACAAGAATTACAAAATCAGACTGAAAATACATAGGGAGATATGAATACAACAAGGGCTCAAGATAGCGGGCAGTAGCAATTCCATACACTACCAGTGCAGCATTATTTCCAAGCAACAACGCACCAATAAAACGAGATGGATGATTATAAAAAGCCTGCAGAATGGCAGCAGGAAGCAGTTTGCGTTTAAGGTCGAGCTCCTGCATAAGTTTGTTTGAACTGACAAATGCGATCTCCATCCCCGAAAAAAATCCGGAGAGCAACAACATACTCAGAATAATAATACCGTTTGTACTCATCTATAATAAAATCAAATGCAAAAGTATTAAAAGTTTTGGGGTTTAGGGGGTTATAAGTTTATGAGTTTATAAGTTTATGAGTTTATGGGGTTCATAGGTTCAAGAGTTTAGGGGTTTATGGATTCAAAGGTAATGAATTAATAGATTGTTGGGGTTTGGAGTTAATAAATTGTTGGGGTTGAAAATTAATAGTTGTATTAGTTTGCGGGGACTTTGATGGTTTGATTTTATAGGACTCTCCGGAGGATGTTCGAAAAAAGTATGTAAATAAAAAAATTACTAAAGAATTGACATTCAAGCTATTGTCAGATGCATTTAGAACTGGCTTATTATTATGCCTTGATTCCCAATGACTTATTTCAATATTTTGGCACCTCCCTGACAACCAGATACATTGCTTTCAAAACTGATTCATCTAAAGCAAAAAACACTCCCTCCAATCATAAACTTATCCACCTAAAAACTCATCCACTTAAAAACTTATCCACTCATAAACTCGTTAAAAACTAGATTCTTTGTTGTGCACCAAACCTATTTCCACTTGATGTTGCAACCTGTACTGGGTATTTGTTTTTCGGGAACGGGTTTTCCTGCAATCACTAAATCCAATGCGGCGCGTAAGTCTTTACCGTCAACAGGCTTGTCGTTTCCGGGTCTGGAACTGTCGAGCTGACCACGGTACACGCATTTTCCATTGGCATCAAATAAATTAAAATCCGGGGTGCAGGCCGCGTCGTAGGCTTTGGCAACCTCCTGTGTTTCATCAAACAGGTAGGGAAACGGAAATTTCAGAGAAAGACCCAATTCACGCATTTTAACGGGATCATCATCCGGATAATTATTCACATCGTTGCTGTTGATGGCCACCATCCCAATTCCCTTATCCAGGTAATCGTACCCGATTTTTACCAACTCGTGTATTACATGTTTTACATAGGGACAATGGTTGCATATAAACATGACCAGCGTGCCCTTAGTCCCTTGGATATCAATCGAGGTAAGTTCTTTTTCGCTAATCACGTCCCGAAGCATAAAGTAGGGCATGTCGAAGCCTAAGGCTATTTGTTTAGTAGGTGTTAATGACATATTTCTGTTTTTTGAGCTTTAACGTAAAACTTAACTTCATTATTGCCGTTGGTTATTCAAGCAAAGGAATCATTACCTTTGCCTGAAATCTGCAAAGATCATGAAAATTCTGGTGATTCGTTTTAGTTCCATTGGCGACATAGTGCTTACCACCCCTGTAGTGAGGGCTTTAAAGTTGCAACTGAATCCCGAAATTCACACCATAACCAAGTCGCGTTACAAAGGCCTTTGGAACTCTAATCCTCATGTAACCAAAGTTTGGACTTACAACAAACATCCGGATGAGTGTTTACCAGACCTTTTAACAGAGCAGTTTGATTTTGTCGTCGATTTGCAAAAAAACTGGCGTTCGCAGAAACTCCGAAGACGCCTTGGCGTGCAGGGAGCTTCTTTTCCTAAATTAAATATCGAAAAGTGGTTGTTGGTAAACACAGGGATTAATAAATTACCTGACATTCATGTTGTTGACAGGTACTTTTTGGCTGTAAGAAAGCTGGGTGTTCATAACGATGGTCGGGGATTGGATTTTTTTATCCCCGAAGCCGACAAGGTGATTCCAGCTCAGGTAGATGGGCAATTAGCTAACGGCTTTATTGCTATGGTAATTGGAGGTCAGCATTTTACAAAAATATTTCCTCCTGAGAAAGCTGCCAAACTTATCGCAGGACTCAAATTTCCTGTCGTTTTACTTGGTGGTCATGAAGATAAGGAAAGAGGAGAAGAAATTTGTCGTCTTTGTCATCAGGCCTCTATCGTTAATACATGTGGTGCGCTTACCCTGAATCAGTCTGCTTCTATGGTTAGTCAGGCGAAACTGGTAGTAACCAACGACACGGGATTAATGCATATAGCCGCGGCTTTTTTTAAACCGGTGTTAAGTATTTGGGGGAACACTGTTCCCGAACTGGGCATGTATCCTTATTTTCCGGGGAAAACCAATCTGTTTGCCATGGCTCAGGTAAGTGGGTTGTCGTGTCGTCCTTGCAGCAAATTGGGTTACGATAAATGTCCGAAAAAACACTTCCGATGCATGATGGATCAGGATATTGACCAAATGATTGCTCAGGTAAACAAGCTTCTGGCCTCAGGGAAGGAAGAGATTGAATTCAGACTATAATTCTGTAATGCGTTTGCGAATGTAATCCCAGTCGGAGGAGGAGATTTTAGCTCCATAACCTTCAATCACTTTTCCGGCCAAAAGTGCTCCTATTTTTCCGGCCTTCTCAAAGCCCATATCGTTTAGGTAACCGAATAAAAACCCTGAAGCATATAAGTCGCCTGCTCCGGTGGTGTCGAGTGCTTTTACTTCGGTAACTCCGACACGAACCAGATGCCCGCCACTTTTTATCATCGATCCTTCTTTTCCAATTTTTACAATGGCCACATCGCACATGTCGGCAATTTCATCGATTGCCGCTTCCGGATTTTTTCCTGTAAAGGCTTTAGCTTCTTCTTCGTTGGCAAATACTATATCGACGTATTTTTCGACCAATCCTCTTAAGAAATCGAGGTTGTCCTGCACCACGTTATAACTGGCCAGGTCGAGCGAAATCTTCAGCCCTGCTGATTGGGCTTTTTTCATGATTTCCTCCATAAGCTGATGGTTTTGAACGAGGTATCCTTCAATGTGAATTAGGTTATGCCCACCAAAATGTTCTTCTTTCAAATGATCGGCGGCGAGCTCGATGGCTGCGCCCAGAAAAGTGCCAAAAGTGCGTTCACCATCTTTGCTGATCATGGCGTTGGCGATGCCGGACGGTGTTTCACTGAAAAAGAGTACGGGATTGATGTTGCTCGATTTTAGGTCATTTTGGAAAAACTGACCCGTGGAGTCGTTACCCACTGTTCCGATAAACGAAGTTTCCATTCCAAGTCGGGCCAATCCATGGATGGTGTTCGCCGCTGATCCTCCTGATGCCATTTCTTTTTCCAGGTGCTGACTTTTCTGAGAAATATGCACCGAAGTTTGATCATCAACCAACTGCATGCTGCCCTTAGGTAATCTCAATTCCTCTAAAAGCTGATCGTTTTCAAGTTTCGTTAGTATATCAACAAGTGCATTTCCAATGCCTAATACTTTTGCCATGGTTACTTTTTTTTTGTGCAAAAGTATAGAATTATGCCGGAAGACCCGGCGCGTTTTTTTGATTATTTCCTGATCAGTATTTTGCCGGTATAAACTTCACGACCCGAAATTAACTGAATGGAATAGATCCCTTCGGGCAAACTCCCGAGATTCAGACTATACTGACAATCATCAGGCTGACAGATGTCTCCTAAACTGCTGAAAACCAGTTTTCCGTAAATTGAGAAAATGTTGATGTTCCAGGCACTATTCGCCGAAGGCAGCTCAAAAGTAAACTGACCATCATTTGGATTTGGATAGAGGAGAAGAGTCCGGCTTTGGCTTTCAGGAATAAAGTCAGGGTTGATGAAGGTGATATCGACTTTGCCCACACTTGTACATCCGTTAATTGTGGCGATTACCCGGTATTCATAGGTTCCGTGAGGGAAGTCGACACCAAAAACGGTGATGGAGCGTAAGTTAGATCCTGTTGACCAGTAGTAACTGTCGAATCCTTCGCCGGCATCGAGAATTTTTTGCTCATCAGGGAACAAGGTGTCGGCCGGACCAAGATTAATGGGCTGGTTTCCTCCGTAAACTGTTGTGACCACAGTGTCGAACCCTGTACATTCATATACATTTGTTAAAGCATAAACCACGGAATGAACTCCGGGACCTGCTTCCTGCGGGTCGAACAGATCGTCGGAAACCCCTGGTCCAGTGTAAACACCACCTGTGGGCTGACCAATTAAGGTGACAGCCGGATCGTTTTCGCAATAAGCTGAGAAAAGCCCTGAGAGCTTCACCACCGGCGTGGGGAGCGTAAACAATTCCAAAGAGTCTGTCGACGAACATCCCTGATCAGTTGTTCCTGTCAGAAACACCCAGGTAGTATCTCTTACCGTCATTAAAAGCTGCTGACTGGTGTCTCCTGATGGCAACCAAAGATAGGCGTCTGCTCCTTCGCCAATTAGGACGATTTCAGTGCCTTCGCACACTATGGCTGTGTCGAACAGGATTTGTGTAGCTGCTGCCGGAAGAATTGAAATGGTAACATTAGTGTCGGCAAAACAAAGTGACTCACCAAAGCCAGATCCTGCGGCGTAGGTCGTTGTGTCAGTGGGGGCTACCTTGAGTGTTGATTCATATGAGATGGTATCGCCTGCAATAGCCCAGAAAAACAAATCGCCTCCCGTAATTGTCAGTACGATACTGTCGCCGCTGCAAATTGAAGTGTCGGCGGTGATGGTGAGTTCAGGAACAGGGAGTATGTTTAAGAAAATACTGTCTGTCGCCAGACATCCATCGTTAGTTTGACCAGTCAAATAAACAAAATCGGAAACAGAAGGGCGAACCAGGTTTAGTTCATTCACCGTTGTGGTAGAGTCAGTTCCATTGTAAATCCACGTAAAAGTCGAAATACTTGTGGAGGCCGAAACGGAGAGCAGTACATCATCACCCTGACAAACAAGCGCTGTGTCATGCTGAAAATCGACAATGGCCAAGGGGTAAACCCTGATCTGGATGGAGTCTTCAGCCATACAGCCAAAAGCGCTCCAAACACTCACTGAATACCAGTAAATTGTATCGCTTCCCGGTGGTGAAACCTGGATAGATTGTGTGGTATCGCCGGTACTCCACAAGTAGGATTCAATGCCGAAGCCCTGAACTTCGAGTGTTATGGTATTTCCCGGACAAATGGCCGTATCTCCGGTAATGGTGTCAATAACAGGTAAATCGGCCACATAGATATAAATGGTATCCGAAGAGGTGCAATTGTATGAATTGGTAACATCCAGATAATAAAGTGTGTCTGTTGTCGCCATGAGTGTGATAGACTGGGTGTCCTCACCTGTACTCCATAAATACGCGTAAGTCTCGCCTTCGGGGGGATTCGGGCCATTCAGCGTAAGACTTTGACCTGAGCACAAGGTGGTGTCGTTCCCGATATTCACGATTACTGAGGGCAAAACATTGATCACGATACTATCGGAAGCGGTGTTACCAAAATTGTCTTCTACCGTAAGTTTGTATTGGGTGGTGTCAATCGGGCAAGCCACAATAGATTGGGCGGAAGAGTAGAGTGTATCCGCAACAATCCACTCGTAAGTTGCCATGTCATCAGGTCCTGATAAGG